>JBBTJN010000217.1:0-4916 GCA_038059415.1 Elusimicrobiota bacterium | reverse complement strand
TGGTGCAGGCCGAGGCTGACGATGCGCAGCCACACCTCCATCTTCGGCGCGTCGGAGATCACGGTGAGATCGAGGCCCATCTTCATCAACTCGATCAAAGTCTGGTTGACGCGCGGGTATAAGGTCATCGTCCCGTTCTTCGAGCGCCGGTAGGCGAGGATGCCGCTGGCGAGAATTTTATAATCGATGTGGCCGAGCTTGGCCTTGAGAATCTTGTCGAAGATCTTCTGGTCCTCGATGCCTTCCTTCCAGTAATGATCGAAGAACTCCTTGACGAGGTCGTCCTTGGCGCCCGGCAGGCCGGCATCCATCATCCCCTCGACGGCGGCGTCGACCGCCGTCCGCTTCATTTTCATGAAGTCGGTCAACGTGTTGTCGATGTCGAAAATAACGCCTTTGATCATTCCTTCACTCGCTCGACGTAGGAGGAGGTGCGGGTGTCCACGCGGATCTTGTCGCCTTCCTTGACGAACAACGGCACGTTGATCTCCAGGCCGGTGTCCAGCGTCGCGGGCTTGACCATATTGGAGACGGAGTCGCCCTTCACTCCGGGAACCGTCGACGTCACGGTGAGCACGACGTTGGCGGGAAGCTCTATGCCGGTGAGCTTGTCGTCGACATAGACGGCGAGGACCTCCATGTTCTCCTTCAGGAACTTCACGCAGTCTCCGAGAAGCTCCTTCGGGTAGAAGACCTGCTCATAGGTTTCGTTGTCCATGAACACGGCCTTGTCGCCCTCGTCGTAGCTGTAGATCTTCTCGCGCTTGGTGACGGGAACGTCTCGGAACTTGGCGCCCGAGGCGTAGGAGCGCTCGATGACGGCGTTGTTGGCGAGGTTGCGCAAAGTGGTGCGGTACACGGCGGCGGACTGGGACTTCCGGTGGTGCTGGAAGGAGATAATCTGGACGATCTGACCTTCGTCTTCGAAAACAAGGCCGTTGCGGAATTGCGAGGTGTCGATCATGGTACTCCTCCTGCTGAAATCGGGCGCGGCCAACCGCTCCCGCATCCTACTAAAAAGCCCTGAAACCGTGCTACAATGGCGCCACCGATACTTATGAGCGCCCACGAACGCCACGCGTCCGACGGCTTCAGCGTGGAAACCCACCCCATCGAGGGAGCCGCTTTGCTCCAGGAAGCCGTTGAATCGGTGGAGCTTGAGGCCGTGCGGCTCGATGTCCGCCTGCACTGGCACAGCCCCGTCGGCGACTCTCTGCTCGTGAACGCCGATCCGCGACGCGTGCTCCAGGTGCTCGCAAACCTCCTGAACAACGCCCTCAGGTTCACCCCCGAGGGCGGCACGATCAAGTGCACCGCCCAACGTGAAGGCAAGTTCGTGCGCTTCAGCGTCATCGACACCGGCCCCGGCATTCCCGCTGAAAAGCTGCCGCGGCTCTTCGACCCCCTCCATCAGACGAACGCCGACACGCACAAGGGCTCAGGCCGCAGCCTGGCCGTCTGCAAGGGGCTCGTCGCGGCGCATGGCGGCCGCATCTGGGTGGAAAGCCTCCCCGAGGTGGGCGCGGCCTTCAACTTCACCTTGCCCGCCGTCTTGACTCCTCCCTGATCGGCGGAAGAGACGGATCCAAACGCGCGGCCTCGCGCAATTGCGCGAGGCCGTCGCTTTTACGGCGTTCGTGCATCAGCAAAATTCCAAGGTTATACCGGGCAGACGCGAGCGACGCGTCGTGAGGGCGCAAATTAACGGCCTCTTCGAACAACTTGATCGCCGCAGGGTATGCGCCTTTCTTCGCCAAGATCGACGCAAGGTTCACGCGCGCCTGCGCGTCACGGGGCTCCAAGCGAATGGCGGTCTCCAGGTAGGGCGCCGCCTCCTCGCTGCGGCCGGCGACAAGCAGCGCGACGGAAAGGTTCGAATTGGGGAGATACGCGGCCGGCATGATGGCGACCGCGCGAGTCCACAATGAGACGTCGTCGCGCCAGTATTGAGATTGAAAGATCGTCGCGGTCGCAAGAAAAATAGAGGTGGCGGTCAAAACGGCGGCTGCGGCGCGCGGCCGCGGAAGGGACAGCCGCTCCAAAGCGAGGCCGAACAACACGGCGAAGGGAAGGCAAGAAAAATAGGAGTATCGATCCGCTGCGGCCTGACGGCCGTTTTGGAGCAAGCCCGATACAGGCGCCAACGCGATCAGGTAGGAAAACCAAACGGGCGCCGCCCACGCGCGGACTTTGCGGTGGAGGCATAGCGCCGACACAAGCAGGGCCGCCAGTGCTCCCAGGTACGCTTCCAATCGCATCTCGTCGCCGTTCAAAGACAAGGCGTAATATGGAGAAAGATTGAACGGCAAGAATGTCTTGCTTAGATAGAACCAGCCTCCCGACAACGCAACGAGAACCCTATCCACGGCGGGAAGGTTCAGGCTGGGAAGATCGCCCGTGTAAAGACCTCCCAGGTTTTTGCACGCCGCGAAAAGGCCGATGACGGCGTGCGGGAGCAAACTGATGACGGATTTCCGGGCATCCCGGCGCAGGATGCAAATATCAATGATGAAAAGGAATGGAATTACGGCGATGGCGGTTCCCTTCGAAAGCACGGCGCCCAGGAAGGCGAACGCCGATAAACGACGCCGATCCTCCGCCCACAGATAGAGCGAGAGCACGGCGAAGAAACCGGAGAGGACGTCCCGTCGCTCCGTGATCCATAGGACCGACTCGACGCGCATCGGATGCAGCCCAAAAAACAGCGCGGCGCCCAAAGCGGCGCAGGACCCGCGCGGGAGCAAACGGCGGCACGCCAGGAAGAAAAGGCCGGAGGTGATGCTGTGAAGCGCGATGTTCGTTCGCCGGAACGCGCCGGCATCGAGTCCCCACACCTCATAATCGACGGCCCAAGAAAACCACGACAACGGCTGCCATGGACCATAATGGCGGGTGCGCCACATCCACTTCAGATTTTCCCAAGACAAACCCCGCCACATCTGGTTGTCAAGAAGATTTTTCGCGTCATCCCACTGCAGAAACCGCGCCGGCGGCGCGAAAGCGTGGAAGATGACGAAGACGCCGGCGGCGATGCACGCCGGCGCCCACTTTCTATCTAGGGGCATAGCACACGCGCAAGCGCGCGCCAGGCGTCGAACGCGATCTCCTCGGGCCGCGCCGATATGTCGAGGCCCGCGGCCGTAAATGCCGCGTCCACCTCGCTTCGCGGCATGTTGATTGCCTTGGAGAGCACGCCCGACGCCATCTTCCGGCGCTGGGAGAACGCGATCTTGGCCAAACGCCAGAACGCCTTTTCCTCCGTCTCGGGCAGGCGCGGCGGGTCGATTCGAGTGAGCACGACGACCGCAGAGTCCACTTTCGGGATCGGCATGAACGCGGTGCGCGCAACCTCGAACGCCAGCACCGCGTCGGCACGCGCGAGCACCGACAGCGACAGCAGGCCGTAGTCGGCGCCGCCGAGCTTGGCGACAATCCTCTCGCCCACCTCCAGCTGGAACATAAGGACCGCGCGAGTCCAGTCGTTCCAGTTCAGCAGCTTCTGCAAAATCGGGGTGCCGACCGCGTAGGGCAGGTTGCCGACGACGATCCACGGCCCCGGCCCGATCTCGCGCAGGTCGAGACGGAGGAAGTCCTCGTTGATCGTCCTGAGGTTGACGGCCGCGGCGGGACCGACCATGCCCGGAAGTTTGCCCGCGATGATCTCATCGAGTTCGATGGCGGTCACCGCGGCGCCGGTCGCGAGCAGGCGGCCGGTGAGAGCGCCGCGACCCGGTCCGATCTCGAGAATCTGATCGCCGGGACGCGCATGCGCCAGGCCCGCGACCCCGTCTCGGACGCCCTCGTCGCGCAGAAAATGCTGGCTGAGCCTAGCACCCATGTCAAACTCCCACGGCGCCACCGCCGCGCCGGCGCCGCAGCAAATCTTCGCCGATCTTCCACACGTCGCCGGCGCCGAGCGTCAGCACGACGTCGCCGGGGCGCAGGTCGCGCGCGGCGTCGAGCGCGCCCGGGAAAGGAATGGCATTCACTCCGGTCCTGCGGACCCCGTTCACGATGAGCTGAGAGGTGACGCCGGCGATCGGCTTCTCGCCCGCCGCGTAGATGTCGGTCACGTAGACGATATCCGCGCCCTTAAACGCGGTGGCGAATTCCTTGGCGAGCAGCTTCGTGCGGCTGAAGCGATGCGGCTGAAAAATGACGACGACGCGCTTGGCCTTCCACAGGCCCGCGACGGCGGCAAGCGTCGCGCGCACCTCGGTCGGATGGTGTCCGTAATCATCCACGAACTCGACGCCGCCCTCAGCACCCAGCCGGTCCATGCGCCGGCCGACGCCTTTGAAGTCGGAGAGGCCGCGCGCAAGGCGCTTCAAATCGAAGCCGAGGAACTGTCCCGCAGCGAGCGCCGCGAGTGCATTGGAAACGTTATGACGGCCCGCGACGCGCAGGCGCAGGATGAGGGCCTTCTTCCCGGCGTGCAGCACGTCGCACACCGAGCCGTCCTTGCCGAGGCGCAGGTTCGTCGCGCGCCAATCGGCGCCGGCGGCGAAGCCGAACGTCACCACGGGCCGCGTGACGCGCGGGCGTATCGACGCGAGCACCGGATCGTCGGCGCACAGCACCGCAGCCCCATAAAACGGCAGGCGCTCGAGGTGCGAGACGAACGCGTCCTTGAGCGCGTCCATGGTCTGGTAGTGGTCCATGTGGTCGTTGTCGATATTCGTGACGACGGCGACAAGCGGCGTCAGGAACAGGAACGAGCCGTCGGACTCGTCGGCCTCGGCGACCAGATATTCGCCGACGCCCAATTTTGCGTTTGATTGAATATTCTTGAGCTGCCCGCCGATGATCATAGTCGGACCCGCGCCGGCTTCGTTGAGCGCCATCGCAACGAGCGAGGTCGTCGTGGTCTTGCCGTGGGAGCCGGCGATCGTGACGGTCTTCTTCATGCGGCCGAG
>JBBTJN010000216.1:0-1517 GCA_038059415.1 Elusimicrobiota bacterium | reverse complement strand
TGTTCCCGGAGGCGCTCGCGGCGTATCGCCATTGGTGCGCCGACGGCGACCTCGATCCGCTGCGCCTGCTCGCGCGCACGGGCCAATCGCGCTGGCGCGCGACCGCCGAGAAAATGCTCGCGCTGTTTCGCCGCGATGAGGACCGCGCCGGCACGGCCATCACGCAGTTGCTCGACCCGAACGCCACGCTCTGACGTCCGTCTTCTCCCGCGCCCGCCCCCGGATCGACCCGTGCCGACCCTGAACGTCACGCTCAACGATAAAAACTACGCCATCCACGTTCCCGACGAGATGCTCGCCGAGGCCGAGGACTTCTTCCGGAAGATGGACCGGGACATGGACCGCGGCTGGCAGATGAGCCGCGATTTCGTCGAGCACCCGGACCCGACCCAGCGCGCGCAGATCGCCGCACACCGCATCATGCTCGCCATGAGCGCCGACAACGAAACCCTCGCGCAGCTCCTGTCCGGTTACATCCTCAAGCGCCTGCCGGGCGTCACCGGCGTGGTCGTGGACACCGAGGGCGACATGACCCACACCGAGATCGTCTACGACGCCGGCGCGGCACCCGCGACTGACCTGCCCGCCGCCTCCGGCAAACTTTCACGCATCGAGGCCATGAAACAGGCCGGCAAGGAAGTCACGGCGGTGTACAAATCCGGCAGGAGCTTTCGCTTTGCCGTGCTGGATCGCTGGGTCGAATCCGCCGCCCTGGACGACGAGCAGGAAGCGCAGGAACGCCGCATGCAGGCCTTTAAACGCCGCTTTGAAGAAATCAGCGGCTGAAATCGCTGGCGCTGGTCCTGCCGGGCATCGCCCCCTTAAGATAGGCGGATAACGAATAAGGCAACTCCGTTTCCGCATGCGCGAAGTCAAACCGCACAGCTTCATCTACGAAATCCCGAATGCCCTCCCCGGCGATGTTTGCCGCGAGATGATCCGCCGCTTCGAGGAAAAAACCGACCAGCAAAACGCCGGACGTATCGGCAGCGGGCAGACCGAAGAAAGCTCGATCAAGAAGACCACCGACATCTTCATCAGCGGGCGCGAGGACTGGAAGGATGTCGATACACACCTGCGCCAGTCGCTGCTCGCCGGCCTGCGCGAGATCGTGAAGCTCTACCCCTTCTTCGCCGTCAACCGCTTCAAGGACCTGGGCTACAACATCCAGCGCTACCGCCCCGGCGAGTACTACCACTGGCACGTGGACTCCGGCCCGGGCGAATTCATGACGCGCCAGCTCGTGGCGCTGTGGTACCTGAACAACGTGGAAACCGGCGGCGAGACAGAATTCGATTTACAGCAAGTCAGCGTAAAGCCCATAGAAGGAAAGCTGGTCCTGTTTCCACCGTTCTGGACTCACATTCACCGCGCGGCGGCGGTCGAGAAAGGCGTGAAGTACATCGCAACGACGTGGTTGTGTTTCGTGTGATGAAATGAAGAAAGACAATGGTCATTCTGTTCATGGTGAGCAGGAATGTATTTCTGCCCTCAATGAAACCTTGGCTTTTACTGAT
>JBBTJN010000215.1:0-3071 GCA_038059415.1 Elusimicrobiota bacterium | reverse complement strand
AGCCAGTCGGCGCGCTTGGGGTTGAGCTTCGGGCGGCCCTGGATGTATTTGCCGTCCTGGTAGACGAGGGGGTACACCGCGCCGAACGGGAAGGTTTTATCGTCCTGAATCTGCTGGGAGGCGATGATCCGTTCGCCTTTCGCGTTCTGGTGAGCGCGAACGAGGAAAGCGAGGTCGGCGGTTTTGACCCACTTGCCGCCATCGAGCTTGAAAACGGACGTTTCGAGTCTGCGGAACTGCTCGTTGTATATCGACACGAAGAGTTCGGCTTTCTTATCGCCGTCAAGGTCGGCCGCCTCGAGGGACAGGATGCGCACGCCGGTTCCGGGAATATCGCCTTGCGATATGATCGTGTTCTCCGCCGCGGGGTAGGCATAAAGCCGGAAGATCTTTTCATCGGATAGGACGATTTGAGGCTTACCGGCCCCGTCGAAATCGGCGACGGCCATGCCGGTGATGACGAAAGGCAAAGACGCGCCGCGAGTCCTGGGAGCTCGCATCCCGGCCTCGCCGGGGCGATGCGGGGCGATCGGTACGACCGGCGCGGCGACGATGGCCATCAGGCGCGCGCGTTGGCCGGCCTGAATGTTCGGGGTGGGCTCGTTGATCCGGCCGATCGACAATTTTTCGGCGACTTCCTCGATCTTGCCCTCGGCGAGCTTGCGCTCGGCCTTGCCGAGCTGCTCACCCGTGACCGGGTGCTTGATATCCTCGCCTTCGGCATACACCTGGAAGCCGCGGCCCGGGGCGGCGCCGTCGGCGGCCGTCAGGTCGATCCAGATCTGGGCGCCCTCGGCTTTCACGACGTAACCTTTGGCCGGAGCGGCGGCGAAAACGGGGGCGGTGAGTCCGAATAATAGGGTGAATGCGGCGGTGATCATTTCCAGAGGCTATCATATTTTTTTGTAGAATCGCCGTCGTGGCCTCCGCTTATCCGTCCGCGCGCACCGGCACCGCCCAGGACTTGATGCGCGTCGTGACAAAGGCCTATGAGATCCGTCTCGAGGCCGAGGCCGCGGTCCTCCCTGAGAAACCGGAGATCCAGAGAGTCTTCCTTGAACCTTTTTCGCGCGCGGCGGGCATAATCCTGGCGGCCATGATGGAACTCTTGCCGGCCGACTTGACGGTTGCTTTCCATAATAAGGCGTGCATGTCCTTGTCTCCCGGGCGCAACTATCCGTTCGACCCTCTTTCTCCCGCCGTAGTCGCCGCCCATGCGTTGGCCGTCCGGTTGGAAAAGGAGTCGGGCCGTGCGCCCGCCTTGCTTGCGGCGATCTCGCATCCTCCGGTTATGGGCGACCTCGCCCATCTGAACATCGAGCTCGCGCGGCGCTCGATGCTGGACCTGCGCAAGGTCCGCGGCCGCCCGTGCCGTCCACGCATGGTCGTCGCGGTTGATCCGTTCGCGCTTGACACCCTCAGTCTCCTCGAAGAAGGATTTTACGCGGGCTATATGGGGCGCTTCCATCTTGGCCTTGACCGTCTGGCGTTGGGCCGCGGGCGCCTCGGGCCCTTGATGTCGCCGCAGACCCGCTGGGACCGCATGCCGCTGAGGCTGTTGAGATCGTTGTCCGAAGGACGCGAGATCGGCATGGTCCTGTCCGGCGGCATTCCCGCAACGGGCCGCGTTCTGTACGGTGCGCGCGAATGGTCGCGCCGCGCGCGCGCGGCCAGTCCTCTGCGCGCCGACCCCGCGCGGGCGTTGGCGAGACTGCGTGCCGACGCCGCGTTCGCGCGCTTTGGGAAAGCCGCCGATTGGCTCCTTCCTCTTCCTCACGGGCCTTGGCGTCTCCTGGAAGCCCGGCTGATGACCGCCGCCGCGGGCCTTCTTCCCGGCGAGACGGCAGAGTCCGCCGCGAGCGCGGCCCTGGCCTGCCTGAATGTGCCCGATTCGTCGCGCGCCGCCCTGCTTGCGGAGTTCGCCGACGACATGGCGCGTGAAACACCCCCGCGCCGCCGTCTGTTCCGTCTTCTCGCGGGCCGCGTGGCGCGCCGGCGTCCGCTCCTTTTGATCCCCATCGTGCACACCACCGAGCCGCTCGGCGTGACGGAGCGCGAGGCCTGGGGCGTGATATGGATCGGGCGGGATCGGGTGAGCGTCGTGCGGGCCGGTACTCCCGATCGCGCCCAAGATATGACGGCCGAAGAGTTGGCCGAACGGTTTACCCAGGAGCATTTTGCATGAGCGCCAACTTATACCGCAGCATCGGGGACCTCAGGGGGTTCTCTCTCAGGAATTGTCCGCCGATGGCCGAGCCGTCGGGCGTGCTGATGTGTCCGCCCGATCACTTCCAGGTCCTCGCGGTGAAAAATCCATACATGGCGCGTCACGTCGGAGACGTGAACCGCGACAAGGCCAAGAGGCAGTGGGAGGACCTCGTCGCCGCGTTCACGGCAGCGGGCTGCGGCGTTTCCATCATACCGGCCACGCCCGGCCTCGAGGACATGGTCTTCGCGGCCAACTCGTCGCTGGCCGGCACGCGCCCCGACGGCGAAAAGGTCGCCTTGATCTCGTCGATGCGGCACTCTTCCCGCCGTAAGGAAACCGAGGCCTTCGCGGTTTGGTATGAGGCCCACGGCTATCGCGTCGCGCGCACCAAGACCAGCGGACACGAGACCTTCGAGGGCTCGGGCGATGCGATGTGGCATCCGGGAAAACGCCTGATATGGGGCGGCCACGGCTTTCGCACCGACCCCGTGATGTTCGAGCAGGTGGCCGACACCTTCAAGACCCCCGTCATCCAACTCAAGCTCGTCAACGAACGCTTCTACCACCTCGATACCTGTTTCTGCCCGCTGTCGCCCGAGACGGTTCTCATTTACCCCGCGGCCTTCGACGCGGCGAGCCTTGAGCTGATTCTTAAGATCTTTCCGATCGTCGTGACCTCGTCGGAGGCCGACGCCGTCTCGCGCCTGGCCTGCAACGCGGCGGTGTGGCGCTCGAAGACCGCCATCATTCAAAAGGGGGCCAACGCCGCGTCGGGGCACATGCGTGCGATGGGTCTCAACGTCATCGAGGTGGACACCTCCGAGTTCGTGAAGTCCGGCGGCAGCGTGTACTGCATGAAGCA
>JBBTJN010000214.1:0-17706 GCA_038059415.1 Elusimicrobiota bacterium | reverse complement strand
ACGAACACCGCCTGAAGGAGACCCCCTCGCCGCTTGCGGCGGGGGGGTCGTTCTTGTACGCGAATCCTCGCCGCGCTCGAGACGCGCTGGTCCTCGACCATGACCGGCCCGCATCTGCCCGAGGGTCGGACGCCGATGCTCCACCACGCCGTCCTCGTCGAAGACGGAGATGGGTATTGGGCGCTCGTGCACTCCTGGCCCGAGAAGGCGAAGCCCAGCGAAGGCGTCTTCAAGGCCTTCGTCGACACGTTCCGCCCCTCCGGGAAGTCGTCCCCGAAACCCTGACGGCTACCGCCGATCCAAATCGACTTTCGATTTTCCGAGGCTCTATTCCCGGCGGACGCGGATGGGGGGGTGCTTGATGGCGCCGATAGACCACAGAAAGGGGCTGAGGTGATAGAACATCTCCCGCAGGCCCCGGTGGGCGATGCCCCATATGATCCCGCCGATCATGAAGACCGTCAGCGACTTGCCGATCCAGCTGTCGGACAGGGCTTTCATTATCGTGATCAAAGTGAACAGCTCGGGATGGGCGACCAGGCGCGGGAACGCAGCGAAGAGGATGTAGCCGATCAGGCCCAAGGCGTAGCCGGGGCGGGCGTATTCGTTGATCTGGTGGGTGTCGCCGTCCATGTAGGACGCGCCCAGCGCCATGTACAGGAGCACGAAGCCGCACATCTCGCGCCACATGAAGTCCTTCGGCGGCGCGCCTTTCGTCGCGGAGACGAAGATGATGGCCGCGAAGAACACGGCCAAGGCGATGTTGTACACGGTCGCGAGCGCTCCCCATACGTCCTCCCAAAACAGCTCGGAGAATACGTCCAGGAAGGCGCCCATGATCCGGGCCAGTATCCAGAATCCTGCGTTGATGCTGCACAGCCAGACGAAAATCTGGACGACGTCTTGGAAAGTCTTAGACCTCCAGATCTCGAGGAACGATGGAATGAGCCTGTCCATAACGCCCGCTGGGGGCAAATGAATCTAGCATTTAGCCCTCCAGCAGCCGGCGCATGCATGGAAATGGGAACTTTCATCGTCGCGAGTTCGGACTCGGATGGACAAGCCGGGGGGGGTCTGCTATTCTCCCCAGAGCCATGAAAACCCCCTCATCCGGAGCGGCCCGCCAAGGGACCGGCTGGTTCGGACCTTTTGGCGGGAGGTTCGTTCCTGAAACGCTCATCGAGCCTCTGCGCGAGCTTGAGGCCGCCTACGTCTGCGCCCGGCGCGATCCCCGTTTTCTCAAAGAGCTCGAGTATGAGCTTGCGACATTCGTCGGTCGACCCACGCCGCTCACCTTCGCGAGGCGCCTCGGCGAGAATCTCAATCTGCGCGTCTGGCTCAAGCGCGAGGATCTGACACATACCGGCGCGCACAAGATCAACAACACCGTCGGGCAGATCCTTCTCGCGCGGCGCATGGGCAAGAAGCGCGTCATCGCCGAGACCGGCGCGGGCCAGCACGGCGTGGCGACTGCCGCCTCGGCCGCGCGCGCGGGACTTCCTTGCGTCGTGTATATGGGGACCGACGACATGGCGCGCCAGGCCCCTAACGTCGCGCGCATGCGCATGCTGGGCGCGACCGTCGTGGCCGTCGATTCGGGCTCGCGCACGCTCAAGGACGCCACGAGCGAGGCTTTGCGCGCCTGGTCTGCCGCCAGCCGCGAGACCTTTTATGTGCTGGGCTCCGTCCTCGGCCCGCATCCTTACCCGACCATGGTCCGCGACTTCCAGACGGTCATCGGCGTCGAAGCTCGCGCCCAGATTTTGAAGGAAGAGAGGCGCCTGCCGTGTGAGATCATCGCCTGCGTCGGCGGGGGCTCGAATGCGATCGGCATCTTCACCGCATTCTTAAATGATCCCAAGGTCAGACTGACCGGCGTCGAGGCGGGTGGGACCGGCCCCGGACCGGGCCAGCATGCGGCGCGCTTTTCGGGCGGCTATCCCGGGGTTCTGCACGGGACCTACACCTATCTTCTGCAGGACAAGAACGGCCAGGTCCTGCCGACGCACAGCATCTCCGCCGGGTTGGATTATCCGGCGGTGGGGCCCGAGCACGCGGAACTGAGGCGCCTGGGACGGACGAAGTACGCTCAGGCTTGTGATAAGGATGCCCTCTCGGCCGCGCATGAGCTGTGCCGCCTTGAGGGAATACTTCCCGCCCTGGAAAGCGCGCACGCGATCGCGTACCTGATCAAGGTCAAGCGGCGGTTCCAGAAGAACGATGTCGTCATGGTCAATCTGTCAGGACGCGGCGACAAGGACCTGGGAACTTTATGTCCGTGACTTTGGCGCGTGCGCTTCACGGGCGACGCGTCTTCGGGCGCGCGGGTTTCGTGCCTTTTCTCGTCGCGGGCGATCCCTCATACGAGGGGAGCTTGCGTGCGGCACGCGCCGTGATCGAGGCGGGGGCGGACATTTTGGAAGTGGGGGTTCCGTTTTCGGATCCGGTCGCCGATGGACCGGTGATACAGGCGGCGGGGCAGAGGGCGCTCGCCAAAGGCATGACGCTGACGAAGGCGGCGCGATTCGTAAAAGACCTGAGAAACGGCGGAGTTGAGATCCCGGTCGTTTTGTTTACCTACCTGAATCCGATTCTTCGATTGGGAACGGCCCGGTTCGCGCGCTTGTGCGCGGACGCCGGTGTCTCCGCGGCGTTGATTGTTGATTTGCCGGCTGAGGAATCCGCCACGATTGCGAGGGCGCTGGCATGGCAGAGGATGGAACTCGTTTTGTTGGCTTCTCCGACAACGTCGGATGCTCGATTGAGGATGATTGGGCGGATTTCGGGAAGTGTCGTGTATTATGTTAGCAGAGAGGGAGTGACCGGCGTCAGGCGAGGTCTGACGCCCAATCTGGCCCAACGGCTTGCGCATGTGCGTCAATTGACAGGGAAACCGCTTGTGGTTGGATTTGGGGTGGCCGATCCTGCGCAGGCGCAAGCGCTCGCGGCGCACGCGGACGGAGTCGTCGTCGGCAGCGCTTTGGTGAAAGCGGGCGCAAGGGGCGGCTACTCCGCCGTAGGACGATTGGCGCGGCGTCTGGTCGCCGCATTGGAGATATAAATGTTGGTCTTGATGCAGTCGGGTCATACGAAGAAACAATTGGCTGAAGTCCTGGCCAAGGTGCGGGCGCTGAAGCTGAAGCCTCACGTGATCCCCGGGAAATTGAACGTCGCCGTTGGCATCACCGGGAATTCGAGCGCCCTTGACCCGCACCTGTTCGACGTATTGCCCGGCGTGCGTGAAGCCGTGCGCGTCTCGAAGACGTACAAGCTCGCCGGTCGCGACTTTAAGCATGAGGACACCATAGTGCCCGTCGGGCCGTACAGGCTCGGCGGGCCCGGATTGATTGTGATCGCGGGGCCGTGCGCGGTCGAGAGCGAGGAGCAGATGCTGCGCATCGCCCGGCGCGTAAAGAGCGCCGGGGCGCAGATGCTGCGCGGCGGGGCGTATAAGCCGCGAACCTCGCCGTATGCGTTTCAGGGGCTCGGGAAAAAAGGGCTTCATCTCCTTGCGCTCGCGAAGAGGGAAACGGGGCTTCCGATCGTCACCGAGGTGCTTGACCAGCGCACGTTGGCCGACGTGGCCGATTTCGCCGACGTGCTGCAGGTGGGCGCGCGGAACATGCAGAACTTTTCCCTGCTGAAGGAACTCGGTCAACTTAAGAAGCCGATCATGCTCAAGCGGGGCATGTCGGCGACTTTGGACGAGTGGCTGATGTCGGCGGAGTATCTGCTCAGCGAGGGCAACAAGAATATATTCCTGTGCGAACGCGGCATCCGGTCATTCTCCGACCACGCACGCAACACGCTTGACTTGAATGTGGTCCCCGCGGTCAAGGAGATGAGCCATCTGCCGATCATCGTGGATCCGAGCCACGCGACCGGCGTGCGCGCGCGCGTGGCGCCGATGGCCCGCGCGGCCGTCGCGGCGGGAGCCCACGGTGTCATGATCGAGGTGCACGACCGCCCGGACCAAGCGCTGTGCGACGGACCTCAGGCCCTGCATCCCGATGATTTTTCCGTGCTGATGAACGACCTGGCGGCTATCGCGGGAGTGCTGGGGCGCACTCTGGCCACGCCTTCGCTCAAGGGCCGCGGGTGAAGGACCGCCTCGTCTCCGGCGGCGGCCGCCTCCAGGGAGAGGTGCGCGTGCCGGGAGATAAGTCGGTCTCGCATCGCGCGTTGATCCTCGGTGCGCTGGCCGAAGGCGAGACCGTTGTCTCGGGACTACCGTCCGGGGTCGATGTTGCCTCGACGCGGAGCTGCCTCAAGGCCCTTGGCGTCGAGATCACGGGCCACGCTCCTTGCGTGCGCGTGCGCGGGCGCGGCTTGGGCGGCCTGAAGGCGTCCGGGGGTCCGCTTGACGCGGGGAATTCCGGCACGACGATGCGGCTCCTGACCGGGGTTCTTGCCGGACACCCTTTTTCATCCCAGTTCGTCGGTGATGAGTCCTTGACCCGACGTCCCATGACGCGCGTGGCGCAACCTCTGCGCGCGATGGGAGCTGAGATCGGCCTGAGCGCGACCGGCACTCCGCCCATAGACATCAGCGGCGGCGCGCTTAGAGGCATCGAGTACAAGACGCCGGTGGCGAGCGCCCAGGTGAAGTCGGCGATTCTGCTCGCGGGCTTGCACGCGAAGGGCGAGACGGCGGTTATTGAACCCATGGCGACGCGCGATCACACCGAGCGCATGCTTGCCGTTTTCGGCGTGCCGGTCCAACGCAACGGTCTTAAGGTTGCCGTGCGTGGCGGCTCGACGCTCAGGGCAAGCACGGTTCGCATTCCCGGCGATGCGTCTTCCGCGGCGTTCTGGGTCGTCGCCGCGACGCTGGCCCCGGACAGCGAGTTGGCCGTGAGAAGCGTGGGCGCCAACGTCACCCGCACCGGTTATCTGTCGGTGCTCGCGCGCATGGGCGCCGACATCCATCGCGAGCCGCTGCGCGGTGAGGGGGGAGAAGAGATCGAGGATCTGATCGTGTCGTCCTCGGACCTGCGCGGCGTGAACATCTCCACTGCCGAGGTTCCGGGGCTAATCGATGAGGTTCCCATACTGGCCCTCGCCGCCGCGCTCGCCGCGGGAGAAAGCCGATTTTGCGGTCTCGGAGAACTTCGCCATAAAGAGAGCGACCGTCTCGCGGGCATCACGGGGCTGCTGTCGAGCTTTGGGGTGAACGCGCGCGTCGTGGGAGACGACCTGATCGTCACCGGGGTCAAGAAGCTGAATCCGGCCAAGATTGATTCGCTCGGGGATCATCGGCTTGCGATGACAGGTTTCATCGCGGGTTTCCTCGCCTCGGGAGAGAGCGCCGTCAAGGGCGCGGCCTGCGCGGAAATATCTTATCCCACGTTTTACGGCGACTTTCTTGAGAGGACTATGTGAAGCTGGGGATTTTCGGGCGGCCTCTCGGGCATTCCCATTCGCCGAAGCTTTTTTCGATTCTGGCGCGGCTGATTAAAATGAAAATATCGTATGAAGCCGTTGAGGTCTCCGTGGGGGGTCTCCCGGCCGCGACGGCGTGGGCGCGCGCGAGGGAGTGGAGGGGCGCGAGCGTTACGATCCCGTTCAAGATAGAAGCCGCGAAGGCGGCAAGCCGTTTGACGCCTGCGGCGCGGGCGGTGGGAGCGGTGAATGCGCTTCGCTTTGAGGGGGAAAAAATCGTAGGGCACAACACCGATGCGCAAGGATTGAGGGACGCGCTAAAGCATGCGCGCGTCGCAGCAGGCGGCAGGGACGCGCTCATCTTTGGCGCCGGCGGCGCCGCAAGGGCTGCGGGTTACGCTTTGGGAAAAAACGGCGCGAGAACGGTCAGGTTTACGGCACGAACGTCATTAACGGCGAAAAAATGTGCGCGCGACCTGGCGCCGTACTTTCCGAAGACGAGCTTTTCCTCGGGGGCGCCGAGGAACGCGGATATTTGGATCAACGCGACGCCTTTGGGCATGCAAGGTTGTCCTGATGTTTCGCCTGCGCCGAGGACGCTGCGGGCCCCGGTTGCGGCTGTGGACCTGGTGTACGGCAGAAAAACGGCTTTTCAGCGGCATGCGCAAAGGCTTGGGGCGCGGATATCGGACGGCTCGGCCATGCTTGTCTTTCAGGCGCTGCGTGCTTTTGAATTCTGGGACCGCCCCCTCGGCGCGGCGCGGCGCGGCGCGCTGGCGGAAAAACTGATCAAGGAGCTTTCATGATTTTACGCTACCTCACTGCCGGTGAATCCCACGGCAAAGCCCTGGTGGGCATCCTGGAAGGACTTCCCGCCGGGTTGGAGCTTGCCGCGGCCGACATGCAGACTGATCTGATGCGGCGTAAAAAGGGTCACGGGCGAGGGCATCGGCAGAAGATTGAGTGCGATAAAGTGGAGATATTGTCGGGAGTCCGCAACGGTAAAACCATCGGCTCTCCGCTTGCTTTGCTCGTGCCCAATCTGGATTTTAAAAACTGGAAAGGGATCATGGGCGCGAAGCCGAGCGCCTCGTCAGCCGCGCGGCGTGTTGATATACCCCGTCCGGGCCATGCGGATCTTGTGGGGAAGCTCAAGTACGGTTTCGACGATATGCGCGACGTGCTTGAGCGCGCCTCGGCGAGAGAGACGGCCATGCGCGTGGCCCTTGGCGCCGCGGCGAGGCGCTTTTTACACGAATGCGGAGTCGTTGTCGCCAGTCGCGTCGTCGCGATCGGAGGCGAGAGCGACGACTCCCCTCTTCGGTGCCCTGTTGCGGAGTTGAATTCTCTGACCGACGCCGACCCGGTGCGTTGCGCCGATCCTGATTTTTCGCGCCGGATGGTCACTCATATCGATGAGGCTAAGGCCGCGGGCGACACGATCGGCGGCGTTTTTGAGATTCTGGCCGAGGGCCTGCCCGTCGGCCTTGGCAGCTACGCGCAGTGGGACCGGCGCCTCGAGGCGCCTCTGTCCGCCGCGTTGATGTCGCTCAACGCGATCAAGGGCGTGGAGGTCGGCTGCGGTTTTCGCGGCGCGGGAGCCCCCGGCTCCCGGGTTCATGACGCCTATGAGCCGAAGGGCAAGAAGATCGGCTACCGCTCGAACCGTTCCGGCGGCATCGACGGCGGGATGAGCACGGGACAGACCTTGGTCCTGCGCGCGGCGATGAAGCCAATCGCCACCTTGATGAAGCCGCTTGATTCGGTGGACCTGCGCACGATGAAGCCCGCGAAGGCGCACATCGAGCGTTCCGACGTCTGCGCGGTCCCGGCCGCCGCGGTGATCGGCGAGGCGCTGGTCTGCCTGGTCCTCGCCGACGCGGTCCTCACCAAGTTTGGAGGCGACTCGATGGCTGAGATTCTACCGAGGCTCGCGGCGTGCCGCAAATGAGGCCGACGATTTATCTGACCGGGTTTATGGGCGCGGGTAAAACCGTCGTCGGCAAGGAGCTCGCCCGGCTTCTGCGCCGCCCGTTCGTTGATCTCGATCAGTGCATCGAGCGCGCGGCGGGCTCGAGCGTCGTCTCCTTGTTCGCGCGGCGCGGCGCGGACGCGTTTCGTCTGCTCGAGCGCAAGGCGCTGATGCGCGTGGCAAAGCGTTCGGGCGTCGTCGTGGCCCTGGGCGGAGGCACCTTGCTCGATGCGCGCCATCGCGCGATCGTGAAGAAAGGCTATCTCGTGTCTTTGTCGTGCTCGCGCGCCGAACTCGTCCGGCGTCTCGGTCCGGGGCGGGCTTCCCGGCCGCTTCTGGCCGGAGGCTCGTTGAGCGCCCGGGTGGGGAAGCTTCTAAACGAGCGCCGCGAGGCGTACGTCGGAGCCGACTGGAGCGTTTCGACGACCGTCAACTCTCCCCAAACCGTGGCGCGGCTGATCGCCATGAGGATATCATGAGCGTCGAAGAACTTGTCGTCGCGCCCGGTGCGCGCCTGCGCGCGCGCTCCTGGACACGCGGCCTGGCTCCGTCGGGGCGCGTCGCGCTCGTGTCGGAGGCGGGCGCCTGGCGGCGCTTCGGCCCAGGCGTCGCGAAGGCTCTCAGGCGGGAGGGCCTCAAGGTTCATCGCCACCTTCTTCCTTCGGGTGAAGCGGCCAAGACCTGGGATTCGGTGTCGGACTTGCTTTCCTCTATGCTTGCCGCGGGTCTGGGGCGCGACTCCGCCGTCATTGCGCTCGGCGGCGGGTCTGTCACCGACGCGGCGGGTTTCGCCGCCGCGATCTATCAGCGCGGTATCCCGTGGGTGAGCGTGCCCACGACCTTGCTCGGCCAGCTCGACAGCGGTCTCGGCGGCAAGACCGGCATCAACCTTGCGGACGGCAAGAACCTTGCCGGCTGCTTCCACCGTCCGCGCGCCGTCGTCTGCGATCCCGATGTGCTGACGAGCCTGCCGCCGCGTGAGCGTGTGTCCGGTTTTGGCGAGGCTTTGAAATACGGTCTCGTCTTCGAGCCGGCGATATGGGCTCTGATCGTGGAAAACTGGGCCGCGCTGATGGCGGGCGATTGTAATCTGACGGGGGAAGTCGTCGAGCGCTGCGCCGCGTGGAAGCGCAAGATCGTCGACGGCGACGAGCGTGAGACCAGGGGCCGGCGAGAGTTCCTCAATTTCGGCCACACGCTGGGACATGCACTCGAGTCCGCGGCGGGCCTGGGCGTGCTTCGCCACGGGGAAGCCGTGATCTGGGGCATGCGCGCCGCATTGCGCCTGTCGCGCCGCTGCTCGGGGCTCAAGGCCCCGTTCGCCGCTGAGGCGGACCGCTTTCTCTCGACCTTGCCGGTGCCGCTGCCGCGCCGCATCGAATCGCGCCGGCTGCTCGATCTGGCGCGGCGCGACAAGAAGGCGCGGGGCGGCCGCGCGCGCTTCGTGCTGCTGCGCGCGCCGGGACGCCCGCTGGTTGCCTTTGTGCCGGATAAGGATATTTTGCGCGCGATCCAGGAGATTTTGTGATCAATATCCTCATTTTGAACGGACCCAATCTTAACCTTTTGGGCGAACGGGATCCGCAAGTCTACGGCACGATGACCTTGGCCCGGCTGAACTCGAAATTAACGTCGTATGCCAAGAAACAGGGTGCCGTCATTCGCGCCCGCCAATCCAATCATGAGGGTGAGTTGATCGACATCCTGCACCAGCACCGCAAGTGGGCCGATGGGATCGTGTTCAATCCCGGCGCCTACAGCCACTACAGCTACGCCTTGCGCGACGCGGTCGCGTCGATAGAGGTTGCGACCGTCGAGGTGCATCTGTCCAATATTAAGAAGCGAGAGCCATTCCGGCGCATCTCGGTGATCGCGCCGGTATGCGTCGGTCAGTTCTATGGGAAAGGCATCGGCTCCTATTTGCTGGCTATCGACGCTTTGCTTGGGAAGCGTCCGATCAGTCAACCCTCTGATGCCTAAATCATTCTTCATCGTCAAAATAGAACTCGGCCTCAAAGGTCTGGACCCCGCCAGCTGCTTCGAGCGCCTCGCCGGTGAGGGCGGGCGCGGCTGCTTGATCGAGAAGATCGAGGACGGGCGGCGGCGGGCATGGATCGGCGTGCAGCCGTCCGAGACGCTTCGCGTCATTCAGGGGCGGGTCTACTCCGTCACGGCCCGTCGTAGGAAATATATCCCCGGAGAGCCGTTCGCCGTGATCGGCAAGCGTCTGGGCGAATATAAGGCTCGCGGAGGCGGCCCCTTCGACGTGGGCGCGGTCGGCCTGCTCGACTACGAGATGATCCGCCACCTTGAGCCCGTCAAGATGCGCGCGCAAGCCGACGAAGGCTTTATGATGATGTTCCATGCGACGGTCGTCATCGAGGACGGTGAGGCGAGCCTGAGCGCGCTCGCGTCCGGCGCGGGCGGCAGGCGCCGGGCGAGGAAGCTCGCGGCCGAGATCAAAGGCGTCCTGAGCGGCGCGGGCCCGGCTCCGGCGGCGGCGCCGTCGGGGCGGCTGCTGCCGATGCGGGCCGGCCGCGGACGCGCGCAGTATCTCAAGAGCGTCGCGATAATTAAGGAACACATCGTCGCTGGGGATGTTTTCCAGGCCGTCGTGTCGGAAAGTTTCAGCGGCCGCGTCAAGGGCGGGCCTTTCGCGGTTTACCGCGCGGTGCGCGCGGCCAACATCACGCCCTACGGGTTCTGCCTCCTCGACGGCGAGCGTGCTTGGATCGGGGCTACGCCCGAACGCCTCGTGCGAACGGTGAACGGCTTGGCGCGCAACTGCCCGATCGCGGGGACGTGCCCGCGCGGCAAGACGAGGACGGAAGATAAGCGTCTTGAGAAGAAAATGCGCGGCAGCGAGAAAGAACGCGCCGAGCACCTGATGCTTGTGGACCTCGCCCGAAACGATCTGGGCCGCGTGTGCGCGCCCGGGTCCGTGTCGGTCGCGCGTTTCATGCTCACGCGCCGCTTTTCGAATGTCATGCACATGGTCAGCGAGGTGGAGGGGCGGCTTGACAAGGGCAAGACCGCCTGGGACGCGTTCATCGCGTCGTTCCCGGCCGGTACGGTCAGCGGCGCGCCGAAGGTCCGCGCGATGGAGATCATCGCCGGCCTCGAACGCGAGCCGCGCGGCTTTTATGCCGGGGCCGTGGTTCAGGCCGATTTCGCGGGGAATCTCGACTCGTGCCTGGCGATCCGCACGCTGGAACTCGAGGGCGACATGGTTCGCCTGCGGGCGGGGGCGGGCATCGTCGCTGATTCGAGGCCGGCGGCCGAGTGGAATGAGGTCCTGCACAAGCTCGCGGGGCTGAGAAAGGCGCTCGGGGGGATGAGGTGATACTGCTTCTCGATAATTACGACTCGTTCACATATAACCTCTATCAAGCGGTGAGAACGCTTGGAAGCGACTGCAAAGTCGTGCGCAATGACAAGATGACGGTTAAAAAGATATTGGCGCTGAAGCCCCACGGAATCATTCTCTCCCCAGGCCCCGGACGGCCGGAAGACGCCGGCATATCGCTGGAACTCCTGGAAAAAGCGCCGTTGACAATTCCTGTTCTGGGGGTTTGCCTAGGCCATCAGGCAATAGCCCTTGCGAACGGCGGGCCCGTTATCAGGGCCAAACGGCTTATGCACGGAAAGACATGCGTGATCACCCACGACGGCATGGGTGTGTTCAAGGGACTGCCTAAACGCCTCACCGTGGCGCGCTATCACAGTCTTGTGGCCGCGGAACCCCTGCCGAAAAATCTGGTCGTGACGGCGCGTGCGGATGACGGCTGCCTGATGGGCTTGCGCCTTGTCGATCGGCCGGTGGAAGGCGTCCAATTCCATCCGGAGTCGGTCGCTACGCCGCTGGGCTCGCGGATGATGAAGAACTTCCTTGACCGATGTTTTAGATGACGGCGTTTTGGCTCATGAAGTCCGAGCCCGACGTCTTCAGTATCGACGACCTGGCAAAAAATAAAACCGCCGGGTGGGATGGAGTTCGCAATTACGAGGCGCGCAACTTCATGAAGGCGATGAAGGTCGGAGACAAGGTGCTGTTCTATCACTCGAACGCTCTGCCGTCCGGCCTTGCGGGCACCGCGCAAGTCTGCCGTACGGCGTATCCCGACCCGACGCAGTTCGATAAGAAGGACGGCCACTACGACCCTAAAGCGGCCCCGGACAAGCCGATCTGGTTCCAGGTGGACCTGAGCTTCGTCTCAAAGTTCGCGTGTTTCATTGCGCTCGATGAGCTGCGCGGCATGCCGGAACTCGCGGATATGGCGCTGTTCAGGCGTTCCCGGCTTTCGGTGATTGCCGTGACGCCTCTTCAGTGGAAGATCATCGTGAAAAGAGGCGGCTAGCTTCATGGAAGAAAACTTTGAGCTCGCAGACGCCCGCATCCCTGGAGGAGGGCTGACGCTGAGACTTTCCAGGAAGGGCGACATCTACACGATATGGGTGCAGGATACCGAGCTCATGAGCAGCCTCATCCACAACTCGGAGGATCTTCTCGCCAAGATCGTCTGCACGAAGATCGCTCACCTCCCCGAGGCCAAGATCCTGATCGGAGGCTTGGGCATGGGTTACACGTTGGCCGCGGCGCTCAAGGAGCTCGGGCCCAAGGGCAAGGTCATCGTGGCCGAGCTCATGCCCGCGGTGGTCGAATGGAATCAAGGCCCGCTCGCTCACCTCGCCGGTCATCCTTTGGAGGATCCTCGCGTGACGGTGCGCATCCAGGACGTGGCGCATAGCCTCCAGACCGAGCTCGCGGAGTTTGATGGAATACTGCTCGACGTGGACAACGGCCCCGAGGGCCTCACGCGCGACTCCAACAACTGGCTGTACTCACAGGAAGGCCTGGCCGCCGCCTACACGGCGCTGCGCCCCGACGGCATCCTGGCGATCTGGTCGTCCACGCCGGACAAGACATTCGGGATGCGCCTGCGCAAGGCGGGCTTCGATGTCGAGGAAAGGCTGGTGGACTCCTCCGACCAGGGCCGCAACGAGCGGCACGTGATCTTTCTCGCGGTGAACCGAGCTTAAGCCGCCGGGCGGCAGTCGTTGATCGCGGCGAGCAAAGTCCAGAACTCGGCCGGAGAGGAGATGCGCTTGTCCGGATCGGGCTCGAGCGAGCGGTCGATCAGGGCGTCGAGCTCCGGACTTAAGCCGTGCACTCGCGACGACGGGCGCAGATAGCTCTTGGAGAGCTTCGCCGGCGTCGTGCCGTCGTAGGGGCGCACGCCGGTCACCATTTCATAGAGTACCGCGCCGAGCGCAAACACATCGTTCTCCCGGCGGATGACGCCATATTCCTGCTCGGGCGCCATGTAGTGCGGGGTGCCGACGACGGTTTGGGTCGTCGTCGCGACCCCGCCGCTGAGAGCGGCGTGGCGTGAGATGCCGAAGTCGAGAACCTTCACTCCGCCGTCCTTGAGCAGCATTACGTTGCCGGGCTTGAGGTCGCGGTGGATGACGCCGTGCTCGTGCGCGTAAACGAGCGCTGAGCATACGTGGCCAAGCACGCGCTTGGCTTCGCAGAGGAGCAGTATCTTTTTCTCGGCGATCAGCTCGTCGAGCGTGCGGCCCTCAAGGCGCTCGAACACGAGGTAGAGACCGCGCTCGTCCTGTTCGATGGCGTGGATGTCCACGATCGAGGGGTGATGGAGCTCGGCCACCATGGTGGCTTCCGCGACCAGGGACTTCTTAGCCTCGTCGTCGAGCATGAACTCCTCGCGCAGCATCTTGATGGCGACCTGGCGCTTGAGACGCTTGTCGCGGGCCTCGTAGACGACGCCCATGCCGCCATGCCCGATCGTCTTTCCGAGTTCGTAGCGGAGCTCGATGCCTGAGGGGGGGTGGATCTTCGCGTCGCGGTCGCTGCGCAGGCTGTTGTTGACGTGCATGAGACCAAAGCCGATCAGGAGGCCGCCGGCCAAGGTGAAGATGAGGATGATGACGAAGGAGCGGGCGCGCGACGGGATGCGCTTGGCGAAGGGCGGCGACTCATTCTCGCGCGTCAGCTGAGAGGGGCTCAGGCCGTGGCGCCGGGTCGAGTCGCGGTAGTCGGGCTCGAACTGGGAACTGAGCTCGGCGGCGGTCTTGAGGTCGGCCGCCATCGCCTCATAGTCGCCGCGCCCCTCCAGCGCGTGGCCGCGGTTGGCGAAGGCGTAAGGGTTCTTTGGATCGATCTCGAGCGAGTGGTTGGCGTCGGCGATCGCATCGGCGAAGCGGCCCATGCGGATGTACGCCCAAGAGCGAGCGTCGCGCAGGAACGCGGCGGAGGGCGCGATCGCCAGCCCGCGCGAAGCGTCCCGGTCCGCGTCGCCGTAGCGGCCGAGCAGGTTCTCGGCCGCGGCGCGGTAGAACAGAGCGTCGCTGTTGTCGGGCTCAAGCTCGAGGGCCTTGTCGGCCTCGCCGATGGCGCCGTAGTAGTCCTTGACCGCGAGTTTGGAGCCGGCGGTTTCGATGAAGCGCCGGATCGTCTTCTGCGTTGGATGCTCCGGCGGGGCCTGGCGGAGAGCCTCGACCTGGTTGAGCTGCTGGACCATGCCGTGGTATTCGCGCTCGACGGACTGCGCCAGGCTCGCGTTCTCGAACTTTGGGGCGGCGACGGTGCGGCCTTCGGACAGCTTCATCAGCGCGTAGGCGGTCTTGTCGTTGGGGTCGACGGCGAGCGCGCGGCGGGCATCTTCGATGGCCTGAAGATAATTGCCCAGGCCGTAGGAGGCTGCGGCGCGCGCGGTCCAGGCGCCGCCTTCGTTCGGCGCGCGGCGCAGGACCGAGTCGGCGTCGGCGTAGCCGCGCGCGAAGTCGCCGAGCGCAGAGTTCGCCTGGGAGCGTTCGATGAGGGCGTCCTTGTCCGTGGGATCATAGTTGAGCGCGATGCCGGCGAGCTCGCGGCCTTCCTGCCAACGCTCGGCGCGGTTGTTGAGGCCGGCGGCTTGGGCCGCGGCCTGCACGACGAATTGCTTGGGCGCGTCCTTGGACATATTGCGGACGGCGTTGTTGAGCGCGCCGAGATGATTGTCGATCCAGACCTGCTGCTCGGCGGGTTTGACCGCGTCGGCGGCCTTGATCAGGTCGTTGACGACCAGGGTGAGTTCGGTCCTGGCTTTGCTCTCGGGTTGGCCCTCGAGCGTCATCTTGAAATCTTGAAGCAGGCCGCGCGAGGGCGTGCCGGCAAGGCCGCTGAGCGACGGCCCTGGACCGGCATCGGCCGGCATAACACGCCAGTTGAGTGCCGCGGGGGCGGGAGTCGCGGCGGGGGCGTCGGCGTCGCCGTCCGCGGCGAACGCGGGTGTCAGGACGAGCAGAAAGGCGAGCGCCAAAGGCGCGCGGAGACGCTTCATTTTTGGGGGACGATTATTAGTGTAAAGACCTGGGATGAGGGCGTCAAGGGTCCAGAAGGGGAGAGGGCGAGAGGGGACGCTTTTTGGTTCGGGCCTCATTCCATATCGATTTGCTAGTATAGGCTCGGATGAGTCGTCTTTACTGCATCGACGGCACGAATCTAGTCCGCACCGCTTACGGCTACGGCGGTCCCGCTCACTCGGTCCAGGAATACGCGGACACGGACAGGGTCACGGTGATTTTCACTCAACTGTGCGAGGACGCCGGGGGGAAAGTCGAAGTCGAACTCTTTTTTGACGGGGCGTTCCGGGCGCTTGGGGGCTCGCGGTCGGATAACTTCCGTGTGAGATTCACGCGCGAGGTTCCGGCCGATGATATGATCCTCGACCGTGTCCGCTCCAGGAAATGGAACGGAGAAAAGACGACGGTCGTGACGGCGGATGTCGAGTTGGGTGAGATGGCCGAGGCCGAAGGCGGTCAATGGATGCACGTCGGTCACGGCTCGGCGCCGGAAGGCGTCGCGCGTAAGATTGGGGGGCGGTTCCTGAAATGAGCGTCAAGAACTCGGTGATCATCGTCGGCGGCGGCATTATGGGTGCGCAGACGGCCTATCATCTGGCCCTGCTCGGCCATACGGTCACCATCCTCGATCAGCGCGACGTTCCCAACCAATGGGCGGCCTCGGGCGATCACCTGCGCGTGTTTCGCCTCACCCACGGCAAGGACTCGTTCTATACCGAGATGGCGCTCAAGGCCCTGCCGATGTGGCTCGAACTCAACACTCTCGCCGAAGAGACTCTGCTCGTTCAGAATGGCGTGCTTGAGCTCGCGCCGCAAGCGGCCGGCTACGAGGCGCAGAGCCTGTCCGTCCTCAAGGAGCGCCAGATCCGATTCGAGCGCCTCCTGCCGCCCGACGTCAAGAAGCGCTACCCGATGTATCGCTCGGGCGCGTTTAAGTGGGCGCTGTTCCACCCGGACGGCGGCATGATATGGGCCAACCGCGCGGTCGCCGCGACCGCGTCCGTCGCCCAGCGCAAGGGCGTCAAGATCCGCAACGGCGTCCGGGTCGTTTCGATTCAGAAGGAAAAGACCGGGATCAAGTCGGTCAGGGACTCGACGGGCAAGATATGGGAGGCCGACAAATTCCTCTTCGCCGCCGGCTACTGGTCTAACGATCTGCTCAAGCCGTGGGGCGTGCCGATCAAGATTACGAAACAAGAACAACTTTTCTTGAGGCCGCAGGAGGGGCGCGGTCGCTACCGTCCCGAGCACTTCCCTGTTTTCTCGAGCCGGTCCGGCGGCTTCTACGGCTTCCCGGTGCACATCCAGGGCTTCATTAAGATTGGCGACCACCGCAAGGGCGCCGTCGTGAAGGCCGCAAACCCCGACGAGCAACGCACCCTCTCGCCGAAGTTCGAAAAGTCCTGCCGCAAATTCCTCAAGCAGTTCATGCCTGAGCTCTCCGGCTTCCTCGACTTCGAGGGACATGTGTGCTGGTATGACAACACGCCCGACGATGACTTCATCATGGACCGCCTCCCCGACGCGCCTAACGGCTTCGTCGCGGCCGGCTTCTCCGGCCACGGCTTCAAGTTCGCGCCGATCATAGGCAAGTCCATGGCGGAGTTCATCGTCGGCGGCAAATCCGAGTTGAACCTGCACCGCTTCCGTCTTGGCCGCTTCAAGTTGAAAAAAACCTGACCAAATGAGAAAGCACCTTCTCGTCCTACCGGCCGGCCTGCTGCTGGGCGCCTGCGCGAGCGCAATGGTCGCGATCAAGGCCGACTTCGACTTCACGCGCGTTAAACGCGTGGCCGTCGTCGGGTTTTCCGATTACGCGAACCGTCCCGGCACCGGCGAGATGCTCGCCGGCGCCTTCGAGCAGGATCTCCTCACCGCGGGCTACGACCTTATTGAGCGCGCCCAGGTGGACAAGATACTGCGCGAGAGGAGGCTTTCCGCCTCCGACCCGGCGGCGGCCAAGGAGCTCGGCCGACTGCTCGGTGTGGACGCGCTCCTGTTCGGTCGCATCACCGATTTCCGGGAGCCGCGCGAGATATTGACCCACGCCAACGTCGTGGACACCCACCAGGACCCGATCTATGTTCGCCGGAACAGACGCGTCCAGAACCCGGACGGTGCCGTCGGCTCCTCCGAAGAAACCGTCATACAGGGCTACCGGACCGTGCGCGTGGCGCGCCGGGAGCCGCGAACCGTGACGACGTACGGCCGCCTGGGCGTTTCCGTTCGTCTCGTCTACGTGCCGACCGCCGAGGTTCTCTGGTCCGGCTCTGACGCGACCAACGTCTACACCTTCGAGGAATCGGCTCGCTCGGTCGCCGGTTCGATACTGAAGGCCGTGAAGAAGACCTGGCCCTCCCAGATCAGGAAATAACCGAGCGGTCTTTTCGTAAAACGGCGTCAGGCCGCGACGGGAGTTTTGCTCGTGCCGGCCAGCATCTGGCCCAGAACGTAGCGCAGCACGCCGCCGCAGCGGTAGTACTCGAGCTCGATGGGGGTGTCGATGCGGCACATGACCTTGAACTCCTTGGTCTTACCCGCATCGTCGGTCGCGCGAACGGCGAGCGGGGCGCGCGGCTTGACCGAGGCGAGGCCGATGATGTCGAAGGTTTCGTAGCCGGTCAGACCGAGGATCGAGGGCGACTCGCCCTCGAGGAATTGGAGAGGAAGTACGCCCATGCCGACCAGGTTTGAGCGGTGGATGCGTTCGAAGCTTTGCGCGATCGCGGCCTTTACCCCCTGCAACGCCGGGCCCTTCGCGGCCCAGTCGCGCGAGGAGCCGGTGCCGTACTCCTTGCCCGCGATCACGATCAATGGGGTCTTCTCCGACTGATACTTCTGCGCCGCGTCGTAGATCGCCATCTGCCGCTTCGTGGGGATGTGCACGGTGTATCCGCCCGTCACGTCCTTGAGCAGGAGGTTCTTGATGCGGATGTTGGCGAAGGTGCCGCGCATCATGACCTCGTGGTTGCCGCGGCGCGCGC
>JBBTJN010000213.1:0-3845 GCA_038059415.1 Elusimicrobiota bacterium | reverse complement strand
GGCCCGTAAGGGACTTTCACCCTCTAGAACAACCTCATGCCTGGCGTACACAAAAAGGTCCCCTCGCCGAAGCGAGAGGACCTTCCGTTTGAGCTTTGCCGACGAATTACTTCGCGGCGGGGGCCGTCGCGGGAACCTGAACGGCCTCGTTCTTGGCGGCCTTCCTGGCGGCCTTCTTGGCGGCCTTCCTGGCGGCCTTCTTGGCGGCCTTCCTGGCGGCCTTCTTGGCTTTGACATCGGCTTTGACTCCGGCCGTCTTCTCCGCAGCGGGAGCGGCGGCGGGGGCCTGTGCGAACACGGGGGCAGCGAATGCGAGAACGAGCGCGGCGACGAGGAACTTCTTCATATTAATTCTCCTTTAGCTACCACGGTATTTAAAAGAGGGTGAGACCCTCTCGCGTATTTGACCCCAATCATACGCGCGAGGCGTCAAATAGTTCGAGGGTCAGCAACGGCGGGAGGACAGGACGGCCTCGAAGTCGGTCCCGGGGTCGGCCTTGAGGTCGTAGCCCATATCCAGATGGAGGGTGTGGGCGTGAAGCATGAGGCGCTTGGCCCCCCCGATCGGGCGCGGCGGCGGTCCGTAGCGGGGGTCCCCCAGGACGGGATGGCCCTCAGAGCTCAAGTGAGCCCGGATCTGGTGCTTGCGGCCGGTCAGGGTCTCGACGCGCAGCAAGGTGGCGCCGCCCAGGGCGCGCTCGACGCGCCAGCGCGTGAGCGCATGTTTGCCGTCCGGGGCGGGGGCCACGCGTCCCGAGCTGAACTCGCGCAAAGGCTTGTTGATTTCACCGCTGCCGGTCATCTCTCCCAGGACGGCGACGAGATACTCCTTCTTCGCGCGGCGCTCCTCGAATTCCATCGACAGCAGGCGGTGCGTCTGCGCGTCTTTCGCAAACACCAGAATCCCGCTCGCGTCCAGATCGAGTCGATGCACCACGAAAACCTTTTTGCGCAGGCGTCTCTCGATCTCGACGTTGACCGCAATGCCGACCTCCCCGCGACCGGGGATCGTGGGCAGGCCGACGGGCTTGTTCACGGCGATGATTCGGTCGTCTTCGAAAATTACGGGTATTTCGATCATAGGGCAGCGACCGCTTTCACGACGTCAAGCAGAGCACGGGCTCAACGGGGTCTGGCGCATGTGCTGGGAGCATAACATCCTCGTGAGGAACACGCCAAGGGTCCAAAGACCTATAATCTGGAACGATGAAATCCGCCCGAGTGCTCGTAGTTGCCGATGAACCCCCGGTCATCGAGATCGTGCCGCGCGCATTGGCGCAGCGCGGGCATCAAGGGACCGGCACGGGAAGCGTCGCGGCAGGCGCGGCCGCATTGATCGACGCGCTCGTGGACGAATCATGAGGCTCCCCCCCGCCGCCGACCTCAAGCGCGAGGCCCTCGCCGGGCTGACCACCTTCTTCACCATGGCCTACATCGTCGTGGTCAACCCCGCGATTCTGTCCGCGCCGGGAACGGGCATGCCGTTTTCGGGAGTACTCACCGCGACGGTTCTTCTTTCCTTCCTCATGACGGCTCTGATGGGAGCATACGCGCGGCTTCCGTTCGCGGTCGCCCCGGGCATGGGCCTCAACGCCTTCTTCGCCTACTCCATCATCATCGGCCGCGGCGTGCCGTGGCCCACGGCGCTCGGCGCGGTGTTCTGGGCCGGCGCGCTGTTCGTGCTCATCTCCGTTACGCCCGCGCGCGTCATGCTGGCGGAAGCGATCCCCGACGGGCTACGCGCCGCCTCGGCCACGGGCATTGGCTTATTCCTGGCCTTCATAGGCTTCAAGAACGCCGGGCTCATCATCGGCGACAATGCGACGCTCGTGCGGCTCGGGGTGCTCGACGGCAAGACGTTCCTGGCGCTCGCGGGCGGCGCGCTGATGATCACCCTGATGCGCCGCAAGAACGCCTTCGCGTTTCTCGCGGGCATCTTCGGCATCACCGCCGCGGCCTGGGCACTAGGGCTCGTCGAGGCGCCGCCAAGCGCCTTCTCCCGCCCCGATTTTTCAAGCGTATTCCTCAAGCTCGACATCTGGGGCGCGCTGAAGCTCTCGCTGCTGCCGGCTATCATCTCGATCCTCTTCACCGATCTGTTCGACTCGATCTCGACTTTCATCGGCGTCGCCCACGCGACCGGGCTCGTAGACGAGAAAGGCCGGCCGCTTCGCCTAAGAGAAGGCCTCATCGTGGACGCCTTCGCGACGATGGGCGCCGGGCTCCTTGGCACCTCGTCGGGCACTGCATTCATCGAGAGCGCGGCGGGCATCGAAATGGGCGGGCGCACGGGCTGGACCGCATTCTTCTGCGCGCTGGCGTTGCTCCCCTGCTTCTTCCTCGGGCCGCTCGCCGGCATGGTGCCGGCCTATGCGACCGCGCCCGTGCTCGTAATCGTCGGCGCGTTGATGTTCCGCAGCGTCGCGCGCATCGATTTCACGCGCATCGAAGACGCGGTACCCGCCTTCCTCACGATCGCCCTAATTCCACTCACGTTCTCAATCACGCAGGGCATGCTCTGGGGCTTCGTCTCCCACGCGGCGCTGTACGCTCTCTGCGGCCGCCGGCGGGAAGTCTCCGTCGGAACCTGGGCGACCGCGGCGCTCTGCGCCGGCCTGCTGATCCTCGAGCACGCACGCCGGTAGCGAAGGCTCACGGCTGCGCCGCCCCGAGCGCGTCGAGCGCCAGCAGCCACCGCTCCTCGCGCAGGACGTCGTCGAACGACTCATAGGTCATCTCTCCCGACGGGGCCTTCGCGAGGATCGCGCGCGCGCCCTTGCCGCGCAGCGCCCCCGACGCGCGGGCCGCGAGTTCCGACACCAGCTCTCGGAAATTCAGCTCGGCGCTGTAGCTCATCTTGGGCCCGAGCACCGTGTAATCGAACTCCGCCGCGTGTATACGAATACGTCGCGCCGGCGCGGCGAAAACCATCTCGATGAACGGGAGGCGCCGCTCCTCGGCCACATGACGCGTCTTCGCCTTGCCGCCCATCAGCGGCAGGCCAGTCACCAGCATCGCTCCCATGCGCATGGATTTCTCCGAGATCGACGGCCCCTCGCTCACCGTCTTGCGGTTGGTCTGAGACACAGCGCCGGCCGACAGAACCTTCAGACGCGTCCAACCCAGGCGCTGGCTCTCGACACCGGCCCGCCCGGCCAGGATGTCCAATCCGTCTCCGGATAATTCAGCTTTGGTCACGACGATCTCGGCCGGAGGATCCTCGAGCAAAGCGACGGGCACCGCGACGGCGGGGTGCCCCGCGGAGGTCAACGCCGCCGCGAGCGCCTCCGCCTCCTCGGCGGTGGACGGCTCGGTGACGATCCCCCAGCAACGGCGCACGGCGGGAAGCCAGCTTTCCGCCGGAAGCCGGCCTCGGCCGGCCAGCACGGCGCAGACGGCTTTCGGGTCGAAGTTCGCCGGAGCGCGGAGCAGCACCGCATGCGGCGGGCGCTGGCTCACTTAGGAGGGATCAGCGCGTAGCCGCGGCCGGAGACGCTGACTAGCCACTGATCTGATTTCCAGCCGAGCTTCAGGCGAATGCGGCGCACGTGGACCTCGACGGTCTTGAGCGCGCCCTCCGACGGCGCATCCACGCCCCACACCTTGAGATACACCTCGTCGCGCTCGGTCGGACTCGGCGTGCGCTTGGCCAGAAAGTACAGCAGCTCGAACTCCTTCGGCGTCAGGTGCTGGTACTCCTTGCCCGCGAGCTTGACGAGCTTGCGCGGGTAGTCGAGACTTAGTTTGCCGACCTCGACGCTCCCGGGAGGCTCGGCGCGCTCCTCCCCCGCGTTGCGGCGCAGCAGCGCGCGGCAGTAGGCGAGCAGGCGCGCGCTCTTGACCGG
>JBBTJN010000212.1:0-7444 GCA_038059415.1 Elusimicrobiota bacterium | reverse complement strand
GCCCCGTCAACCGGGGAGACGGCAAATCTGTCCTCGCCCCCCGCCCGGCAAGAACCTTGTCCGCTTCCACCCCCGTTGCCGGCGGCAAGGCCCAGCCGGCCGCCGCGCGCAAGCCCGGCATCCCCTCGGTCTTCAAGGACCCCCTGCGCAACAAATCCTTCTGGCGCTACGTCACCGGCCACAGCATCTTCCTTTTTGGCTTCAACATGTACATCGTCGGACTGCCGTATATGATCTCGGCGATGACCCGCAACTCACTCAACGAGAATAAGGGCGGCCGCCTCGCCGACGAGGAGACGCTCAAGGCGCTCATCCGCTCGAACCGCTCGCTGGCGCGCATCGCGCACTGGATCGCGCAGGCTTTCAGCTACGCGATGATCCCCCTCTTCACGCGCAACGCCGACAAGGACGGCCCGCAAAAATGGCTCGTGCGCTCGCTACTCATCCGCGCGGCCGTGCTCGCCGGGGTGCCGGCGCTGTTCTGCGCGACCGGGCTGATGAGCGTGCGGGCCGCCCTCTGGACGCTTCTGGGCCTCATCGCCGCGCAGTCCTTCTTCCAGGGCATCGCGGTGAACACCGGAGGCGCGTTCACCACGCGCATCCTCGGCGACCCCAGCGTCACGAGCGAGGAGCGAACCAAGGCTAACTCGATTTTGACCTTCGTCGCCGCGCTCTTCGCGATCATAGCGCCCGCCATCGCGGGGCAGATCGCCCTGATCGGCCCGATCAAGGGCAAGACCGGCGTCGGCGGCGCGGTGATCTACGCAATCTATGCGGGCGCCGTCGCGCTGGCCGGCCTCGTGTATGCGTCGATCAATATGATCGGCGGTCCGAGCAAGTCGGCCGCGGCAGCGGCGCCCAAAGACCTGGGCGGCACGCTCAAGAGCCTGTGGCTGTCGATCAAGGACGGCGCGAAGCTCGTGTTCAAGGACCGCTTCCTGCGCACGCTTCTGCTGATGTCGATGGTGACCTCCCTGTTTTCCGATCCGCTCGTGTTCAACGTGCTCCCCGAATACATCGAGGGCCTCGTCGCCCGCAATCCCGGTTCGGTCGGCGCTATCATGAACATCCCCGGCCTCGGCTGGTTTCTCAAATCGCTGACCGCCACGCCTATGGGAAATTTCGCGATGATGATGGTGATGACCAGCATCGGCAGCATCGTCGCCACGTTCCTGATCAGGCCGCTGACGCGGCTGTTGCGGACATTCGGCTTCAAAACCGACGAGGCGCTGACAATACCGTTTTACGTTTTGGCCGCCCTGGAAGCCCCCTTATTTCTCCTGATGATCAACACGCCGGCCATGCTTGGCGCCGTCGCGCTGTACGGCCTGCAGTCGCTCGTCGTCGGCTTCATGGGCATCGCGATCCAGGGCCTCTACCAGAAGAATCTCGGCGGGCAAAAAGACGAAAACGTCAGCAAGATCCTCGCCGCGCAGTCCTTGCTCGGCATCGGAGCTGCGATCATCTCAACCTTTGTTTACGGCTTTTTATTAAAGGACATCGCGATCTCGACCTCACTGACGATCGCCGCAATCGCGACCGGCGTGATGAGCTTCCTGCGCCTTGCCGCGCCCTTCCTGGCATTCAACAAGAATTCGCGCCGCGCGCCGCCGCCTGCCCACTCAAAGCCGCCGGCCGGCGACCATAATTGGCCGAACTCGATCCTTTTCAGCCGCCTGTAAATCTAGAGGCCGCGTATTGACGTTGCTTCCTATCACCGCTACACTGCATAGGTGAAGAAGATCGTGGTCGTCGACGATGACGATGAAATGCGCGAGCTGATGTGCATGCTCCTGCGCGCACGCTATGAGGTCACCTCGGGCTGCAACGGCGCGCAGGCCCTTGAGCTCGTCCGCGCGGTGCGCCCCAACCTTTTGGTGCTTGATCTCCTGATGCCCGTCATGCACGGCTTCGAGGTCTGCCAGCGCCTGCGCGCCGACCCGGAGCTGAAAGGCACGAAGATTCTGATCAGCTCCTCGAAATCCTACAAACAGGACGCGCGCACGGCCATCGAGGAAACCGGCGCCGACGACTACATCATCAAGCCGTTCGAGATCGGGGAGTTCAACCGCCTTGTCGACGAGTTGGCCGCAGGCGCCTGATGCGCACGGGCATATCGTCATCAAAATGGCGTCTTGATCGTGGTTATCTTAGATTACGGCAGGCCTCGGCCGGCTCGGGCGCGAGCTCGGAGCAGGAGCGAGGGCCGCCCCCGCCTTCGGTGGAGAGCTCCTTGAAGCAGCGCACGCGCGCGCGCCGCGTCGCGATCCCGGCGCAGGCCGCCAGATCGCCGGACGCCTTGGACTTCAGGTACAGGCAGTGCCGCGTGGCAGAGACGACCTCGCGGCAAAGCTCGTCTCGATTGCGTTCCTGCGCCAGATCCTCCAGGCATAAGTCGCGGGCGGGCGCGTCGGAAATCTTGCGGCACAGGGCGAGCTCCGGCTCATCAACGACGAGCACGGCGAAGGTGCGGTAGTCGCTGTCCTTGACGGTGACGGCGTAGGGCGAGTCCTTCGCATTGGGCGGCACGACCTTGCCGTCTACGGTCAGTTCGGTGATGACCGCCTGGCCGCTCCAGATGCAGTAGGCGCCCTTGGGGCAGGGCGAGTTGATGAATTTCGCGATCCGCAGGAAGGCCCGGCCGCCGATGACGGCGGCGCTCTCCCCCCTTTTTAGCCGGAACTCCCTGCCCAGGTCGACGGGGATCGGCTTGGCGGAGGACGAGGCGACGTCCGCGATAAACGACAGGAGGATGAGGGCCCAGGGTGCAATGAGGCGGCCCGTCGAGCCGCCGGTCGTCTTGCGCACGGCGCTATCCTACAAAACTGGCCTCGTTGGGCTTGACGATGACGGTGCGCTCTTGCGTCGCGCTCCAGCGTCCCTTGCCGATGCGCGCGCGGGATTCGATGCGCGTCTGGCCCGCCTGAGGCGCCCAGTCGCGCCAGAAGTGGCCGAGTGATTCGTGGCAATCGAGCCATTCCGCTCCATCGAGGCGCACCTGGGCCTGCTTGGCGCCCGCGGCGGTGAGGCGGATCGAGTAGTGTCCGGGCAGGACGATCTCGTGGACCTGGGGATAATCGATGACGACGCGCAGGGCGCTCGCGCGGGCCTTCTTTGGAATGGTTTTCTTCGAGGAGATGGTCATTTTCGCCATGTTCGGCAGGCTAACATTTTGCATTTTCAATTGCAATGATGAACGCCATGCTGAAGATCGGGCGAGATCGGCGTCACCAGTCGGCTTGCTTGTAGTCCTTGAGGAATTTTCCGGAGGCGTGGACGCCCGTGTTGAGGCCGACGAACCAGGGATCGAGGATGCGGGCCGCGCCGTCTACGACATCGAGCGGCGGCTGGAAGTCGTGCACGGCCTGCTTGCGCAGCGCGTGCAGGACGGGATCCTCATCGGTGACCCAGCCGGTATCCACCGCATTCATCCAGATTCCGTCGTTGATGTAGTCGCGAGCCGAGGTCAGGGTCATCATGTTGAGCGCGGCCTTGGCCATGTTGGTGTGCGGATGCTTGTCGGTCTTCGTTCCGCGCGAGAAGATGCCCTCCATCGCGGTCACGTTGACGATGTGCTTGTCGCCCGTGATATGGCGGAGCATGAGAGCTTTGAGCTTTGAGGCGAGAATGAACGGCGCCACCGAGTTGATCAAGATGACCTCGAGCAGCTCGGGCGTGGGCACCTCGGCCAACGTCATGCGCCAGGTGTTCATCGTGCGCAGGTCCACCTGCTGCAGGTCGGCGTCGAGTCGGCCCGCCGGAAAGATGTCCTTGCCCGTGATCTTGTCGTCGTACACCATGCGTACCTGCGACAAGGCCGCTGAGCTCCTGAGTCCGATGCCGACCGGGCCTGCGTCAAGGCTGACGAGAGCTTTTTCTCCCTCGCGGGGCAGCGCGGCGGTCACCTCGTAGTGGCCCGAGAGGAGGCCCTTCTCCGTCGGGGAGAGGCCGGACCAGGGCAGGGCCTCATAAGGCAGAAGATGCTCGTAGAATCCCACGGGGCGGCGGACGGTCTGCGCGGCGTTGTTGAGCAGCGCGTCGAGGCGGTCCTCGGTGTGGGTCAGGTAGCGGCAGAAGATCTCGACGCTCGGCGAATGGCGCAGGTCGAGGCCGTAGATCTTCAGGCGGCCGCCCCAGTCCTTGAAGTCGGGCTCGGCGGCGAAGCGCTTGGCGCCGTCGTGCGGAAAGCGGGTCGAAACGATGACGCGCGCGCCCGCGCGGAGCATCTTGAGCGCGGCGTGATAGCCGATCTTGAGACGCGCGCCGGTGATGTAGGCGGTGCGGCCGCTCAGGTCGGCGCTCTGGAAGCGTTTGGCGTAGTTGAACTCGCCGCAGTCCGGGCACATGTTGTCGTAGAAGTGATGGAGGCGCGTGAAATCCTGCTTGCAGACGTAGCAGCCCTGGGGTTTTGAGAGATGACGCACGGGCGCGTCGGGGGCGGGCGGTGCGGGCAGAGGCGCGGTGAATACCGGGGCCAGCCGGGCGGCGCGGATGGCGCAGGCGGCGCGGGCGGCGCGGTCGGCCTCGACGGCGGCGGCCTTTGCTTCCTGGCGCTCGAGCCGGGAGATCCGGGAGCGCTGGAGCCGGGTGGGCCGGGCGAGTTTGCCGGCCGCCTTCATCAGGCGGATGCGCTCCTCCTCGCTGAGGTCGCCGATCACATCGGGATTTGAAACGACGCTTTCCAGGACGGCGAGGCTGCGGCGGATGTCCGAGAGTTTGTCGTCCGAGAGAGAAGCGCCTTTCACCCCCTCATTGTACCACGGTGGGACCGGCTTGGACCACGATGGTGTCCGCGATCATGTCGTGGAGGCAGCGGCGGTCCGCCCGGAAGATGAAAAGGATGTCCACGAGGGCATAGAATGGAACGATGCTCAGCAGGGCGTTGAGAAAGACGCGCTTGACGAGGTTGACGACGAACCCCCCGTTCTCCAACGTATCCTTCATCACGATGCGTATGTCCACGATCCTCTTTCCGAAGGTCTGCCCTTGCTTCGTGAGCATGATCATCTGGACGACGATCAGGATGGGCGCGACGACGAGGGCGAGCAAGCGTACCGGGTGCGGCACGACAGGGAGCACTCCGATGACCAAGGGAACGCCGATGACGGCGGCGTCCGCGATGTTCGCGAGCAGGCGCTGCATTCTGGTGGCGAGTTCCATGGGCCGAGTATAACAGGTCTAGCCGCGGTCCGCTAGAGGAGGATGGTGGAGGAACTGGAGGACGTTGCCGTCGGGATCCTGCACATAGAAGGACCTCGCGCCGTCGCGGTGGGTCTTCGGCGCCTTGAGCGCGTATGCCTTCAGGTGCGCGTACCACGCATCAACGTCCGCAGCCGTGCGCAGGAGGATCCCGAAGTGGTCCAGGCGAGTTTCTTTTCCAGGGGTTCTCGCATGAAGCGCCAGATTATCCCGGCTGTTCATGGTCAAATACAGGTTGTCGGCGTCGGGGCGCCAATCGACCTGATAGCCCAGAAGGCCGCAGTAAAAGGCCTCGGCCTTGGCCAAATCACCGGTGAACAGCGCGATATGTCTTATGCCAAGCGGCGACGGAGGCAGTCCCATGGCGAAATGATATAATTTCGACAGATGCTCGAGACTCTCCTTCGAAACCCGAAATACGTCCCCGACATCTACTCCTACCGCCGTCGCCGCACGCGCGAGGTGATGGTGGGCGATGTCGGAGTGGGCGGCGAGAACCCGATTCGTATTCAGTCCATGACGACGACGGATACGCTCAACGTGGAGGCGACATTCCGCCAGTCGGTCAGTCTGATCGAGGCGGGCTGCGAGATCGTGCGCATCACCGCTCCCACGGTCGCCGACGCGCAGGCCATCGGCAAGATCAAGGAAAAACTCGTCAAGGCGGGCTTTAACCAGCCGATCGTGGCCGATATCCATTTCAGCCCCGCCGCGGCGGACGCCGCGGCGGAGTTCTGTGATAAAGTTCGCATCAATCCGGGGAATTTCGTGGACAGCAAGCGCTTCGCGGTGAAGGAATACACCGATGAGAAATACGCGGCGGAGATCAATCGCATCGAGGAACGATTCACCCCCCTCGTCCTCAAGCTCAAGCGCCTCAGGCGCGCCTGCCGCATCGGCACAAATCACGGCTCCTTGTCCGATCGAATCATGAACCGCTACGGCGACAGCGCTCTCGGCATGGTCGAGAGCGCGCTCGAGTTCGCGCGCATCGCGCAGAAGAACGGCTACTACGACCTGATCTTCTCGATGAAGTCGTCGAACCCGAAGGTCATGATCTCGGCTTACCGCCTGCTGACCCAGCGCCTTGACGATCTGGGCATGAACTACCCGCTGCATCTCGGCGTGACCGAGGCCGGCGACGGCGAGGACGGTCGCATCAAGAGCGCCATCGGCATCGGTTCGCTCCTCGAGGACGGCATCGGCGACACGATCCGCGTCTCGCTCACGGAAGACCCCGAGCGCGAGGTGCCCGTTTGCCGGGTTCTTGCCAAACCCTATTATAAGCGTGAGCAGGAGCCCGCGCGCGCCGAGAGCAAGAAGCCCGTCTATCATTGCGCCGACTTCTACAGCTACAAGCGCCGCAAGGCCGACTATTTCCCCGTCGGCCCGTTCGTGACCGGTGGTTTGGATTTGGTCCGCGCGGTGGCCAGAGTTCCTAATACGATGTCGGCCGATGCGATCCTCGACATCCACGAGGCGCAACTCGGCCGCGCGTCCGGCGCCGACCTGGAAATACTCGAGTTCCTCGTGACCGACAAGGCGACCCTCGAGCGTCTGCGCGCCATGCGCGCGAAGCTCGCGATCGAGACCTCGCGCTTGGCCTATCTGGCGAGGGTCGAAGGCCCGCTCGCCGTGGCGCTTGACGCGATTAAGATCGCCGACATGACGTGCTGGGCGACTCCGACCGAGCGCGACTACGCCGGCTATCTCAACGCGATCAAGGGCGCCGGCATGGTGAACCTTGTAGAAGCCGAGGACGCCGAGACCGCGCGGCAGTACGAGGCCGCTTCTCTTTACAAGGCCGTGCCGACCATGACCTCGCTGCGCGGCGCGCACGCGGGCAAGCTCATCGGCGAGTACCGCGCGCTCGCCGCGACGGGCGGCTCCTCCCCCATTTTAATTCGAGTTCCGCGCGAGGCTACGCCCGACGAGCAGGTCATGCGCGCCGCGACCTTGATCGGCGGACTGCTCTGCGACGGCGTCGGCGACGCGGTGTTCATCGACGCGGACCTGCCGCTCGAGCGCGGCGTCTCGCTGCTCTACAACGTCCTTCAGGGCGCGGGCGTGCGCATCACCAAGACCGAGTTCGTCTCCTGCCCGTCCTGCGGCCGCACTCTCTTCGATCTGCAAACGACGACCGAGCGCATTAAGGCCCGCACCGGCCACCTCAAGGGCGTCAAGATCGCGATCATGGGCTGCATCGTCAACGGCCCCGGCGAGATGGCCGACGCCGACTTCGGCT
>JBBTJN010000211.1:0-4048 GCA_038059415.1 Elusimicrobiota bacterium | reverse complement strand
CGCTGCTCGCGGCGCCACCGCCCCAAGGAGTGGCCGCCTAACTGCCGGATTTAGGATAATTTATCGCACACGATGAGTCCGACCGTCTTTCGATATAAGAGCTATAGGTTCTTTTTCTGCTCACGTGAAGAAGATCGCATACATGTCCGCGTTTCTTGTCCGGATGGAGACGCTAAATTTTGGCTTGAGCCAATCATATCGCTCAATCAGCACTGCGGCCTTTCACCAAGGGTCTTGAACGGCTTAGCCGCGCTCCGAATCAGAGGGACCGGGGCTGGGGGTTGAATCACATCAAACGAATCTTGAACCATCCGACCTGTTACTATTATATCCGCCAGTTCGTGACCGGAGGCCACCCGTTCCAGGAATGGATTCGATTTTACGGGCTTGACGACGTCGGCGAGCGCATCGCCGACTTGGGGTGCGGGCCGGCCGATATCTTGCGGCATTTATCGCCCGACTGCCTACCGGGGTTTTACTTGGGAATCGATATTTCCGAGTCGTATCTTGACGCGGCCCGGCTGCGGGTGGCGCGTGCGGGATTGAACGCCGAGTTCCAAGTGCTGGATTTGGCGCGTCTGCGGCATGACCGGGATGCGCAAAGAATGCTCATCGGGTTGCTGGAAGACCGGAAAATCAGCCGGGTACTTCTGTCGGGGGTGCTTCATCACTTGGATGACGAATCGGCTCTCGCGACTTTGGACATCGTGCATCAGTGCGCCTCGGTCGTCAGCCTGATTACCTCCGATGCGGTTGAAATCCGAGGTCACTTCTTCAATAACTTGTATTGCCGGCTGGATCGCGGCGCGTTCATCCGGCGTGAATCCGGCTACGACGAACTGATCGCTAAAAGCGCCTGGCACGTCAGCGGCAAGCGCTGGACCTCGCCCCGCGCCGCATTCGCCAAGAACATCCATTATGTATTGGATAAAGTGATGTATGGGGCTTCCGGGCTCGCCGGGGGGAGGGGATCTCCGCTCCGCGCTTGAGCATGTCGCCTTCGCGGAAAACGCGGGTTTTAGCGCCGAAACGAAGTTTTCGGAGGCCGGCCCGCGGCATCAGGAGCGAATCCGTACAGTAGCCCGCGTTTACCGGGACATGGGCGACTACTCCCGCGCGCTGGCCGTCCTCAAGCGGGCGGATATGGCGGGACCGAAAGACGCCGACATGATCCTGGACCTGGCCGCGGCGGCGGGAAAATCGAGCCGACGGCGGGAGGCTCTGGAGAGCTTGGCTTACGCCGAGACCTCGAGCCTGGATGCGGAGAGAACGCGGAGATTGGCCCTCGGCTATGACAATCTGGGAGAATCACGAAGCGCCTCGCGCGTCTGGCGCCGCCCCCGAACCTCTGATCGACGTTCAGTCGGACAGGAGGCTGCGCTCGGCGATGATCTTCTCGCGCGTCGCGCGGGCGTCAGAGCCGCCGCGGGCGAGGGCCCGGTCGTAGATCTCCCGCGCCTCCCGGCCCCGGCCCGTCGACGACAGCAAAGTGCCGAGGCTCAGCGCGGCGGACATCAGGCCCGGGTCCCGGTCGAGGGCCAGGCGGAGTTCGGCGATCACCTGTTCCTTGCGGCCGAGTAGGAGCAGGACGACCCCGCGGTCGTTGCGCCACGCGGCGTCCTTCGGATTGAGGCGCACGAGTTTATCGAGAAGCCTCAAGGCCTTGTCGTACTCGCGCATCTCCGTATAGAGCCGGGCGAGCGCGGCCTGATCGTCGGGCGCGCTTGCGTTCGTCCGATCGGCCGTCAGCGGCCATAGGAGACGCGCCGCTTGACGCGGCTCTCCGATCTCATGGTAGGCGCCGGCCAGGCGGCGCAATGCTTCCGCCCCGGAGCAGAGCTTGCGCGCTTCGGCCAGGGCGAGAAGGGCGGCCTCGGGCCGTCCGGCCGCATGGGCCAGCAGGGCCAGGTCGAAACGCAGGTCCAGGTCCCGGGGCCTGCGTACGGCCAGCCGCCGCAGGGTGTCGACGGCGCGGTCCGGCGCCTGAAGCCTGACGTACTCCTCCGCGACGCGGCGAACGGCTCCGGCGTCCAAACTGCTGAGCTGTTCCGCGTAGTCCAGAAGCCGAAGCGCCTCTGCGCGCTCGGAGGCCGTGAGTCTGCCCGCCCAGAGCTTCTCGACCTGATTCAAAGCCTCCCGGGCCTCGTCGCGGGCGGTCCGCATCGGAGCCTTTACGGGGTCATTCGGTCCGGTCGAGGTTCCGGATCCCCACATCTTGTCGATGCCGGCGAGAATGGCGAGACGGTCTTGTCTCGGCCAATACTGTAGAAGTTCTCTCACCGCGGACTTTAAAGAGTCGCTCGTCGCGGCGGGGGCGCTCGTTCCCCACGAGGCGCTCAGGTTCGACTGGAGCGCTTCGGCGCGCGACATCTTCGCGGCCGCGGCCTCCGTGCGCCCCTCTCGGAGATGGGCCATGGCCTGCATGATGAGTTGACGCACGCCGAGATCGGGATCGCGGGCGAGACTCTCGGATAGGCCGGAATCGGGCCTTTGCAGGATGATCGCGACCCAGGACAGCAATTGTTCCTGCTCTCGTTGAGGTGCGATTTTAAGGGACCGCGTCAGAACCGCGGCGGCCTCGGCCGGCCGGCCCGCGCGTAGAAACCTCTTGCCCGCCGCGCCCAAGAGCCAGGACTGGTCCGGTTCGCGTGCCAATTCCCGTTCCCAAGCGGCCGGGTCCGCGCTTCGTGAAGGATGAGCCAGAACCAGGCACTGGGCATAGGCCGCGAGCCCCGCAAAGGGGAGAAAGGCGCACGCGGTCAACCGCCCGGCCCAGGGGAGGCGTCCCGGTTCCTCTCGCCTGAAGCCGATGAGACTGGCGGCCAATGTCGCGGTCAACGGCCACAGCGGGACGAAGTATTCCTCGAAGACCGGCATCAGGCAGTGGAGCAGAAGGAAGTAGAGGACGACGGCGCCCAACTGGGTTTGGCCCGGCCGGCGGCGGAACAACCAAAGAGCCAGTAATGCCGCCGTCAGGAGGAACGGCTGAATTGACGCGACGAACCGGAGCCGACGCGAGACGGCATCCAGGAAGCGCAGCGGGTGGCGTGCGACCTCCCCGGCGGCCCACGCCAGGACGCTGTTCCCGAACGGAATTCCAGCCAGCTCGCGCGACGAGCCGGGGCCCACGGTTTTCACCAGCCCTTGGGCGCCGGTGATGACGTTGGTGTCGCTGCGGCCGTTTTCAAGAAGCGTCAGCTTATGCGTCATCCGCCAGTTCGTCAGGGTCCACGGGAGCAGGAACAGGTAGGGCACGATGAGCAGGAGCGCCGCATTCACGCGGCGCTCCCGCCGCGGCCGACCGTGGTGAGCGCGCCAGTCCCAGGCGGCCAGGACCGGGGGGAGAAGAACCAGAACGGACAGGACATTGAGGCTGAAGCCGATCGCCGCGGCCAGGAGGGCGGTCTTTCGCGTCGATGGGAATCTGGCCCGCCAAACCGCGAGGAACGCGACCAGGAGCAATGATAAAGTAAAAAGCCACCGCTCGTTGTAGGCGTGCGCCGAAACCGTGGTCCAGGAGAACAGAGCCAGAGCCAGAGCGCCGGCCGTTCCTCCGGCCAACAACCCGCCCAGGCCGAAGACCAGCAGCCCGTCCAGCAGGAACGCGGCCGTCGGAGCCGCGAGGATCGCGCCGGGCCGCGTCTGCCGGCACATGAGGGCGTTGGCGACCGATCCCGCCGGCATGCTCCAGGTGATCCTGTCGTGAGGGAGGCCGTGGATGAGGGCGTGCCCGGCTTCGACGTTGCGGTCCTTGCCTTCGCTGCAGTAGTAGCGGCGGTCGAATGAGGTCCCGGCTTCGTTGATCGTGCGGGCCATGCGCGATCCCGCGACGATAACCAGCGCGCACGTCAGCACCGCGCGCCATCGCGCCGGGTTCATGCGCATTACGTTTAGTCCGTGCATGATTGTCCGGTTCGTTGGCATCGCCGTGTGCCTGAACAAGGACAGTAGTATACAATAGCGGGGCTCGCATAAAAATGGTTCTCAGCAGAACCCAAAAGATCACGTAAGATTTCGTTGAGTCGCGTCGGCCCAAGAAAGATCCTGA
>JBBTJN010000210.1:0-3463 GCA_038059415.1 Elusimicrobiota bacterium | reverse complement strand
TCTTCCAGTACATCACCTTCCGCGCCGGCGGCGCGGCCGTGACCTCCCTGGGCCTTTCTCTCCTGCTCGGGCCCGCGCTGATACGATCCCTGCACGCGCGCAAGGTCGGGCAGATGCAGCGCGCCGACGGCCCTCGATCGCACCTCTCCAAACACGGCACGCCGACGATGGGCGGCGCCCTGATCTTCCTCGCGGTCGTCTCCTCCACGCTTCTGTGGATGCGCTGCGACAACCGTTTTACTTGGCTCCTGCTGTCCGTCACGATCTGCCTGACCTCCATCGGCTTCTGGGACGACTACCTCAAGCTCATCAAAAAGGACGCCCACGGCGCGCCCTCGAAAATAAAATTCTTGATTCAGGTCCTGGTTGGACTCGGCGTGAGCGCCTACCTCGCCGTGCGCCCACCCAACGGCGCGTTCGCCACGATGATCAACATCCCCTACGGCAAGGAGTTATTCTTCGACCTGGGCGCGCTCTACTTCGCCTTCGCTGTGCTGATGATCGTCGGCTCCTCGAACGCGGTCAACCTCACCGATGGGCTCGACGGCCTCGCCGCGGGCACGGTGATGTTCTGCGCGCTCGCCTACGCGGTGCTCGCCTACACCGCCGGCAACGTCAAGCTCGCCTACTACCTGCGCATCGTCCACGTCGAGGGCGCGGGCGAGATCTCCATCTATCTCGCGAGCCTCATCGGCGCCTGCCTCGGCTTCCTTTGGTTCAACGCCTACCCCGCCCAGATCTTCATGGGAGACACCGGCTCGCTGTTCCTCGGCGGCATCATCGCCGTTGTGGCGATGTGCGTCAAGCAGGAGCTGCTCCTGCCGATCATCGGCGGCGTGTTCGTCCTCGAGACCCTGTCGGTGATCCTGCAGATGGTTTCCTTCAAGTTTCGGGGAGGCAAACGCATCTTCCTCATGGCCCCGATCCACCACCACTTCGAGCTGGGCGGACTCGCCGAGCCCAAGGTCACCGTGCGCTTCTGGATCGTCAGCTTCGTGCTCATGCTCGCCGCGCTGGCCTCGCTCAAGCTGCGCTAACTGCGAGGTCGCTATCCCGGGCGCAGTGATGCCCAACGAGTTAGAGCCACCCGCAGCCGGCGAGGATATCTTCGCCGCGGGAACCGTCGGGGAAAAAACGAGGCCCGGCTCACGGGACATCCGCGTCGGCGGCTAAAGAGGAGCGGATGCCCTCGAGAAAGCGGGCGGTCAGCGCGGGGTCCTCGCCGTGGGCGGCCCATTCCGCGGCCAGGACCGAGCCGTAGATGTAGAGCAGCTTCTCGATCTCTGGGGCGCTGATCAGGTTGACAACAAGGTGGGCGCGGCGCTTGAGGGGGAGGATAAACTTTATTTCGTCCTGGAGGATGACGGGCCAGCGGCTCAGATTGGTATCCGCCGAGATCCCGCGCTCGCGGCGGTCGCGGCTCAGGCGCCGGGCGAGCCGGACCACGGCGGGGGCATGGAGGTACAGGTTGAGCGTCCTGCGCCCCTTGGCGGCTGATATGAGCTTCGCATGCAAGGCGTAGATCGAGTCCACAATAAGGACCTCGTCGCCGCCCAAGACCATGAACTCGCCGCTGTCAAAACGAGTGGTCTGCGTGACCATGTCGTTGAGGGGGAGCTCCACCCGCCCGCCAGCCAGCAAGGTCCGCATATCGGCGGCGACGCGGTCGAGGTACAGAGACTCGGGGCGGTCGAAGTCAGGCTGGCCGTCGGGCCCGACGGGAACCTCCTTCCTGGGCTTGAAGTAGCGGTCCACCGGGAACACCTTGATGCGCGGGCCGAGGCTCGTATGCAGGCCTTCGGCCAAGGTGGACTTGCCGGCGGCCGTGGGGGCCTCGAGGAAAACGACGCTGCGTCCAGGCAAGGCCTTGGCACGTTGGAGGGCGAGCGACATGGCCCTGCCGCCGTCAGTGGCGACGTGGCGAGACAGGCTGGAGGGCAGGATGGGAGCGATGAGCGCGCGCGCCTTTGCCTGCAGTGCGTCCGCATCCGCGGGAGCGGCCTTGCCCGGCAGGAGGCGCTCGATGAGACGGACGATCGGCCCGACGACCGAATTCGTCGCGCGCGGCGCGTAGATCTGGGCCAGGACGATGGCCGCCGTGAGGATGCCGATCGAAGCGTTGATGGCCCAGCGCAGGTCGCCGCCCATCACCGCCGCGTAGAAATGAAGGAGGCTTCCCGCGATGACCAGGGCCGGGTACATCGGGGCGATACCCTGGGGCGCGCGGCCTTCCTTTTCGAAGATCTTGAGGTTCTGTCGGATCTGAGGCCAGTTCAGGACCCACAGCAGACCCATCGCCGCGGCGAAGGAGACGGTCAGCCACGACGACAGCGGCATGAAGACCGCGCCCGCGATCAAAGGCAGGACCCCGAGAACCGCGGCAGCCGTCAGACCCGTGGCCTTGAGCTCCTTGGCGTCGCGCTTGTGCCAGTCGATCTGAGCGACGACGACGCCGCTCTCGATGACGCCGGCGACGTTGGCGACGTTCCACCAGAGGCTCGCGCCCGAGCCGATGGAGACGACGGACAGCATGGTGGCGGCGGCGAACCAGATCAGGGGGCTGGCGATGGCCAGGTCCTTGACGCCGTCACGGCCGGCCTTGAAGTTCTTGACGATCTGGGGGATGCCGATGACGCTGAGGGCGACGCTGCCCGCCGCGGCGACGACGCCCACGTACGCGGCGAGGATCGGGCCGGCGACGGAGGCGACGACCGTGAAGGCCGCGACACGGACAAGGGGACGGTACCATAAAGGTTTGACCGGGGCGGCGGGAGCCTTCGCCTCGAGCGTCGCGACGGGGACGGGGCCCCCGACCTTGGCGGCCGCGAGAATGGGGAGGCGATCGGGGCGCAACGAAGTTGCGGTTCGACCCGACACGGGGCCGGCAAACGTCCGCTCTCCTACCTGGATCAGAGCCTCAGGGTAGAGGGCGGCGAAGGCTGCGTCGCCGGCCCGACCGTTTTCCTCGATGGAAGCGGGGGGAGTGGCCGTCACGAGAGAGGCGGCCGTCAGCGCGGCGGGGGACAGAGCCGCGCCCGGCGTCAGCATCGGGACCATCGGCTGCAGGCCGGGGACGAACGCGGCGGTGAGCGCGCCCTGCGCCAGCGGGACGGTCTGATTGAACAAGCAGAAGGCGCCGACGGCGGAGGCGGGGATGCCCGGAACGCCGCCGGTCGGAACGCTTGCCGTGGGCGCGTAGACGACCTGGGCGACGGCTTCGTAGGCGCCCCAGGAGAAAGACCAGGCGATCTGCAGCGTCGCCAGGAGAGCGGCTAGTGCCTTCTTTCGGGTCATCATCCTTATGCTGCAAGGATAGCAGACAGGGAAATCCCGAGGAAGGGCCCAAAGGCCCACCACGGATAGGGCCTTGGCGTCGCGCGGCCAGCTTTAAGGCGCGTCGGGTTACGATGGGCGCATGACCCAGGTCTCGGAAGTTTTCCCCGAGAATGAGAACCCAACGGAA
>JBBTJN010000209.1:0-1068 GCA_038059415.1 Elusimicrobiota bacterium | reverse complement strand
GCAGGCGTTCTTGTTGCTCTCGCGGGCGGCTATCTCCTCAGCCGCGGCAAGACCCACTAATTCTGCGACACGATTCTGGTCTAGCCATGAGACGTCACCCTGGCGTCGGCCAGCGTGCGGGAATGACACCTGACGGTCGAGCGGACAGCTCAGGAGTCCACTCGGATGAGGACGGTTGTGAGCTCCACGGCATGGTCGCCGTGGAGCGAGTCGAGCCACACCTGTGCGGAAGCGGGATCAAGCGCGGCCAGCACGGTCACGTTGACCGAGGATGACACCACGTTGAGGCCGGTAGAGATCAGATATCCCTCCTGGACACCCGCGTAGATGCCGCGGTCTCGGGCCTCGGGACTATGCAGAACGGTCGTGAGTTCATTGCGGATCTCCTCCAACGCCGCCAGTGATCGGGTTGCGAACCCGACGCAGAGAGCGCCGTCATATAGCTCGCTGAGTTGTTGGGTATGAGTGGGGAGGTCACCAGTGAAGGTGAAGACCAGGATGACTCGGTCGACCGAAGGTCGTGGTCGGTACAACCAGCCTCCAGAGAAATCGTCTTGACCTTTGGCGTATGCGGACGCGGCCGAGTGATCGACGTCCTGGTGTCGGGTGTCGGTCCATCCGCCCGGTGGTTCTTCGCACGGGGGCGTGAAGTCGACGGACGTGTGCCCCCTCCCTCAGATAGGCAGCTGGGATCTGTGCTCTTCCACGGCGACGTTTCTGGGCTCGCCACGCCACCGGTCAATTAGATAGAGGCTGAGTTCAACTGTTCCAGCTCGAACGGTTTGCCAAGGAGGCTCTGCTGGAAGTTCAACCTGCACACCCAACTCCTCCTCACGCATCGCAAGCGAGCCGCTGGCTTCGACCGCCTTCGAGCCGATCGAAGCCTGGTGGAGCGAATTCCTGGATCCGATCTCAGAGCTAAGCCCGGCGACGGCTGCCCAGTTGGGTTCAAGAGCGGATATTGATTCGGCGAGCAGCCCGGTTGGTGTTCAGGAAGAACGAGCTGATCGGCGCGCCGTGGACGAAGATTTCCGGTACCGAACGGCGCAAAGCTTGCCTTCTCACCAC
>JBBTJN010000208.1:0-14988 GCA_038059415.1 Elusimicrobiota bacterium | reverse complement strand
CCGCCGCCGCCCGTGCCCGCCTGGCCGAGGTTGCCGCTGTTGATGGGGCTGAGGCTGCTCGAGGCGCTGGTGCCGCCGCCGGCCGCGCCCAGGCCGCGAAGTCCCGAGCCGCCGAGGGCGATCTTGGGCAGGGGAAGAGGCGCCCGCTTGACGGCCGCCCCGGCAGCGCGCGAAGCCGCGCCGGCGAGAGCGTCGCGAAGGTCGGCCCTGTTGTCGGACGGCGAGGTGGGAGAAGGAGTCGCCGGCGCCATAGAGCCCGCCGGAGGCTGCTGCATCGCGCTCATGCCCATCACGAGGGCGCTGGGGTCGCGCACGTTGAGAGGGGTGATGATGTCGCCGGCGCCGCCGATGGCGCCGCCCGAGGCGATGCTGTTGTTGCCGTTCTCGTAGGGGCTGCCGCCGCCGCCGAAGAGGCTGCCGCCCTTGGTGCCGCCGCCCCAGCCCTGCGCGAGGCTGGCGTCGCCGCTCTCGGGCGACATCAGGAAGTGCTCCGCCAGCGGGGCCATGAACAATGTGCCCAGGCCGGCGAGGATGAAAGCCAGATCCTTCTTCTTGAGCTTCTTGAGACGGTCGAAGAGGGTCAAGCCGGCGATCATGCCCTTGATCTTCACCTGAGGCTTCTGAGCGTCCTTCAAGGTCGGGATCTTCGGTTGCTGGTCCATATTCTTTCTCCTAGAGGCCTTCTTGATTAAGAAATTCTTGAATACCGTCCAAATCCGTAATGACGCATCCGGACGTGTCCGCCGTGCACGCCTCGCCGGAGCACGTGTTCACCTTCGAGCACAGCGACTGCGCGTAGGTCTGGCATGTGCTGACGACCTGGCTTTCACGGCCCGAGCATGTGGTCAGATATTTAAGCTTGTCCGTGGCCAGCGGCGACGCATAAAGGGCTTCGCAGCCGGCGCCGCGGTAAGAGTCGAGGGCGTTCTGCGCGTCCTGGCGGTCCGACTTGACGTCCTTCTTGGCTTCCTGGCAGCCCGCGCCCCCCTCTCCCTGGTCCACCGTCTCGGTCCGAATGGTCTTGCCGGTCCCGGTGATGATCCCCTCCTGGGTGGTCCCGTCATCCGAAACGACCTTTTCTATGGTGCGCGCCTCGCCGTCGCATTCGTTCGCGTTGCAGGTGTTTCCCGCCGTCAGGGGGCAAGCGGCGATGTGCTTGCAACGGGTCTCCATGGTCGCCTTGCAGAGCGCTTTCATCTCGTCGGCCATCTTCTTGCATTTCTTGGCCTTCGACTTGCTGCAGCCGCCCGAGCCGCAGCCCATCTCGTCGAATTCCCTGGAAAGCGCCTCCTGTTTCTGGTCGTTTTCGAGTTCGATCGGGCCGTATTTATCGTCGGCCTCTCGGCACTTCTCGGCGTCTTCCTCCATCTTCTCCGCTTCCGCGATATAGCCGTCGGCCAAGCCCGAGTCGGGCAGGTTCGGGCTTGAGATGCCGTCGATCTGCGGCGCCGTCAGTATGTCCGTCCGGTCGCCGCTGATCGTGTTGCCGTCATACACCGCCCCTGTGTTCACGGACCCGAATTCACCGGGGCATCCGGAGTCCGCGGAGCAGTTGGGCTCCACCGAGATCGTCGCCCGTCCGCGCGCGACGGCGAGCTGGACGAAAGCGCGCTGGCCGCTGATCGTGCGCGTGCCGACCATGCCCTTCGAACTGCTGGCCTTGACCGCGGAAACCTTGGCGGCGGTGATTTTGCCCTTGGCCGCGCCCGTGATCTCCACGCCCGGGACGGTCTGGGTCTTGGTCCCCTCGAGCCCGCCCCTGACCACGTCGCTGAGCCCGCCGCTCACCGCGCCCGTTTTGCCACCGAAGAAATCCGCGCTCGCGAACACGCTCTTGACCGCATTGGCGCGCTCGCCGGACAGGTCGCTCTCGGTCAACGCCACGACTTTGCCCTCGCCTCGGTTCTTGGCGTCGTCGGCATTGAGGATGCCCTGGATCGAGTCGAGCTTGGGCAGGCTCTCGCCGCTTGCGCCGAGATCGCCGGCGCTCCCCCTCACGAAACCAAGCGAGCCGAGTCCCCGCTCCGCCTCGCCGCCCGTCACGAACGCCGACCACCCGACCCTGCCGCCGCCTTCCTTGGCCGCTCGAAACACCCTGAGCAAGTCGCCGTAATCGCGCTTGCCTCCGGCCCCCCAACGAGAGGTATCCACGCCTATATGTCCCGCCATCCACGCCACCCCGGCCGCCACTCGAGCGCCCCCCGGGAAGTGGAGTATGATGCGGGACTGGCTCACGAACAAGAGGGAAGCGAGCGCCACCAGCAGGAGCAGGGCGGTCACGGTCCTGCGCTCCTTGAGGAAAAGAAGCAGCGCCGCCAAAGCGCTCTTTTTTCTGTTCTTTTCGAAGAAAGTCGCCATATTTGTCGCTTATTGAGTCTCGACGACTTCGCCGGTCTCCTTGACCATCTCCTTGTGCTCCTCGACCACTTTGATGTCATCCGTGTCGAACTTCTCGCCTTCGGTCACCTCTTCAGGCGGGTTGCAGTCCTCCACATCGGTGCCCTCATTGTAGGCTTTGTCGATGCAATATTTGCTGGTGGCTTCCTGGTTGATGTCGCCGGTGCTCGCCGCCAAGGCCTCGCTCATCATGTCGGCCAGTTCCTTCATCTGCTTGGCCATCTGGCTCATCATGATGCTTATGCCGATGATCATGGCGCCCAGGCCGATCAGGATTCCGCCTATAAGCGCGCCGAACCCCGTCGCGAGAAGGGCGATTCCCGCGGCGATCAAGGCTATACCAACGATCATCAAGATACCCGCCATCATTTTCATCTGACCGGCCGACTTCGCCATCGACGCGATACTGGAGAGCATGTCGTCGGTGAATGTGTCCGTGGCGGCGCCTTCAGGAGTATCGACGTTCGGCGCCGTCACGTCGGGCGCGCCGAAGTTGTCGTTGGGAGTGACGCTGCCGTCCGCCTCGCCCGTCACGTTTCCCGTGCCGCTTTCCGTCTGCCCATCGAACGCGGTGGCGGCCGTCGAACGCGCGCCTTCCGCAGCCGAAGCGCCGACGCCTTGGACCGACAAACCCTTCGCCACCTTCAACTGGCCGAAAGCCTTGTTCCCCTTCATCGACTTGCCTCTGCGCCCCGCGGCGACGCGCCCCGTCTTCGCGTAGCGCATGGCGGAAATCTTGCCATTCGAAGCGCCCTTGATGCTCACCTTGCTGAGCATCTCATTGAGCTTCGGCGCGGAGCTGTTGCCGGCGAATATGTTGTTGCCGCCAAAACCGCTGCCGAGGCTCGCCGTCAGCTTGCTGCCGCTCAAATTGTGCTCGAGGCCGGGCTGCTTCAAATCAGCGCCCTCGCTTTGAGCCGGGGCAACCGGCTCTTGCGCCGCATTGTCCTCGGGCGCCTTCTTGACTTCAGCCGCTTTGAGCGGATCGAACCTGATCTCGCCATTGCTCGCGACATAGCCCGTGCGGTCCGCGCCGTCGCCGCGCACCTTCACCGAGGAAGAAATCGCGCCCAGGTCGCCGCCGACGCCGGGTCCGGAGCCGCCGCCTTTGAACATGGCATAGGCGAACAGGCCCGCGCCTGCCAGGAACGTCGCCGCGCCCGCCGCCAGGAGCGCCTTGCCCAGAACCGTCGCCGTCAGGCGCGCGATCATCGCGGCGAGCCAACCCCCTCCGGCCGCCTCAACGGCCGCCGTGCCCGTAGCGCTCGCCGCCGCGCGCGCGATCGTGCCTCCGGTGGCCCCGGAAAAGGAGCCCCCGCCCGGCTTGACGCCGCTCCAGCCCGCGCCCGCCTTCTTGCGCTCATTCTCCTTCTTCTTGAGGTCCGGGATCTCCGCCGCCGGCGGCCCATGACTGGCCCGTTTGACGTCCTCGTCGTTTACCATGACTTTAATCTCCCGGAATTATTGCTGCGCGGCCTCTGGCGCCTTGTACTTATTGTTCACATCCAGCATCTTCGCCACCAAAGTGATCGCCGCGCCGCCGAACCCAACCACCAGGCCTTGGCCCCCGATCAGCGAGCCCGGCACCCAGGCGAGATAGGTCGCCACCCCGCCGATTAAAGTCGCGAGGCCGCCGGTGACATAGTCGCCCATGGCGGCCATCGCGACGCCCAAGAGCGTGATGGCGATCGCCATGCCGAGGACCACGGAACTCACCCATGGAGCAAGCGTTACATTCGCAACAGCTAGGGCCGAGATAACGCCGATGGCCGCAAGAAGCGCCATCACGGCGTACGCCATCATGGTCAGCGCCGACATCGCGTCCGTGCCCGAGGTCGTCTCAACGGCCTTGCAGGTGCCGTCGGAGGTCTGGTACATGTCCGCGCCGCAGTCGACCGCCGACGAAGACCCGCCGCCCGTTTCCGTCCCCTGAGACGAGCCGTCGGCGCCGTCGACCGCCTCCGGGCCCTTGCTGACGCCGGGACCGGTAATCGCGGTGCCGGCGTTCGTGTTATTTTCAAAAGCCGTTTGCGCGTCGGAAGCGGCGGTCTCGCCCTTGCCCGCCGACGAAGCGCGTCGCGAATAGGCGTTCGCGTTGGCCAGTTGCCTGCGCGCGAACCCCTTCGTATTGCTGGCCGACAGCCTGCCCGAGCTCGCTTTGGCGTAAGACGGTCGAGAGGTGCCCTTCATTGCCGAAATCCGACCGCCGACGCCCTTGCCGATGGACCCCGACGAATCAAACTGGCGGCCCATGCCGCCCGACAGGCCGGCGCCGCCCGACAGGCCGGCACCACCCACGCTCGCGCTGAACGCGCCGAACCTCTTGGCGAACGCGCCGCCCTTGTTGTCGTCGGCCGCGGCCGAAGCCGTCGCATCCACCGCCTTGCCGACCGGGTCGGCCTTCTCCGCATTCTTGGCCGCCTCTTCATCCGCGATGCGTTGAGCCTCCGCCGCCGCGGCCGCGTCGGCCGCCTTCTTGGCGCGCTCCTCCGGCGTCAGGCCGTCCCGGCTTCCGGAAAGGTAGCCCAGCGAGTTGGGAATGGTGTTGGCGTTGGACGGAAGATTGGAGGTGTCTCCCTCGATTTTAACGGCCTCCCGGACGGCCATCGAGAATGACTTCGGCTTTTTGATCTCGGTGCCGACGCTGCTCATCATGCGGCCGAGACCGACGGCGCCCAATCCCGCGGCTGAGACGAACAATATGATCAGCGCCTTGGAGAAGTTCATGCCCCCAAGCAGCGCCGCGCCGCCCGAACCGGCCCCGGTCGCGCCGGCGGCCCCGCTCCAAACGCCGCGCGGGCCTCCGCTTCGAAGAAAAGAGAACCCGCCGCCCTTCTTGCGCTTGCGGTCGCCGCCGACGCGCGCGACCTTGAAGGTCGGGATGTCGGAGTCCGAAGTCTCTTTTTTTGTGCCCATACTCAGATTGGCTCCATGCGGCCGGGGTCCAAAACCGCTCAAAAATCAATATTTCCGCGCCTCAAGCAGTGTAGCCCTGCGCCTGATTTTTGTCAAGGAAATGACGCCCCTGTTACTGTTTTTTTACTTAGAATAGCGCCAGGGCGCTTATAACGCGCCAAAACGACGCGGGGAAGGAATCGACATGCCAAGCGGAGCCATATTTTTTCTGACGATGATCGCCGCGTTTATCGCGTTCGGATCGTTGGGAGTATTTCTGGGACGAAAGCTTCAGCGCCGCGGAGTCGCAGAAAACCTGGAAGGCGGCTGCGCGGTGATCCTGGGCGTCGGCGGCGCTCTCGTTACGATGGGGATCATCGGCTTGCTGACCCGCAAATAAACCCCTGCGCCGGCGCACCCCGCGCCCGGACTGACGCGAGCGCCGCTGCGTGGCCCAAATACGCGACTGCGCGCCGAGAGGCGGCCCTTACGCGATGTGGTCGGCGGGGCCGGGCTGCTGTTGGTGATACGCGTGACAGCCGTCCTCATCCGACATGCAGGTTTTCTTCGGCGCCAGCATCGCCCCGGCCAAGCCGGCCGCCGCCACGCCGCCGATGACATACATCCACAGCTGCGGCGTAGCAAATGCCGTAAGTGTCTTTAGTTGTGCGACGTCCGTCCCAACCGGGACCGGGGTCCAGATTGTCGCCATCATCGCCGTGCCGACGGCGGCGATGGCCCCGCAGGATGCCATCAGAAGACCGCCTTGAAGTACCTGTCCGTTTTGGCCGCCGGAGATCATCGCCCCCATCGCGACTCCCGCCAGCGCCAAAGCGATAGCTCCACCGATTACCCATTTCACCAACGTCATCGCCTTCTCAAACACGACCATGGCGGGCCCCGCCAGCGCCAGCGTAGTAGCAGCCGCTACAAAAGTTGCTTGGGCTGATTTTATCATCGATGTCGCCCACAACAGCAGCCCCACCGCCACGGCGCCCAAAGCCATACCGACCATGATCTCCGTGGCCCAAGGGGTGACCTCCTTGGCCGTGGACTCCGCCTGCGGGGGGGCCTCGCCGTCTTTGGTGTCCGCGTTCGCCGCCATCGTCTTCGACTGCGCGCCCGCGCCGTCGCCGACACCCTCCATGCCGATCGCGCCGCTGTCGGGGCCGATGGCCCCGCCGGCGTGCGTCGCCGAGCCGTCGTAAGTCTTGCCGGCGCCGAAGCTTGAGGCGGCGCGTCCGCCCATCTGGTCTCCCAGGACGCTTTTCGCCTGGCTTCGGGCGCTTCGTCCGGTGCCGCTCATAGCACTCCGGGCGCTGGAGGCCTTGGCGGCGCTCCCGCCCTGCCTGGAGAAGGCGCTGGACGCGCCGTTCTTGGACGCGTTTAAGAGATTGTCGCCGAGCCGCCCGGCGGCGCCCGAGCTCGCGGAAGTCGTCGCGCCGCCGCCCGTGGCGCTTGACAACGCGCCGAGCTTCTTGACGTTGGCGAGGCCCTGTCCCATCGAGCCGACGTTGCCCGCGCCGCCGCCGGAACTGATGGCGCCCCCGGAAGCGGAGGCGGCCTGGGCCGCTCTGAGCGCGGCGTCCTCCGCCGCGGCGGCCTTGGCCGGATCGGCGGCCGCGGCTGCGGACGCCGCGGCGTTGGCGGCGTCCTCGGCGGCCTTGTCCTTGGCCCCAGCGGCCGCCGCGTAATTCAGGGAGGCCGAGGACCCGTCCGCGTTGACGGGCGCGGCCGCGTTCGGATCGGCGACCGGCTGGGTCCTGGGCGCAAACAGAGAGAGATTGCCGCCGGTCTTATCCGCGGTGCCGGGGCCGAATATCTTGTAACCCACCAAGCCGACGCCGCCGGCCACGGCCGAACCTATCAAAACGAGGGCGAGCATACCCGCCTTGGTGGCGAGCAAGCCGCCGAAACCCGCGCCGCCCGAGGCGCCCGCGCCGAAGCCGCCCAGACCTCCGGCCGCGCCGCCGCCGCCGGTGGAAAAGCCGCCGAGAACGCCCGCGGTTTTCTTCTTGCCGTCGTCGACTTTGTTGACTTCAGCCTTGATATCAGGCATCTGGGGCTTCGGGTCCATAAAACTCCTCCGGTCCATCTATCTTAAATTCATTACGATGAGCTCGACTTCACTCCCATCTTGCGCGCGGCTCTGTCTAGCCGCTGCTGTTCCTCGAGCTGGCGAACCTTCTCTTCCTGATCCATTTGCCGCTGAACGGCCTGCATGCCGACGGTGGTGACGATCCCGCCGACCGGCCCGCCGATCACCGAACCGAGAACCGCGGCCGCCACCTGCATGGCGATCTGCTTGGCCAACTCGCTGTCGTCCATGTCGCTCTGGCCGACGTCGACTCCCGCGGCGGGCGGCGCCGCCGACTTTTTTTCCATCAGCTTAGGATCGGCGAGCTTGAGATTGGCCGGCGCCGCATCGAGCGCGGCATAGGTTCCGCTCAAAATCGAGCCGCCGTCGATCTTCGTTCCAGCCTTGGCGCCGTCGAAAGGCCGGCTCATCGCGCCGCGCGCACCGTCGTTGCTCCTGTCGGCCGCGGCAAGCAGCGCCTGCGCGGAAGCGGCCTGGAGCGCGCCCATGCCCTTGGAATTCAGGCCGGCCTCGACATCGGCGCCGCCGCCGGATAAGCCGTGGGCGTCCGCAAAACCGACTTGGGCGTTGCTTGAGCCAAACGCGTTGGTGCCGCCCGATGAGCCGGACCGGCCCCCGCTCGCCGCTCCCATGCCCGACAGCGAGCCTCCCAAGAGCTTCGGCGCGGCGAAGCCGCGATGCGCCTTCTCACTCCAGCCGCTTTCGCTCACCCTCTTGAGCGCGCTCGCCAAGGTCGAGCCGGAAGCCGAGGCGAGCGCCGTCGAACCCGTAGCCGCGGCAGCCGCCGCCGTGTTTGCCTCCGGCGGCGCCTCGTAAAGCGAGGAGCCGAGCAAGCCATCCTCTTTCCTCTTGCGGTCCGTGCCGTCCATCGACAAATTGACGCCGTCGCCCGCGCCCGAGGCCAGGCTTTGCTCGACGTTGGCGTCCGCCTTGGGCTTGCTTAAGTCGACCGCATTCGAGCCGATGGACCTCTCTCCCAGAAAGGGGGATATCAGCCAAAGCGCCGTGAAGGCGTTCCCCAGAAGGATCACCCACCAGTACTTCTTAAACGGATCGTCCGCATCCGCAACCAAACAGCGCGGCGCGACGGGACTCAAGACCATGTTCATATGGCTGATTTGAGTGTAGCCCCCCCTTTGATTCTTTGTCAAGGAAGGAGGCCCTCTTTACCGAGTTTTTACCGAGGCCCCGCCGGCGTCGCCCGGACGTTGAAAGCGCGCGCCGCGGCCTGATAGAGGTCTGCGCAGCGGCGATAGCGATCCTCGGGGCGCGGCGAGAGGGCTTTGCTCACCACCTCGTCGATGGCCCGGCCCAGGCCGGGGACCAGCGCCGAAGGGGCCTCAAAACGGGATTCCAGCTTGCCGCTCATCTCGCCAGGGCCCCCAAACGGCAAGGCGCCGGTCAACAGCTCGTACAAGGTGACGCCGAGGGCGAACACATCGGACTCCTTGACGGCCGCGCCCGCGGCCTGCTCGGGCGCCATGTAGACCGGGGTGCCCGCGATGGTGTTGGTCGTCGTCAGAAGCGAGTCCAGTACTTGCCGGGCGATGCCGAAGTCCATGACCTTGACCCAGCCGCCGTCGGCCAGCATCACGTTGGCGGGCTTCAGGTCGCGGTGTATGACATGGCGCGCGTGCGCGTGGTCGACGGCCTCGCCGATCTGGCGCAGGATCTCGAGAGCGCGGGCGGGCGCGAGTCGGCGGCCGGGGCTCTCGTCGAGCAACTCATGAAGCGTCATTCCGGACACATATTCGAAGACGAGGTAGGTGTCGGCGGCGTCGCGGATGATGGTGTAGATATCGACGATGTGCGGGTGATGAAGAGAGGCCACCATCTCGGCTTCCTTAAGAAAGCGGTCTCTCGCGCGCGGGTCGTCCTGGAGTTCGCCGCGCAGCTTCTTGACCGCGACCGGCCGCTTGAGCGCCTTGTCCCAGCCCTTGTAGACCACGCCCATACCGCCCTCGCCGAGCGTGCCCGTGATGTCGTACTGGGAATTGAGCTCCTTGCGCTCGTCGGCAAATCCGATGCCGGCCCCTGTGCGGGCGCGCCGCGACGCGCGCCAGACCAAGAAGGCGAGAAGAACGCACAACGCCCAGGCGCCGGCCGCAACGGCGAGCAGACGGTCGCGGGACGGGCGCCGACGCGCGGGCGCGGGGGCGCCCTCGGACAGGCGCACGCTCGCTGAGGCGTACTGCGCCGCGTATTGCGGAGCGAGTTCCGCGGCGCGCTTAAAGTCGGCGAGTATATTCTCCCCCTTCTCGCCCAGGCCCTCTCGAGCGCGAGCCCGTTCCAGGTAGCCGAGTCCCAGGCCCGCGTCGGCCTCGACGGCCCTCTGTGCGTCGCGCAGTGCGTCGGGGTAGGCCTTGGACTCGTTGCCGGCCTCGGCGCGGCGCCCGTAGGCGACCGGCAGGTTCTCTCTCTTGCCCTGCGCCGACCAAAGGTCGATCGCCTTCGTGAACTCGCGCAGGGCCGAGGCGAATTCTTTCAAGAGCATGTAGGCCAGGCCGCGCGTCATGTAGCCGTCGGCCAAAGTCGGGTCCGCCGCGACGGCTGCGTTCGCCGCGGCCAGGGCCGCGGCGCCGTCGCCGATGTCGATGCGGCTCATCGCCTGCGCGGCGCGCTTGATCGCGTCGGCGCGGTCGCCCGCGCGACGGCCCGCTTCCCGCAGCCGGGGATCGTCGAAAAGCGTCCGCTCGACGGGCGCGTTCGACAGCGGCCGATCCCGCGCGGTCGCAGCACCGCCGCCCTTGGTCCGGCCCTGCGACATCTCGTAGATCGAGCGCGCGTCTCGGTCGCCGGGAAACGCTTTCAGGATTCGCGCCGCGTCCTCGGCGGCCTTCGGGTAATCGCCCGACCGGAGAGAACCGGTCGCCCGCACGCGCAGCGCCGCGGCCAACGCCCCGGGGTCGCCGATCTTCGCCTCGGCAAGGCTCACCGCGCGGTCCGCGTAGGCGAGGCCCATCTTGTAGTCGCCCGCCTGTATGGCCACGGCCCCGGCCGCGCGCTGGACCTTGTCGCTGTCCGGAAACCGCGCCGCCGATTGGACGGCGACTTGTACGATTGTCGCCTTCCGATCGCCGATCGTTTTGATCTCAACGGCGACGGCAGTATCTGCTGGATTCTGTCGCTTTTTTTCAGTCAACGCCGCGAGCGCACGCGCATCATTTTGGAGTGTTCCCACGTTGTTGCTATTTGTGGTAAACGCAGCCGTTTCGGTCACTTCATCATCAAGGTGCGTCACAGATACGGCAGGAGATTTCGACAGTCGCTGCGCACTGGCACCATGACTAACAAAAAAAAGAAGCCCGACGAAAAGCGCCTGACGGAGTAGCTGACAGTCGCAGGTCCTGACAACGGCAGAGGACGTGTTACAATAGGCAGTGGCCATTATTTTATGAGAACCACCCGCAAGCATTTTAAAAAGCCCGCCATTGCTCTATCGCTAAGTATTGCGGCCACGCTGATCCTTGTCAATGCCCAGATCCCGAGTCCAACGTCCACTAACAAAGACAATCCTTCCACCAAGTCCGAACACAAGGATTCAATCAAGACCGACATCGCAAAGCTTATCGATACCATACTCAAGAGTGGCATCGATAGTAACATCAGCAGCATCCTAGCTACGGTCATCGGACTTCCGAACGCGATGCCAATGAAAAAACAGGAAATTGTGATGGGGCAAACCAATAATGACATCGAGAAACGCGCGTGCTATGTGATTTATGAAAATACGGGAAACATAGATATAGAAACCCCTGAGAAACGTACAGTATGCGTCTATATCGTCAAAATCAAGCGCTCGGGACGCGATAAGCAGACGCGTTATTTCCGGATCGACCTAAATGGCAACCTCGAAAAGGTTGTCCTTTCCCAGTCCAAATTTGACGAAACCGGTAAAATCGTTGAAGGCTCAGGCGTCAAGTTCGACCAGGACGTCGACTCCCCCGAAGTGAGAATGACCTTTGAGGCGGAAATGAAGTTCTGGCTGAAAGACTGGCTCAAGAAAGAGCAGAAGAACGTCACGAAGAAATCCGCGAATGCGACCCATCAGAATCTATCGCGCCGACTCATCCGGCTCGACAAATCGGATATTCCTCTTCCGTAGAAATTCCTCAGATTCTTTCTTCCATTGGTCCACCGGAACAAAGCGCCGTTGCACTTCAGAATCAGATAGGGCAAGGTGCTTGAGCGCAGGCGGACCTCCGCCTTGTCTTTCGCCTTGAGGATACCACTTGAGCCAATATCGACCATCTGCTGGATCTCGGAATAACTTTGCCCATCCACCGCTTTCTTTGTCAACGCCAACGAGTTCGAGAGACTCGGAGGTGAGCCAATCGATTCTTTCGCATGTAGAGTCGCCTTGGACGCCGGCCTCTGTCGTGATCCAGCAACCGAGCAGCTCTACTTCTTTAGTGGAGAGTCTATCCATTTCACTATCTCTACCGTCGCATTCTCAGGTATAGGAACGTTTGGTATCCAAAACTCCCTCGCCCCGCCGGAAGAACGCCCCCGCCCAAGGAATCGCGGATCCTTGTATCGTATCGGTGTACAGACCCCACCGATGCAGGATGGGAACCGGATAATCGCATATTGGGCAGCCGGATCGATACCGAGCTTCAGGGCGATCTGCTGACCGCTCAATCCACCGATATCCTCCGCCGCAGTCACGAACGCATGGATCTTCCCAATCGGCGCGAGCATGCGGAGCTCGTCTCCCGGCGAATATGGAATTACTCGCGCCAAGGTTCGAGGCAATTCGTTGGCCAGCTTTTGGTTCTGCGATTGCGACACCGCTTCGATAGCGGTAAGCTCATTAAACTTGGACTTCGCAACCGAGGGCTGCCGTGTCGGCAAGGAAGGCACGGTCGCCGCAGGATTGGGAGGAACGAGTTCCGAAGCCTTCGCCTTTATCCGCCCTTTGAACACTGCTTGTAGACCGCCCAACAGCATCAGTTGACCCGCCGATTGCTCCGTGAGATATTGAACCGCCGTGTAGTAGGTGGCTACGCTGCACGGATCGTGTTCGTCGAAGTTGGCGTCGGCCAGGTAGAGTTCGTTGCCAGCTATCCCGACATCCCAGACTCCCCTGCCGGCCATGATGAACCCAACTCCCTTAGCCGCCAGTTCACCAGCGAAATTGAGCTTCGCGACCCCGTTGAGGGCACCAAAACCAGCCGCCATCGGGAGCATGCCGTTAGCGACCCTGACCCCGGCCCCGGCAACGGCCCCGAGCATCGGGTGTCCCTGCTCGGTCAGCTCCAGGCGAACGTTTTGGACGTACTTGCGGTCGTCAACGTTGAGCGTCTTCTTCATGGCCCGATAAGCGTTCGGCGAGTAGAAGTCCCCCGCCGTTGACAGGAAAGCGTTGTTGACGAGGTTGACGCCCGCGCGCTCGAACCAATCCTGCTGCACCTCCGCGACCAAGCCGCCGGCTCGAGGAACGACGCGGGCGGGGTAAAGAGCCAACGCGCCGCCCGCGGCGAGCGCGCAAGCGGCCAGGTCCGTCGCGCCGCGCCCGGCCACGCCCAGGACCTCTCCGGAACCGCCGATGACTCCGGCGCTGTCGTGTATGACCACGCGTTGCTCGCGGAACTCGCGCGTCCCTCCATCGCGCGTCCAGCGCCCGTTCGCGCCGCGCCGGTAGCGGACCGCGACGGGCACGAGCTCAACCGTCGTCCCGGTCACGACCCGGCTCAACGAGTCCCCGTTCGAAACGGCCTTTGCCGTCATGAGTTCGCGTTCGCCCTTGCCGCGGTAGAGCATCGCCTTGCGCCAAGGCGTCGTCACGTCGCTCGGATCGGCGACGCTCCGCTCGTAAAGCGCCAACGCGGGCGCTTGCCCCGCCTCCCCCGGCTCGAAACGGATTATCTTCTGTTTGACGACGTGCCCGTAGTAAGCGTCGACGACGAGCCGGCCCTGGGCGCGGTCGGCATAGACTTGGACGCCGTTGACGCCCGCGTCGGCGCGCCCCAACAGGTCGCCAAGGACGGAGGCCGCCGCGTCGGCCTGCTCCTCGCGCCCGCCGGGCTTGAAGCCTTGGGAGGAGAGCCAGCGGGCGGCGCGGGCCGCGGACTCGGCGCGCTCCCGGGGATTTCCCATCGCCACGAACGCCCCCGCGTCCAAAGTCCATCCCGTGATCGCGCCGTGCTTGTCGCTCACCGTCCAAGCTCCGGCGACCTCTCCGCGCTCCCGCGACGAGCCGTCCGTCAAGACGAGGCGCGCGGCGACGAGCCGACCGTCCGTCGTCGTCTCATAGTCGATGGAGGACAAGCCTGAACCGGGCGGCGGCTCCATGCCCAACTCCGCGGCGCGAAAGCGCGTCTTCGCGGGGAAATCAGCCAAATGCTCGCGATTGAAGCGGACGAAGTCGAGCGCGGCGGCCTTGGCCTTGAAGTAGACGGGGTCTTGCCGGCGCAGGGCCAACAGCGCCCGCGCGGCCTCGGCGCGGACCTGCGGCTCGGCGTCATGGCCCATGAGAACGGAGCGCACGCGCGCATCCTCCCGGCCGGATTCGGAGCGATCCATCAGAGACGATGCGCGGCTCAAGGCATCTCCGAGGACCGCACGGCGAGAGTCGCCCAGGACATCAATCAACGCGCGAGCCCGCGGATCTTGGGAACGGCTCAGCCACTGGGCCGCGACCTGGGCGGCTTGGCGCAGCTTCAGGTCCCGCTCCACGGCCGCACGCGGCCGGTCGAAGGCGGAGCGCGCGGCGCGCACGGGCATCGGCGCGGCCGCGACGGCCTCGCGCAAGCCGTCGTAGGCGGATTTTTCCAACTCCAGGTCCAAGAGCGAGGCGACGCGCTCGTCGGCACGTTCTTTGCCTGTAGCGTAAACGGCGGGCACGGTCAAAGGAGATTTCTTGGGGGCTCTACCCGTCAGGATGGACGCGCGGTCCCCGGCGGACTTTATTCGCGAAGCCGAAGGCGAGAGGGGCTCGGCACCCGGCGAAACCCCGACGCTCCGGCCTTTGACCTGGTGCAGCAAGGCCAGGAAATCCGGGTCTCCCGGGAAGCGCTTGAGGCCGCTCTCCGCCGCGGCCTGCGCGGCGGCATAGTCGCCCGCCCGCGCCGACGCCAAGACGGCCTCTTTGTCGCCGGCCGGGCCGTTCTCATCGCCGGAACGACCCAGGAGGCGATAGGCCTCTCTCATTTCGCGCAGAGCGGAAGGTTCCAGGGAAGCTCGGTTCAACGCGTCGAGCGCGATTAAAGCCCGCGCCCGGCCGGGCGCGTCCAGCGCCTTGATTAGATCGGGGAGAGAAACGCCCGTCGACGCGGAAGAGGCCGATATCGCGGCGATGACGGGCGAGCGAGGCGGCTGGGCGCGCGCGCAGACGAGACACGCGAAGAAAAGGCCCGCGCGAAGGAGCATGCTGGAACTATAACCCCGACGCCGACGGAAGTCAACGAACCTTTATGCGGGATTGGGCCTTGACGATGATCGGCAATGGGACTATCCTGAGCCTATGCAGATTGCCGCCCACGGAAGCGGGCCGGTTTCCCCCTCGGCATTTTTCTCGGTTCTATGGATCATGATGGTTTCTTGCGCTGGAGGCTTGTATCCAGCAAGCACGGCCAAGGCGGCGGATTTAATAACGT
>JBBTJN010000207.1:0-16619 GCA_038059415.1 Elusimicrobiota bacterium | reverse complement strand
GCGCTTGTCCTTGTGCTCCTTGTCCTCGCGCACCGCGCTCTGGTACTGCCCGATCTGCATGTAGTAATCCTGAAGACCGCACTCGCCGCTCTGGTCGCAGACGGGGCAGTCAAGCGGATGGTTGACGAGATGAAGCTCCAACGCGGACGCCTGCGCGCGCTTGACCAGGTCGGAATCGGTCTTCACGTCGAGGCCCTCGCGCACGCCGGTGCGGCAGGAGGCCTGGGGCTTCGGGGCGCCCGCGACTTCGACGAGGCACATGCGGCAATTGCCGGGGTTGCCGAGAGCGGGGTGATAGCAGTAGTGCGCGATCTCGACGCCGGCGTCCTTCGCGGCGTCGATGACGAGCCGGCCCTCCTCGGCCTCGCGCTCCACCCCGTTGAGCCTATACTTGACCGTTTTACCCATTATGAGATGCCCGCTTCCTGAAATCATCCGGGAATTTGGCGATGTAGGCGCGCGTCACCATGCCGACGGTATCGCCGAGCGCGCAGATCACCTTGCCGGTAATATTCTCGCCCACGCGCGCGAGGTTCTCGACGTCGCCCGCCTCGCCCTTGCCCGCGAGCAAGCGTCCTAAAATCCGCTCGGACCAGTTCGAACCCTCGCGACAGGGCGTGCATTGGCCGCAGGACTCGTGGGCCAGGAAGCGTTCGATGTTATGCGCGACCTCGACCGCGTCCACGGTTTCATCAAGCACGACCATGCCGCCAGCGCCGAGGAAGGTCCCGGCCGCGCGAATCGAGTCGAAGTCGAGGCGAAGATCGAGGTCCTTCTCCAGCAGAGGCGGCATCGAGGTGCCGCCCGGGATGACGCATTTGAGCTTGCGCCCTCCCTTCACGCCGCCGGCGAGAGCCAGGACGTCGCGCAGCTTCGAGCCCATGGGGACTTCGTAGACGCCTTCTTTCTCCACATGGCCGGAAACGGAGAACACGACGGTCCCGCCATTGTTGGGAGACCCAATCGCGGCGAACGCGTCGCCGCCGTTGAGCGCGATGAAAGGCAGCATGGAGAGCGTTTCCACGTTGTTGACGACGGTCGGCTGGCCCATGAGGCCGGCGGCAGTCGGGAAGGGCGGGGGCTGGCGCGGCCAGGCCTTCTTGCCTTCCATGGTCTCGAGCAAAGCCGTGTCGAGGCCGGAGATGTAGGCGCCGGCGCCTCGCATCAGCGTCACCCGACAATCGAAATCAGACCCGAGGATGCCGTTTCCGATCAGCCCGGCCCGCTCGGCCTGCGCGATGGCCCCTTCCAGAATGTCGAACTGATTCTGGTACTCGCCGCGGATGAAGATGAACGAATCCTTGCCGCCGATCGCGTAGGAGGCGATGAGCAGGCCCTCGAGAAGTTGGTGCGGGGCGCGCGTGATCAAGATCCGGTCCTTGAAGCAGCCGGGCTCCGACTCGTCGGCGTTGGCGACGACGAAGCGCGGGCCGGGGACCTTGTCCTCGGGCGGAACCGTGCTCCACTTAAAGCCCGTCGGGAAGCCCGCGCCGCCGAGGCCGCGCAGGTTCGACTTCTTGACTTCCGCCAGAACCGCGGCGCGCTCCATCCCGAGGGCCTTCTTGAGGCCCTCATAGCCGCCCAGACGCCGATAGGTTTCCAGCTCGTGGAGCTTCGGCTCATCGAAATGTTTGGTCAGGATCTTCGTCATTTGAGATCCTTCAGCTTCGAAATCGCCTCTTGCGTCGCCGTGCCGATCAAACGATCATTGACCTGGAGCGCCGGCGCCTGCTCGCAGGCGCCCAGGCACTCCATCGTCTCCCAGGAGAGCTTCCCGTCCGCCGTGGCCTGCTTCTTGGGCACGCCCAAGGTCTTCTCCAGGCACTTCTCCGCCTTGCCCGAACCCTTGAGGAAGCAGGAGAGGCCGTGGCAGACCCCGACGCGCTTCTCCCCGGTCTTCCAGCGCGTGAAGGTCGGAAAGAACGTGGCCACGCCCCAGACATGGTTGAACGGCAAGGCGAAAAGATCGGCGACGAAAGAAGCCGCCTCAGGCGAGATCATGCGCTGCCAGTCCTGAACGGATCGCAACGCCTCGATGAGCCCCATATTCGTGTAGGGATATTTTTTCGTCCACGCCAGAAGAACTTTCTCCTGATCGGCCGTAAACGGCGATTTGACCGGCGTTTTCGTTTCTGTCATCGATCCAGCTCCCCGGCGATCATATTGATCGAGCCGAAGGTCGGGATGATGTCGGCGATCTGGCCGCCGATGAGAAGCTTTTTCATCGCCGCCATGGCGAACAGGCACGGCGGGCGGCAGCGCACGCGATAGGGGCCGTCGCCGCCGTCGCTGACGAGGTGGAAGCCGAGTTCGCCGTTGCCGCCTTCCACGGCGAAGTAGGTCTGCGACGCGGGGATCTTCACGCCCCAGGACCACATCACGAGCTCGAAGTGATTGATCAGGCCTTCGATGTTGGCGTAGGCGGTCTCTTTGGCGGGCAAGGTGACCGCGCGGTCGAGCACGCGCGTGCCGGACTGGTCGTCCTTGCTCATGCCCGCAAGCGTCTGATCCACCTTGGCGGCGTACCGCGCGAGCAGGGCGGTATCGCCGCGCTTGCCGGCGTCCTGAATCTCGAATGCGTACTTGATCTCCTTGGGCTCTAGGGAATGTTTTCCCGGAGGAATAAGCTGAAGACACTGCTCGATGATGCGCAGGCTCTGCTCGATCTCGGCCATCCTGCACAGGTAGCGGTCATAGTTGTCGCCGGTCGCGCCGATGGGGATTTCAAAATCGAGCTTGTCGTACACCGCGTACGGGTGAGCGCGGCGCACGTCGTAGGGGACGCCCGTCGAGCGCAGGAACGGGCCGGTGACGCCGTAGGCGATCGCGTCCGTCGCGGAAAGGACGCCCGTCCCCTCCATGCGATCCATGAAAATACGGTTGCGCGCGAGCATCCTGTCGCTCTCGTCCACGGCGGTGCGTATCTCCTTGGCGATCGAGTGAAACTTCCCGGCGAAGTCCGCCGGCAGGTCGCCCTTGACGCCGCCGACGCGCGTAAACGAGGTCGTGACGCGCGCGCCGGTCAGGTTGTCGACGAGCTGGTAGAGATACTCGCGCGCCTTGATCAAGTACAGGAATACGGTCAGTGAGCCCAGCTCCATCGCCGTGGCGCCGACGCAGGTCAGATGATCGCACACGCGCGAGATCTCGGAGGCGATGACGCGGATGTACTGTCCGCGCTCGGGCACCGTGACGCCGACGAGGCTCTCGACGGCCATCGCGTAACCCACGTTGTTGATGAGCGGCGAGACGTAGTTCAAGCGGTCCGTCCAGGGCACCACGTTGTTCCAGGTCTCGTTCTCCGCGTGCTTCTCGAAGGCGCGGTGCAGGTAGCCGATCTCGGTGTCCACGTCGATGATCTTCTCGCCCTCGAGCTCGAGCACGAGGCGCACGACGCCATGCATGGATGGGTGGGCCGGGCCCATGTTCAGCATGTACGTCTTTCGGCTGCGCCCGCTCATATCGGCCATTAGGAGCGAACCAGTATCTTCCTGGAAGAGGTCGCGCGATAGCTCTTCTGATTTTTACGGATACGACGAGCCCGCTCCAACATTAACGGCTGAATCGGCTTATGCCCATTGACCGTTTCGCGGATAGATTTGTGATTCCCGTCCGAATCGATCTGATTGCCCCACTGCGACCAGCCCGGACGGGGATGACGCGCGAAAAGTTCCAGGAACGGTCCTGGGCTGCAAGATTCGATGAGTTGATATTGCTCATCGGGCTTGCGGGAATGTTCGCGCTTGCGCGTAGAGATGATATTGACCTGACGCCGCCCTGGAGCCAGGGTTCTCATGCTTCCGCGAACACCGACCAAGAGCAGCTCTGTTACGTTGCGAAAGTAGAAACCGACGCCTCTGCCGTCTGGACCGCCGTCTTTTCGAATCTTGTACCAAACAATGTGAGTTTTATAAGTAAACCCCCAGCGCTTCAGCACTTCCAATCCTTCACTCATCAGAGCATTGGGAACCCACAGATAAAGATGACTTTTAGGAGCGGCCAGCTGCGCAACCGGCAATTCCATAATTTCCCGAAAAGTCATAGTCGGATAACGCAACAATCTCTTATGTTCCGGCGCCATCTTGCCGGTACGATTCGAGAATTGCCACGGAGGATCGGCGAGAATCGTACTGAACTCACCCAAACCTCTGGAGAGGATATCTTCGGCGGCAGTCATTGTAACCTTGATAGTCATTTTATTTATCCGAATACAGCTTCTTGCTGATACCAAAAACCAAAATGGGACACCCGCCGCCGCCGCCGCCATTCACGCGTTTGAGCAACTTGCTCATATGAGTCGTAGAATTGCCGTAAGAAGTGCCCTTACCCAAAGAATCGAAGATGTCCTGAAGATCGTCGCACCGCGTAACAATCACCCCAACGCTGATCGCCCTCAGATCGAATAGGATCCGGAAATTGTTCAGATCTCTATCGTAAAACGGGTCCTTGTTGTTCCACTCAATCTCAAGGGCAACCCGGTTTTTATAGCAATCAATCTTGTGGGTAGGATTCTCACGTGCCTTCTTATCAATGACGACCTGGGTGTCAAATGCCTTTTCCTGCCAACCCTTCTTTTCGAACTCAGCATCCAATTTTTGAGCGATCGGAGACTTCCCACCGCCAGGCGCAACAACATCGCCTCGATGAAGTCGAAAGTTTTCCAGAACATCGATCACATCGTTCCACTCTGGTTGGAAATCATTTTTCAAAATAGCACACGCATGATTCCACTCGTGGATTTCGTAGTCCTTGCGCAGGCTGTCCGGCAGCAAATTAACAGTCATTTATTCACCCGTGATCGCCGGCTTCAAAATATTGAAGGAGGGGCTGTCCGCCTTGTCGCCCGACTTCGGGCCGATGAGAGGCTGGCGCTTGCCGATCGGGTAGTCCTTGCGCAGGGCGTGGCCGACGAACTCCTCGTACATCAGCAGGCGCTTGATGCCGGGGCGATCGGCGAACTTCACGCCGAACATGTCCCAGACCTCGCGCTCAAGCCAGTCGGCGGCGGGCCACAGGCCCTTGATAGAGCGGAGAAGAGGCTCTTCGCCGACGGCGCAGTGAACCTCGAGACGGCCCAGGTCCCGCCCGGTCGCGGCGTCGAGCTTCATGAAACGATAAATAACATCGAAGCGGGGCGTTTTTCCCTGCGGTAGGTAGTCCACGCAGGTCATATCCATCAGCATGTTGTATCCCTCGGCCTTGAGCTTGGCGAGTTCTTCGTAACTGGAGGCGGCCGGGACTTCGCGGCGCTCGCCGCGGATGTCGCTCACCGGAACTGCCCCCTCGTCTTCTGGATCTTTTCCTGGAGCATGGTCAGGCCGGAGATGACGGTCTCGGGGCGCGGCGGGCAGCCGGGGATATAGAGGTCGACGGGGATGATCGTGTCGATGCCTTGCACCGTTGAATAATTATTGTAGAAGCCGCCGGTGCAGGTGCACACGCCGAAGGCCACGACCCACTTGGGCTCGGCCATCTGGTCGTAGATGCGGCGCAGGACAGGCGCGATCTTGTGGCTGAGCGTGCCGATGACCATGAGCACGTCGGCCTGGCGCGGCGAGAAGCGCGGGAAGCCCGCGCCGAACCGGTCCAGGTCGTAGTGCGAGGCGGCCACGGACATGAACTCCATGCCGCAGCACGCGGTCACGAACGGGTACTGAAAAATGGAATATTTGCGCGCCCAACCGAGAGCCGCGTCGAGTTGGGTCGCCATGACGCCCGCGGGAACCGTTTCCACTTCTAACGGCATTCCAGAACCCCCTTGCGCCAGAAATACGCCAGCATCAGCAGAATGACGGCGACAAATCCCGTGATCGCCATCATGCTCGCGAAGTCGAGGACGGGCTTCATGAGCGCCCACGGCAGCAGGAACGCGAGGTCGACGTCGAACACCACGAACAAAACGGCGTATCGCCAGTACGAAACGGTCATGCGCTCGTAGGCGGGCGCCAGCGGCGGCAGGCCGGTCTCGTACGGAAGGTCCGCGTCGCCCTGGTGCTTGGGACGCGGGCCGAACAGGCGGCCGGCGTTGGCGAAAAACGCCGTAATGCCGAGCACGACAAGAAAATTAACGCCGAGCGCGAAGATCGAGAGCTTGGTCATTTGGCCGGCGCCCCCGGCAGGCTCGACATCAACCAGGGTGCGGCGCCAAGCAGAAGGACGCCGACGGCGCACGCGATGACGAGAGGGGCGCCTTCGCCGGGCTTCGGCCCGGGGCCTTGCGGAGCTTCAAACCAAAGCTCGCGCGTCATACCCAGGTAGTAGGAGAGCGAGATCAAGGCGGAGAGCGCGCCGGCCGCGGCGGGCCACGGGAGCTGCGCGTCCACGGCTCGCCACAGCAGGAGGAGCTTCGCCAAGAAACCGCCCGTCGGCGGAATGCCGCCCAGCGAGAAGAGCAGTATCGTGAAGGCGGCGGCCGCCGCGGGCATGGAGAACCCCCGCCCCTTGAGCTGGGTCCGCGTCTCGAGGCGGGAGTACTTGAGAAACGCGAAGGTCCCGTTGCTCATGAACGCGTAGACGCCGAGGAAGAACAGGATGGCGCGCACGCCGTCGGTGGAGCGCCCGGCGGCCGCCCACGCGCCGACGCCGATGATGAGCAGGCCGGCATTGGAGACCGAGGAGTAGGCGAGCAGACGCTGGAGGCGCTCCTGGCGCAGGGCCATGACCGAACCGGTGAGCGCGGTGAGCGCTCCGACCGCCGGCAGATACGCGGCGAACCTCGCCTGGGGCGCCAGCTCGCACAGGCGCATCAGAAAAAGGACCGCCGCGGACTTCATTGCGGTGGACAGAAAGCCCGAGACCTCGGGGGCCGCGGCCTCGTACACGTCGGGCAGCCACCAGTTCAGGGGGAAGGCGCCGAGCTTGAAGAGCGCCCCCGCCGCCATCAAAGCGGCGCCGGCCTGGCCGAGCGGAGAGAGCGCCGTCGAGGCCGCGAGGCTGCGCGTGTCGGCGTAGTACATCGCCAGGCCCAGCATGAACAAAGCGCCGGCAACGCCGCCCGCGAAGAAATATTTGACCGCCGCCTCGAGGCCGCGCGCGCCGGGGCGCGAGCGCGCGACGAGCAGGTAGGCGGGCAGGGACATGAACTCGAGAGCGATAAACAGCATCGGCAGATTCGCCGCCGCGGCGAGCAGGGACATGCCGAGGGTGGAGCCCAGGAACAGGGCGGTCATGACGTCGTCCTCGCCGTCGAGCCACAGCGCGAGAGGCAAGGCGCCGAGGCAGATCAGGTACTGCCAGCCCAAGCTCATGGAGTCGCACAGGAGAATCGGAGAGGAAAGGACGTCGCCGGGCATCCACAGCGCGAAGCTCATCGCGGAAACGACCGCAATGATCGCGAGCGCGCGCAACGCGGGCGCGGGCGGCCGCCGCATCAGGCCGAGCGACAGCGTCCCCAGGACGCCCGCCGTGAGCGCCGCCTGAGAGGCCAGGGGAATCATCATCGTATAAGCCCCCGGAGAGAAGGCTCAAAAAAGGCCAGCCACGGCTTGGGCGCCAGCCCGATCCACAGCATGAGGCCGCAGAGCGTCCAGAGCACGGCGCGCTCGCGCAAATTGAGATCCATGACCTTATCGCTGACCGACCCGGGGCCCGCGGGCGCCCAGAACACGGCCTGGAAGGCGGGCAGCGCGTAAGCCGCGGAAAGGGTCACGCCGAGCGCCCCGGCGAGCGCGAGCACGGGAAGGGCCGAAAGCGCGCCGGACAGCGCCATGAACTCGCCGACGAAGCCATTGAGGCCGGGCAGGCCGATGGAGGCGAGCAGAGAGAACCCGAAGAAAAAGGCGAGATACGGCGCCCGCGAGGCGAGGTCGCCGAAGTCGCCAAGGCCGCGCTTGTGCGAGCGCTCATACATGAAGCCGACCATCAGGAAGAGCGCCCCGGTGGTGAGCCCGTGATTGATGAGCTGCAAAGTTCCGCCGGCCAGGCCCTGGCTCGAGCGCGAGAGCACGCCGAGCAGGCAGAAGCCGAGATGCGCGATCGAGGAGTAGGCGATCATGCGCTTGAGATCGGTCTGCGCCATCGCGCACAAGGCGCCGTAGATCGTGCTCAACGCGGCGAGGCCCCCGAGTATGGGCAGCGCGTTCCAGGAGAGGTCCGGGAACAGCGGCAGGGCGACGCGCAGGAGGCCGTACACACCCATCTTGAGCATCACGCCGGCGAGCATGACGGAGCCGGCAGCGGGCGCTTCTGTGTGCGCGTCGGGCAGCCAAGTGTGGAGCGGAACCATCGGTATTTTGACCGCGAAACCCAAGACCAGCGCCCAGAACACGAGCGGGGAGGCGCTTGCGAGCGTCGTCGCGTCGAGCACGGCAAGGTCCCACGTCCAGACGCCGTTAACGCGGTGGTGGGCGCTGACCAGCGCCAACAGACCCAGCAGCATGAACACTGAGCCCGCGAACGTGAACAGGAAGAACTTAACTGCGGCGTGCAGGCGGTTGCTCGAGCCCCACAGGCCGATGATGAAGAACATCGGAATCAAGGTCGCTTCCCAGAAGCAGTAGAAGAAGAACAAGTCGCGGGCGAGGAACACCCCGGTGAGCGCCGCGGCAAGCGCCATGAAGCAGGCCCAGTAGCCTGACGCGACCTCCTGCTCCCACGACGCGACGACGCAAACCAGATTGAGGAACGCGGTCAGGGCGATCAGTCCGATGGAGAGCGAGTCGGCCGACAAGCGGTAGGAGATGCCGTACGCCCAGACCGGCCCGATCTCACTGATGACCGCCGGGGCAAGGTTCGAGTGCTGAAGCCAGGCGATCATGCCGGCCGCCCCGACAAACGCCGTGGAGAAAACCAGGGCCGCGTATTTGGCCTTCGCGCCGAGGAAGGCGCAGACCAACGCCCCGATTAAAGGCAGGACCCAGAGCAACGTGAGAGGCATGTTCATCGCAGCACTCGCCCGAGCAGCAGCGCCGTTCCCGCCAGCATCCACCACAGATAGTCGTTCACGCGGCCCTGGGCGGAGCGCGCTAGCACCGCGCCCGCCGCACGAACAAAGCCCTTCGTGCCCTCGATGAGGCCGTCCAAGCACGCGTCATCGAGCACCCGGCCGACAAAAGCCGCGAAGCGAGAACCTGCGTCGGCAAGCTTGTCCACGACGATCTTCCAGCCGAAATCGGACTCGAACACCGCCTCGGCCGCTGCGCCGCGCCAGCGCCAGTCGAAGCCGGGATCCGACATCGTCAGGCGCCATGCCGCCAGCGCGCCGAGCGCGGCCATAAGCGTGCCGAGTCCCGCCACAAGGAGATTGAGGTGCGCCAGCAACGGTTGCCCAGGCAGGTTCAGGACGACTTCCAGCCCAGGCAGGCCGCTTGGCAGACCGCGCATGCCGACAACGACGAAGCGTTCGACGGGCCCCTTCAGCAGGCCCGCGAGCGCGGCGCCCAATGCAAGAAACAGAGTCGGAACGGCGCATATCGGTTCTGATTCGTGAGCGTGCGGCGCGCCCCTCTGTTCGGGGCGCGCGCCGTAGAAGGCGAGAAACAGCATGCGGAAGATGTAGAACGAGGAGCCGGCCGCGACGAGCATGCCCATCGCGGCCAAAAACCCGCCATGATGCCAGGCCGCGTCGAGAATCGCGTCCTTGCTGAAGAAGCCGCCCAACGGGAACACGCCCGCGAGCGAAAGCGCCGCGAGAAAAAACGACAGGCAGGTCAGGCGCATGCCCTTGTGCAGGCCGCCGACATCGTCGATGTTCGCCGTTGGTTGGTGCAGGGCGTGGGCGATGTTTCCCGCGCAGAGAAAAAGAGCGGCCTTGAAAAACCCATGCACGATCAGATGGAAGAGCGCGGCGCCCACCTGGTTCAAGCCCAGGGCCAGCATCATGAGGCCAAGGTGGCTGACGGTCGAATAGGCGAGGATGCGTTTGAGGTCCTTCTTCGTGCCCGCGATGATCGCGGCGAACAAGGCGGTCAAGGCGCCGATCCACGCGATCAAGTGCGGCAGTCCCTCGACTGCCGCGATCAGAGGCCACGAGCGCACGAGCAGGAACACGCCCGCCGTCACCATCGTCGCGGCGTGCATCAATGCCGAGGTCGGCGTCGGGCCTTCCATCGCGTCGGGCAGCCAGAAGTAGAGAGGGAACTGCGCGGACTTGGCGCACGCGGCCCACACGAGGCACACGCCGATGAGCGGCAGAAGCCCGAAGGCGGCGCCGCTCGCGATCTTAAGGTACAGCAGGTGGAAGTGCGTGATCTTAAACTGAAGAATAATCAAGAGCACCGCAAGCAGGAAACCGAGGTCGCCGACGCGGTTGGTCAGGAAGGCCTTCAGAGCGGCCTTGCGCGCGGACTCCTTGTGAAACCAGAAGCCGACCAGCAGGTACGAAGCCAAGCCGACCAATTCCCAAAACAGGTACAGCTGGATGAAATTATTGGCGGTCAGAAGGCCGATCATCGCGAGAAAAAACAAATGGAACACGAGGAAGAAACGGGAGAACCCCGCATCCCCCTTCATGTAGCCCGCGGCGTACACATGAATCAGGGAGCCCACGAGGCTGACCATCGCGAGCACCGCCACACCGGGGCCGTCGATGCGCAAGCCGAAGTCCACGCCGAAGGTCCCGGCCTCGGCCCAACGAAAGAGGTTCAGGTCGAAGCTGTGGCCGGTGCGGACATCGGCCGCGAGCCAAAAGGCGGACGCGGTGACGATCGCGCAGGAAAACAAAATGGGCAAATGGGTCCATTCAGGCTTCACGCGGCGCATCACGAAAAAGCCGATCAGAATCGCCGACACGGGGGCGGCGAACAGCAGCCAGACGGCCAACGGCACCTGGGCCGCGGTCATCCCTGAAGCTCCGTGAGGAGCGCCGCATCGGCGCCGCGACCGGCGCGCCGCACGCGCAAGATCAGGGAAAGCCCGACGACCGCCTCGGCGGCGGCGACGGCGATGACGAGGGCCACGACCGCGAGGGCCTCTTCGTCGTTGAATATGCCGGCATGATGGACGAGGCTCACATTGACCGCCGCGAGCATCAGCTCGAGGCCGAGCAGCATGGCCAGGAGCTGGCGCCGCAGGATGACGATCGCGAGGCCGAAGAAAAACAAGACGCCCGTCGTCGCCCAGACGACCGCGGTCAGGTTCACGCGGTCTCCTTCTCGGGGGCGATGGCGAGAGCGGCCAGGAACATAAGCAAGGTCACGGCCTCGGTGGCCAAGGCGTAGGGTTTAAAGAGCACGGCGCCCAATTGAATCTGAAGCGCCGGGTCCACGGCGATGGCCGCCGGGGCGGTCCCTCGCGAGAGGCTGAGCGCGGTCTCAAGAACGGCCGCGATCAGACCGAGCCAGGCCAGCGGCCTGGGAAAGGAGAAGTCGGCGAAGCGTTCCCCCTCGGACCCGGCCGCCATGATAGTGACCACGACCAGGACCATCACCGCGCCCGCGTAGATCATGACCTGGAGCAGTCCGAGCAGGGGCGATCCGCACAGAAGGAAGAGAACCGCGGTCTGGAGCAGGACGACCAGGAGGCTGACCGCGCTCACATAGAGAGACCGATGCAGGAGCATCACTCCGGCGAAGAAGGCGGCGACGACGCCCGCGACCAGCGCGGCCCAAACGATCATTTCGCCGTTATCTTAGCGATTTTTAGCCGTACGGTCCAATGAGGAATCGCAAGCCGCCCTAAAGCCTATTGTCGTAACTGCTCAGTTACCTATTTACGGGGATATCCTTCGCGAAGGCGGCGGCCGCGCTGAGCACGGAAGGCTCGGACACCTTGAGCCCCCAGAGCACGAGCACGCTCAGCAACGAGGGCACGAGGTAGTAGGCCGTGCGGTACAGCAGCGCTGCGACAAGCGCGCGGCCGCCGTCGTAGCCGAGCGCCACGAGCACGGCCACCGTCGAGCCCTCGGCCGCGCCGAGCCCGCCGGGCAAGACCGGGATCAAAGTGGCGCCCTGGCCCACAGCGAACACGGCGCTCAAGGGGCCCAGGGGCAGAGGGTCTCCGACGGCCTTAAAACACAGCCACAGCGAGATCATGGCGAAACCCCAGTCGAGACAGGTGAAGAGCACCGCGAGCGTCAAGCGCCCATGCCCGTGGCGTATGAGCGCGAGGCCGTGCGTCATCTGCCGCTCGAAGGCCATGAAGTTCTCGGGCGGTATCTGCTCGCTCGACAGGCGGAACGCGGCCTGATTCGTCCAGTGAAATATGCGGCGCGTCGTCTTGTTGCGCAGGCGCCCGTTCAAGAACAGCACGATCAATCCGCCGGCGGCGAAGATCAGCACGCCCAGCCCGACGAAACCCTCGATAAGGCCGACGCGGCTTCCCTGAAGGCGCAACAGGAGTGTCGCCAAGCCCTGCGCGAGGATCGCGGCAAGCACGGCGTACAGGATCACCGAGGTCAGCGCGGAGGCCACGATCGTCGTCGCGATCGGCACAAGGCGCTTGTGCAGCAGGTGCGCCTTGAGCGCGAAGCCGCTCACGCCGCCGGTCGAGACGACGTAGTTGGCCGTCGTGGACACGAGGGAAATGCCGAGCACGGTCGGCGCGCCGAGAGAATGGCCGAGAAGGGATAGGACCGCCGACAGAGCGAGCCCGCCCATCGCGTGGCTGGCGAGCGCGCAGAGGAACGCGATCGCCGCCCAGCCCCAGGACATGTCGGTCGCGGCCGCGCGGACCTGGTCGTAGTTCGAGCCGACGACCCACGCGAGCAGGCCGAGCGCCAACGATGCCCCCAGCACGAGGGCGACGCGGCCTCCCGCCTTCACTCTCACGGCGCCGCCTTCCGCGCGGCGGAGGAAAGCGAGAGCACGTAGGTCGCCGAGCTCATCTTGTCCGCGTCGGTGCCTTGCCCTTGAAGCACGGCCAGCATCGCCTGCGCCGTCCCCGCGTCGGGAGCCTCGAGCTCAAGGCGTCCCGAGGCGTGGGATTCATACAGGGCCCGAGCCCCGCGCACAGCGCCCCAGGAAACCGCGAACATCGCGACGAGGAACACGAACGACAGAGCGCTCACCGCCGCGGTGAGCGGCGGGCGCGCGGGCGCGGGGGTCAAAGCCTTCAGATCCTGCGCGAGGCGCACGCAGGCGACGAGGCCGAACGGCGCCCACAGCGGCCCGATCAGCCAGCCCACATACGGAATCCAGGATGGCAACCCCGCGATCAGCCCCGTCAGGAACAGGCGGACGCAGACCGCGCCGAACACGGGCCTGACTCGCGCGAAGGAAAGTTCGACCGCGCCCATGCCTTGATCTTCGTCGGCCATTTGATAAAGGGGCGCGAAAAAAAGCAGGACGCTCAATATCAGACCAGGCACGATCAACAGAACGAAGCCGCCGCCCACGGCCAGCATCACGAGCGACAGCGCCCAGGCGAAGGCGGGGGTTTGGCGCCAGCCCCCGCGCAGCGCGGCGCCGGCGCCGTCGTCGTTTGACGCCGCGCGTATGGCGGCGGCCTGCGTCCAGGTCGACAGCCAAAGGCCGACAAGAAGCGCAACCATGGCAGCGCCGCCCCAGATCACCCACGGTGAGCCTATCGCGAAATACGCGGCGAACCCGGCCGGGAGCAGCGACAGAAACACGGCGGCGGTCGTCGCGAGCCCGCCCAAGACGAGCACGCTCATCAGCGGCAACCAACGGCGCCGATAGTCCGCCCACGACGCAGCGAGCCATTCTCCTAAACCGGGGAGCATGACGTCAGGATATCAAAAATGCGAACCGCAGTATTGACGACGCCCCGCGGACCCGCTACACTGCCCGTATGAAGAAGGTGGTGGTCATCGACGACGACGATAACACGCGCGAGCTGATGTGCCTGCTCCTGCGCGACCGCTACGAGGTCTCGTCGGCCCGCGATGGGGCTGAAGGACTTAAGGTCGTCCACGCCGTGCGCCCCGACCTGCTCGTGCTCGACCTTCTGATGCCCATCATGCATGGCTTCGAAGTCTGCCTGCGCCTGCGCGCCGATCCCGAGTTGAAAGACACGAAGGTCCTGATCAGCTCCTCGAAATCCTACAAGCACGACGTGCGCTCCGCCCTCGAGGAGACCGGCGCCGACGACTACATCGTCAAGCCGTTCGACTTCGACGAGTTCAACCGCCGCGTTGACGCATTGACCGGAGGCGCCTGATGCGCGTCCAATTCTGGGGCGTGCGCGGCTCGATCCCGGCCCCGGGCCCGAAGACCGTTCGCTACGGCGGCAACACGCCGTGCGTCGAGCTCGCCTGCGGCGACGAGATCTTGATCGTGGACGCGGGCACCGGCATTCGAGAGCTCGGCCTCGATCTGATAAAGCGCGCGGCCGGCTCTGCGCTCAAGGGCCGCCTGTTCATCGGCCACACTCATTGGGACCACATCCAGGGCTTCCCCTTCTTCTCGCCTCTATTCCTGCCGACGACGAAATTCCAAGTTTACGGGATGCACGGCACGACGAAGTCCTTTCAGGAGGTCATGACGGGTCAGATGCACTCGAGCTACTTTCCCCTCCAGCTCAAGGACCTCAGCTCCCAGCCTGAGTTCCTCGAGATCAACGGCCCTGTGCAGGCGGGGCCGGTCAGGGTCACCACCCACTACCTCAACCACCCGGGGATCACCGTCGGCTACCGCTTCGAGTACGAGGGCAAGGTCGTCTCCTACATCAGCGACCATGAGCCCTACGGCACGCTGAACGCAAGGGGAGAGTTCAGCGACAAGGAAGACATGGCCATCTCGCATTTCGTCGCCGACTCCGACCTGCTGATCTGCGAGGCGCAATACACCGCCGCCGAATACATGATAAAGCGCGGCTGGGGCCACAGCACCTTCGCGGATGTCCTCGATCTGGCGCGGAAGGCCGAGGTCAAGCGCATGGCTCTGTTCCACCACGACCCGACGCACGACGACGCCAAGCTCGACGCCCGCCTCGTCGAGAGCCTTGCCCTGATCTCCTCGCGCAAGCTCGCCATCGAGTGCTTCGCCGCAAAGGAAGGCCAGGTCGTCGACCTCTAGATTCCACAGTGGCGGTCCACACAAATGGTTTAGTAGTTTCTCTCGGGCGTAAACATAAATCACCTTGGAGTAATCGTACTTATCCCCATGCCGTGCCTTGGCTTTCTGGATGAATTCGTCAGGTGTTAGTCGCCGCATAGAAACCGACCTTCTTCATCAATCATATTTTCGTGTTGACCAAAAAATCTTCAAGACTGATCCGCTCTACGCCGCCCACCGCCGCCTCGCGAGCGATCATGACGAGCTTCGCTTGCTTATTGCGTTGGCCGAAGGTCTTGAGGCCATCGGGTGACCCGGATTCTTTGCCCGACTTGACCTCGATGGCCACGAGTTCCGATCCACGTTTAAGAATATAGTCGACCTCATCCTGCCGGTCGCGCCAGTAGAAAACTTCGCCGCCCTCTCGCTCCGCCATCGCGACCAACGCGGCGCCAATGGCGTTCTCAACAAGGCGGCCCTTCCACGCTGGATCGATCCGCCCGTTCTTGATCATCGCCGGCGTCAAAGCCGTGACCAAGCTGTTATCTCTGAGAATGATTTTGGGAATGGAACCCCTTTGCCGAATGCGGCTGCCGCTCCATCTTTGTAGAGGCGCCATCAAATAGGCCGCAGAGAGCAAGTTAAAATAGTGCGCGATCGTAACGGTATTGCCGGCATCGGTCAGTTGGCCGAGCATCTTCTGATAGCTCATGATCTCAGCCGGATGAGCGCATGCCATGCCGAAGGCTTGCCGCAGGAGAGCCGGCTTTTGAACGGGCGACATCAAGAGGACATCCTTCCCGATTACAGTCTCAATGAGCGAGTCCCTTATGAATCTCGACCATCGCGCCGGGTCCCGCCTCAGTTCGAGAGCCCCAGGATAGCCCCCGAAAATGAAAAACTCGTCAAGCGCCAAGCCAAAGCAGTCCCGACATTCCTTAAACGACCACTGCATGTGCCTGTGGAGCTCGAAGCGGCCTGCGAGGCTCTCCGTCAATCCGCGCTGAACGAGCAGGGCCGATGAACCCAGCAGAATGACCCGCAGGCGAGTCCGCGTCCTACGGTCTTGATCAACGAGAACCTTCACCGCCTCGCTCCAGTGCGGGATTTTCTGGACCTCATCGAGGATCAGAAGGGTTTCCTCGCCGGCCCTCAACGGCAGTCCCCGAGCCCTCTTCCAATGATTCGAAATCCATTCAGCGTCCGGCGTGTGGGGTTGATCGGCGGTTTCGTATATTTTCGGCCCCTGCCAACGCTCCTGAACCTGAAGCGCGATGGTTGTTTTCCCGACCTGCCGGGGTCCCGTCACAACCTGAAGCAACCTCGGCTCGCCAGTCAGCGCGTTCCAAAGAGCGTCGAACAGGTGTTGCCGGATGTATTTCATTTCAGGCATATCACCATTGTAGCCCCACAAAAACCAATAGTCAACGGTTTACTCAGTCGTATGAGTAAATCGTATTTATTGAAGGCTCCGGTGATTCCCACCAAGCTCGGTTGACATTTTTAGTCCCGTCGTTCGTTAAACGGCGGGATTCGAACTTTTCGTTCTCCCCAGCGCAGAAAGATGTCGAGTAGCCGGACCGGCGCCTCGTCAACTCTCCACTTGGCTCCCTTAATCCTGACCAAATCCACGACCCAGGAAAGAATCAAAGAAGGGATAAAATGCCTTTGCTTAGTTCTACAGCGGCGCTTTTCCCCTTGCGTTAAAATCAAAAAACTGATAAAAAG
>JBBTJN010000206.1:0-20729 GCA_038059415.1 Elusimicrobiota bacterium | reverse complement strand
CCATCGACAAGTACATGGGCGACTGCATCATGGCCTTCTGGAACGCGCCGATGAATGTCCCCGACCACGCGCGCCGCGCCTGCGAGGCCGCTCTTAAGATGCACGCCCGCCTCGCCGAGCTCAATGCCCAGTGGCAGGACGAAGCGAAAGCCAAGGGCATCAGCTTGCCGAAGATCGAGATCGGGACCGGCCTCAACACCGGCCCCGCCGTCGTCGGCAACATGGGCTCGACGCTGCGCGTCGATTACACGGTGCTTGGCGACGACGTGAACCTGGCCTCGCGCCTCGAGGGTCAGTCGAAGACCTACGGCGTCCATGTCGTAATCGGGCCGCTCACGCGCGAGATGACGCCGGACTTCGCCGCGATCGAACTCGACCTTATTAAGGTAAAGGGCAAGACCAAGCCGGTCAACATTTACGCCTTGCTCGGCGACCCCGCCGTCGCGCGGTCCGCGTCGTTCCTGGCGCTCGCCGCGAAACACGCGCAATTCCTCGAGGTTTACCGATCCGCCCGCTTCGACGAAGCCGCGAAGCTCATGGCCGAGGCGCGCATCCTCGGCGAGCCTTGGCATGCCGGCAAGCTCTATGATCTGTACGCGGAGCGCCTCGAGGCCTTCCGCGTCGAGCCTCCGCCGCCCGGCTGGGACGGCGTATTTACCGCGACGTCGAAATAGATCGGCTCGGCGTCAAACAAAGAAAACATCCGCGTTTCCAGATAGGTCTTTTGCCGTCATATGTCGGGACTAAAGACTCATAGTGGAAATGCGCCTTTCTTCATAAACTTCCGTCGTGAAGTCCGGCGCCGCGATAGGTCGCGGCGAGATCGTTTCGGAGGTGTATCATGTTTCGAGGCATTCAACTGACGGGGCTCCTGGCTCTGTCGCTCCTAGTCGTCGGCTCCGTCGCGTCAGCGGCCGAGCGCCGTATCGTCGTCTTCCAGCCGGACACGAGCCCTGAGCAGCGCGTGGCGCTGACCAAGGAAGCCGGCGGAATCGTGGTGCGCGAGCTGCCGCTCATCAACGCGGTCGTCATCGAGCATCCCACGAAGGTCACCACAACGGAGAACAAGCTGCGCGCGCTCAGCGAGGTCAAACGCGTGGACCCCGACCCGAAGATCTACTGGCTTGAGATGGCCGACGAGCCCGGAGTCGACTTCCAGCTTCCCCCCACCGACGAGATCACGGGGGGCATCAAGAAGTATCAACCTCAATGGGAACTGCCGGCTCCCGACGCTCTTGCCGGACAGGATACGCCGTGGGGCATCAGCCGCGTCAAGGCGCCCGCCGCATGGGCGACCTCGCGCGGGCAGGGCGTCAAGGTCGTGGTCATCGACACGGGCATCGAAGTGACGCATCCTGATCTCGCGGGCATCATCAAGGGCGGCTGGAACGCGATATCGCCCGGGAAGCCGTTTGACGACGACCATGGCCACGGCACGCACTGCTCGGGCACGATCGCCGCGAAGGACGACGACCAGGGCGTGGTCGGAGTCGCGCCGCAGATCGACCTATACGGCGTGAAGGTTCTGGATTCGGAGGGCTCGGGCACCGTCGACACCGTGATCGCCGGGATGCTGTGGGCCGTCGAGAATAAGATGGAGGTCGCCAGCATGAGCCTCGGGGCGAACGCGGGCAACCCGTCCCTGGCCGACGCGGTCGAGGTGATGCGCAAAAGCGGCGTGATTCTCATCGCGGCCGCGGGCAACTCCGGAAGCTCGGTGGGCTACCCGGCGGCATACCCGGGCGCGATCGCCGTCTCGGCCTCGGATAAGTACGACTCTCTCGCCACGTTCTCGAGCCGCGGGCCCGAGGTCGCGGTCATCGCCCCAGGAGTGAACGTCCGATCCACTTACTTGGGCGGCCTCTACGAAACGATGTCGGGGACGTCGATGGCCACGCCGCATGTGGCCGGCTTGACGGCGCTCTACGTCGCGACCCACAAGGGCGCGACTCCCGCGCAGGCGCGCGCGGGCCTGACGGCCGCGTCGACCAAGCTCGCCAACGTGCCGAACATCGGCCAGGGCGCCGGCTTGCCCGCCGCCGACGAACTCGTACGCTGACGCTTCAATGTTGGAAACGCCCCCTTCGCCCAAGAGGCGGAGGGGGCGTTTTATTTTCTATGATCGTTGCGACATGGACCGACTGCCCCGATTGGCCGTTTGCGCGCTCCTCGTGCTCGCCGCCTGCGCGGGCTCAGTGCTGCTCGCGCGCGGCAGCCGCAAGCCCTTCTCGTCCAACGCTCCCCGATACCGCACGCTGGGCCCCGCGGACGCGAAGGTGACCGTCGTCGAGTTCTCCGACTTCGAATGCCCCGCCTGCCGCGTCGCCGAGGCGCCGCTGCGCGCCCTTCTGAAGCTCTACGACGGGAAGATCCGCCTCGTCTTTAAGCATTTCCCGCTCGAGAACATGCACCGCTGGGCGCGCGGCGGCGCGATCGCCGCCGAGTGCGCGGGCCGACAGGGCAAGTTCTGGGAGTATCATCACGCGTTGTACGATCACCAAGAAGAATGGCCGAGCGGAAAATACGAGGAGCGCCTCGCCGCCTACGCGAAGGAGGCCGCCCTCGACGAAGCCGCCTGGCAGGCCTGCCGCAAGGACCCCGCCGTCAACGAGGCCGTCAGCGCCGACCACCATGACGGCACGAACGCCTGGGTCGGCTCGACGCCGACCTTCTTCATCAACGGCAAACGCTTCGTCGGCGCGCTGCAGCTCTCCGAGCGCGGCACGCCGTTCGTCGACAAGGAGTTGAAGAAATGAAGGCCAGAATTCCGCCTTCCGTCGGCCTCGCCGCGCGCGTGCTCGTGGGCGCGGTCCTCGTTTACGCCGGAGCCACGAAAGCGGCCGGACCGTCGGAGGAGTTCGCGATCGTGATCGGCTCCTACGACATCCTGCCCCGCGAGATGGTCCTGACCGCCGCGACCTTTCTGCCCTGGGTCGAACTGCTCATCGGCTGGTCCCTGATTTTCGGCCTGCGTTTGCGCGCGGCCGCGGCCGCGGCGGGAGCGCTGCTCGCCTTCTTCCTGATCGCGCTCGTCCTGGTGCAGCTCAAAGGCATCCAGCTTCCCAACTGCGGCTGCCTGGGAGACGCCGTTCACTTCACGCCGCTCCAGGCCTGCCTCTTCGACACCTGTCTGTCCGCGCTGTGCTGGCTCTCCTGGAAATCCGCGCCGGCGCGCCTGAGCCTGGACAGTTGGGTGGAAGGCGGCTATACTGAACATGCCAATGGCCAAGAATAAGCGACGCGTCCTCGCAGTCGACGACGACGCCTCCGTCTGCGAATATTACGACCACGCCCTGAGCCTGGCCGGCTACGACGTGGAGTGCGCCCCCAGTGCGGCGGAGGCGCGCGACGCCCTGGCCAAGCGCCGCCCCGACATCATCCTCATGGACGTCATGATGCCCGACCAGGACGGCATCAGCTTCACGCGAGAATTGCGCGCCGACGCGAATACCTCGAACATTCCGATCATCGTGGTCTCGGGCCTCGCCGACGCGGGCACCCTCAACGATGCCCTTCTGTTCGGCGCGGTGGATTACATGGTCAAGCCCGTCGAGATCGACGCGCTCAAGGGCAAGATCGAGCGAACCTTCGCCGCGCTCGAGCGCCGCAAGAAGACCCCTTAGGCCCTTCGGCCCATTCCCCGCCGGGACCTCCGCCCCTATCGCCGCCCCCGGAATCGTGTTAAATACATGACATGACCCCTATCCCCCAGCGAGCCCACGGGCCGATGATCGCGCTCTCGACGGACTTCATCCGCGTCAAGGAGTACTTCGAGGCCATCGTGGCCTCCTGCGGCGATCTCATCTGCACGACGGACGCCACGGGCCGGGTCATCTATTTCTCGCCCGGAGCGGAAGCCATGCTCGGCCTCACCGCGGCCCAGATCGCCGGCCGTCCCGCCCACAATTTCTACGTCGAGGGCCGCCTCGCGGAGGAACGCATCATGAAGCTCCTGCGCGAGAGCCCCGACGGACGCGTGCACAACCACGAGATGCGCGTGAAGGCCTCGGGCGGACGGGTGCTCCACGTCAGCATGGCCCTCTCGCTCCTCAAAGACCCCCGCGGCCGCGTCATCGGCACGCTCGGCATCGCCAAGGACATAAGCGACCGCGTCGAGCTTGAGCGCCGCCTGCGCGAGATGACCCGCACCGACGACCTCACCGGGCTCTACAACCAGCGCCACTTCCACGACCGCCTGCGCGAGGAGACCGCTCGCTCCCGCCGCCAGCGCGATCCCCTCTCCATGATCGTGTTGGACCTCGACGGCTTCAAGCAGGTCAACGACAAGCTCGGGCACCTCGAGGGCGACCGGATTCTCAAGGATTTCGCGGCCGCCGTCGGCGACAGCGTGCGCCGCGAGGTGGACCTCTGCTTCCGCTACGGCGGCGACGAATTCGTCCTGCTTTTGCCGGGCACGACCGCCCTCAAGGGCGCCCGCATCGCGCGCCGCATCGTCAAGAACGCCGCACCCCTGGCCAAGGAGGGCGTCACCGCGAGCTGGGGCGTGGCCCAGATGCCCCCCTCGGGCGACGCCTCCGAATTCGTGCGCGCCGCCGACTCCGCGATGTTCCAGATGAAAGCGGGCAAGACGGGCGGGTGTCGCCGCGGCGCCAACCTCACCCGCGATGGAAGGCAGCCCCTTCCCAGCGCCGGCCTGGAAACGCTATCATACGACCATGGCCCGAGTCCTCATCATCGACGATGACTTCGAGATTGTCTCCATTCTGACCGAGATTCTCAAGATAGAGAATCATGAGGTCTCGTCCGCCGACGAGCCCGTGTCGGGCATGCAGATGGCCCGCAAGGTCAAACCTGACCTGATCATCCTCGACTACCACATGCCGGGCAACACCGGCTCCCACCTGTTCGAGTCCCTGCGCCGCAACAACGCCACAAAGGCCACCCCCATCCTGTTCGTCAGCGGCGAGGCCGATCCCGCGCAGATCCTGGCCGAGGTGTCGGACTCCGCCTCGACCCGCTTCCTGCCCAAGCCGGTCAAGCTCGAGGAATTTCGCCGCACCATCCGCGAGATGCTCGCGTGGCACAAGGAGGTCTGACATGGGGAAGCTCGTTCTCCTCCGCCACGGACAATCGCAATGGAACCTCGAGAACCGTTTCACGGGCTGGGTGGACGTCTCGCTCTCCCCGCTCGGGGAGCAGGAGGCGCACCGCGCCGGCAAGGAGCTCAAGGGCATCAAGTTCGACCTGGCCTTCACCTCCGATCTGACGCGCGCCCAGCGGACCCTGAGCATCATCCTCGAAGAGATCGGACGAAAAGATTTGCCGGTGAAGAAAGACAAGGCCCTCAACGAGCGGCATTACGGCGATCTGCAGGGACTCGACAAGGCCGAGACGGCAAAGAAATATGGCGACGCTCAGGTCCACATCTGGCGGCGATCGTTCGACGTGAGGCCGCCGAACGGCGAAAGCCTCCAGGACACGGCGAATCGAACCTTGCCTTACTTCAACGAATTCATTTTGCCCGCCGCAACGGCGGGGCGGAATGTGCTCGTCTGCGCGCACGGAAACTCGCTGCGCGCCATCGTGATGGAATTGGAAAAGCTCACGCCCGAGCAAATCATGCTCGTCAACATCGGCACCTGCCTGCCCATCGACTACGACATCGGGCCGAAGGGCGAGGTCCGCAAGAATACCGCCTCAACTGCGGCCTGAACTGGCGTTTTGTTTTGTTGTATGATGACGGCATGAAAAAACTTCTTTCTTTCGTGCTCGTCGCGACCTTCCTAGCCGCCTGCACGGCGCCCCAAACTAAGAAGAACGCCCTGGGAAAAAGCGACAAGAGCAGCGTCGCCGCCGATGGAAATACCGAGACCGCCCCCCTTCCCCCGGGCGCCGAGGTCATCGAGGCCAGCCTGCGCGGATCGGGCTTCGAGGCGGACCCGGACATCCGGTCCGTGCACTTCGACTACGACAGCGCCCAACTCTCCGCGGCAACTCTCGATGTGCTAAAAGCCAACGCGGCGATCATGAATATCCGCAAGGGCGCCGAGTTTCTCGTCGCCGGACACTGCGACGACCGCGGCACCGTGGCCTACAACCTGGCACTCGCCCAGAAGCGCGCGAAGGAAGTCCGCGACTACTACATCCGCCTCGGCCTGGACGGACGCGAGATCGCGACGATCTCCTACGGCAAGGAACAGCCGATCTGCTCCGAGGCCAACGAGGAATGCTGGTCGAAAAACCGCCGCGCCGTGACCGGCGTGCGCGCCAAGGCCGGTACGGCCTCAAAATGACCGCTCGCGCCTTACGGCGCGGTTTCCCCGTTATAGCCGCCGTGATGTTGTCCTCGTGCGTCGCCACGCAGAAGGACATGCTCGATCTCTCGCAGCAGTCCGAGGAGCTCAAAACCCAAATCGAGGAGCTTAAGAAGACGGTCGGCTCCACCCAGGCCAACCAGGCCGACCTCTCGGTCTCGATCAAGCAGCTCCGCGAGGAGCTGACCGCCTACACCGAGACCGTGAAATCCTCTCAAGGCGACATGATCAAGCTCTCGACCAAGCTTGACGACATCGGCTCACAACTCTCCGGCAAGGTGGCCGCGCTCGGGCAGACCATTAGCCAGGCCCAGACCAAAGGCCTGGAGGAGCAGAAGGCGGCGCTCGCCGAAGTCAAGCGCGAGGGCGGCGCGACCGACGCCTTTGTCATCGCCGAGAAGCGCCTCCAGTCCAAGGACTACGCTCAGGCGGCGAAGGGATTTGAAGGCTACCTGACCGGATTTCCGAAAGGCGACCTCACCGACGTCGCGACGTACGATCTCGGCCTCGCCTACTTCGGGCTCAAGCAGTGGGAAAAATCCGGACGCCAGTTCGCGATCGTCCTTGATAAGTACCCCAAGAGCGGCCAGACCCCGGGCGCTCGCCTGCACTACGCGCTCGCGTTGATCAATCTGAAGAAGGGCGGCGACGAAGCCCGTGCCTATCTTGAATCCTTGCAGGCCGATTTTCCGAAGAGCGCCGAGGCCAAGGAAGCCTCCGCCGTCCTCAAGCGTCTGGCGAAGCCCAAGAAATGAGGGGCTGCGGTCTGCCGGCAGTGTTCGCGTTGCTCGTTGCCGGCGCCGCGTCGGCCCAGACCGAAGTCAAGCTCGCCTTGACGGGCGCCGCCGGCCGGCCCAACCCCGGGCTGGCCTTGCGGCCCTTCGAGGCCGAGAATCCGAAGGTCGGCGCCGACGCGCTGCTCGCCAAGGCATTGCGCGAGGTCGTGCGCCAGGACCTGATGCTCTCCCGCCGCTTCGAGGTGACGGACGAGGACAACGCTTCCGAGCCCGGGAAAGGCGCGTCCTGGCGCCTGAGCGCCAAGGTCTCCAAAAATTCCGACAAGATTTCGACCCGGGTGAAGCTCGCGAACGCCACGGGCGGCGAAACCGTTTTTGAGCGCTACTACCGTCAAGACGCATCATGGATGCGCGCTCTCGCCCATCGGATCGCCGACGACATCGTCAAGGCCACGACCGGCCGTGACGGGATCGCGCGCACGCGCATCGCCTTCGCCAACAATAAGACCGGCCACAAGGAAATTTGGATAATGGACTACGACGGCGACGCGGTCAAGCGCCTGACCGACGACCGCTCGATCTCGCTCTTGCCGCGCTTCTCGCCTAACGGCCGCGGCCTCGCCTACACGAGCTACAAGGACGGCAACCCCGATCTCTGGTTTCTCGATTTCGAGACCGGCCACTCAAAGATCTTTTCCAATGAACAGGGCCTGAACATCGCCGGAGGCTTCTCGCCAGACGGTTCCAAGCTCCTGATGACGCTTTCGCGCGGCAAGAGCCCGAATCTCTATTTGAAGGAAGTCTCGGGAAGCGCGCCGGCCGAACGCCTGACGAACCACTTCGGCGCCGACAGCACCCCGACTTTCTCTCCTGACGCGCGCCAGGTCGCGTTCATATCCGACCGTTCCGGCAATCCTCAAATACATGTCCTCGACATCCCGACCAAGAAGATCACGCGGCTGACGAGCCTCAACTGGTGCGACGCGCCGGCCTGGTCTGCGACCGGCGAATGGATCGCCTTCGCCGGCCGCGTCCACAACAAGGACAAGATGGACATCTTCCTCGTAGACATCACGGGAGGCCAACTGCGCCAACTCACGCATGGCGAAGGCTCCAACGAGGACCCGGCGTGGTCGCCCGACGGCCGCTTCCTGGCCTTCTCCTCGACTCGCGGCGGGCGCTCCCAAATATGGGTCATGGACTCCGACGGCTCGTCACCGCGCCTGATGGCCGACGTGCCCGGCGTGAGCGTCACCCCGCATTGGTCGCCGGTGGGCCGCTGAGCCGTGAAGCGCGGGGCGACATTCACTTCGTCGACGCGGCCGGACGTCGGCGCCGCTCTGTTCGCGGCCCGCTCTCGGCTTACCGGGAGACTGAGGGGATTTCCGGCAAGGTGAAATAAAAGGCGGCGCCCTTCCCTACCTCGCCTTCCGCCCAGACCTTGCCGCCATGCCGTTGGATGATTCTTCGCACGGTGGCGAGACCGATGCCGGACCCCGGGAAGTCCTCTTTGGAGTGGAGGCGCTGGAATGAGATAAAGAGCCGGGGAGATTGCGCCATATCGAAACCCGCGCCGTTATCTCGAACGAAGAAAGTCTTTTCGCCGCGGCTGAACGTCTTGCCGATCTCAATGAGCGCGCGGTCGCGTTTGCCCGTGTATTTCCAGGCGTTGCCGATCAAGTTTTCAAGGACCAACCCCAGAAGGTTCGCATCGCCGTAGGCGGTCAATCCCGGTTCTATTTTAAACTCAACTTTGCGCTCGTGCTGGGTCGCGAGAAATCCGGAGGCGATGGAAGACGCCGTCTGACTCAAGTCGACGATCTTGCGCTCCAGCTCCGCGTGCGTCACCTTAGCAAATCGAAGCATATCGTCGATGAGCCGAGACATCCGATCAACGCCGCGCGCGATGCCGCTGGCACATTCGCGTCCTTGGGCGTCCATCAAATTGGAGTGATCTTCAAGGAGCACTTTGCTGAAACCACTCAAAATGGTGAGGGGTGTGCGAAGGTCATGTGCCACAGAATAATTGAACGCATCTAATTCCAAATTGGCGTTTTTTAACTGCCCCGTCAGCTCCGTGAGTTGAAGGGCGGCTCCCTTCAGCCATACCGCAAGAACGACCAAGCCGAGTGTTCCCAATATCATAAACATGGTTGCGAATAGAAACACCGCATGAAAATCGGATCTATTTTTTCTTGTCAAGCCCGCGAGCGGTTTCGTGATTTCCAGCACGCCGCGAACATCGCCGATTTTCCAATCCGTCTTAGGGCTCTGCGGGTGCGTATTGTGGCATGAAACGCATTGCCGCTTCATGCGATCGGCCGTGGCGTAACGGAGAGAGTAATCACCTTGGAAGGTTTCAAAGCGGTAAAAAGGCTTGTCTGGGTTGCGGCGCAGTTCGATGATCGCCTCGCGCCCGAAATCATCGAGCGGAGCTCTGCTTTTGCTCCAGGGGAAAGGATACTCGCTGTAAAGTCTGACTTTCACGCCGAGCTTACGGTAGATCCTGTCGCCGAGCTTCATGGTGAAGGTCACTGGAAGAGGGATTGCCCCTTTGTGGCGCTCAAAATCGTGAGTCACTTTGACGCCCGCTGGAATCAACCGATTGACGACGTCGGACGTGTAGATTTCGCGCATCTCAGTGATCGCAGTCGCCAGGACGGAGTTGTCTCCGAGAGCCGACTGTTCCGTCTGGCGCTCGGACAATCGGGACAACTGCCATATCATTACGGCGTCAATGAGAACAAAAAAGACGCCGGCAATGACAATATTGCGTTTGGAAAGAAAATGTTTCACATATGGCCCCTGCGCGCGATCCATGTTACTCGTTAATTCATTGTTCCGCAAGCAGGAAAAACACGCGGAAATGAGGTTTGACCGTCAAGGTCGCGCCTCGGATGTTGCCGTCGGAGCGCCGCCGGCGGCAGAAAATTAATTTCCCCTCCTTCATCATTATTTAGTATTATTTACGCACAACCTTATGATCACTAAAAAAATAAAAGAACTGGAGTCCTTACGGTCCAAGGCGGCGGATCTTCAATCTCAGATTGAGTCCGAACGCAAGTCTGAGCTCGCGATTCTCCCTCATGAGTACGGATATGATTCTCTGAAGGAGTTTATCAAAGCGTTGAAAGCGGCCGCGGGGTCCCGGCGTAAAGGCCGTGGCCGCAAGATGACATCCAAAAAGGCCGCCTCTAAATCCGGCAAGCGCACTTATACCAAGATCACTCCCGTGATGAAGGCAAAGGTGATTGCCGCCGTAAAGGCCGACAAGACCGGCAGCGCCATCGTCAAGGAGTTCGGATTATCCCTGCCGAGCGTGCAGAACATCAAGAAAGCAGCTGGTCTCGTCAAGAAGCGAGTCTTAGTAGCTGCTTAAATCAGCTTCTTTTTAACGGGGCCCGCTCCCAAAACGTTCCGTTAAACCCCGCGCCTCCTGTTGCGCACCCCGCAGGAGGCAGTTGGCTGTTGACCTCACGATAACGTAGGGCGATCGCCCTCCAGGTGCCTGGGACCATGCCTCGCTGGCTGTAGGTTCCCCCGGTACATCTGGATAAAGACCCCTACGAGTATCGCGGGGTGATCATGAGTTATGACGAGTGGTTGAAGATCCCGCAGAATTGCCGGATCGACGCGGCACGACAAAGCAAAGGCTTGCATGATCTTTTGGGCCGAGATGAATCCGGAAGGAAAATACGCGGACACATTTGCTATACTCACCGCGTTGCGGGGCCGTGGTGTAGCTGGCCTAACACGCCGCCCTGTCAAGGCGGAGATCGCGGGTTCAAATCCCGTCGGCCCCGCCAGATTTAACTGACAAAAGTCGCAATCATCGACGGAGATCGCGCCGAAGACGGATCGGCTCGGTCTCCGTCTCTTTTTGGGCCCTTGACGTACATGCAGGATACCCTCCGCGAGCGACGTTCGGGCTGGAATTCGGGCTCTAAATCGAACTGTAAATACATTCGTCTTTGGAAACTTAAGACGGATTAAAGCAGCCCATAACTCTCCAAACAACGAGGATGGTTATACTCCCGTCAGCAGCGGAAGACGAAGCCCTTTAAGCTACGGGGCCGAAGAGATTGCGAAAGACGCTGAATTGTTGGGTGCCGTCGGAGTCATTCAGAAGCCCCTGGAGCTTGAAGCGTTGCTGACGATTATTCGCGGACTCAAACCAAAACGCGACGTCAACGGAGCATGTTCATGAAACAGAAGATATTGGTCGCCGATGACGAACCGGCAATCCGGAAAATGGTGGGAAGGACGCTCGGCTCGGAGTTCTACGATATCCTCACCGCATCGAATGGAGAAGACGCCCTGAGCCGGGCCACCCGCGATGAGCCGGATCTCATCATCTTGGACGTCGCCATGCCGAAAAAAACAGACTGGGAAGTCCTTAAGGAGCTACGCTGCAGCAGACAAACCCGCACGACTCCCGTCATCATGCTGACGGGGTCTGGGAATATTTCCGATGAAGTTGTTGGGCTGGACTCGGGAGCAGACGATTACATCATCAAACCGTTCGTCGCGGCCGAGCTGAAGGCCAGGGTCCACAGCACCTTGCGCCGCAACAAGCTCGGCTTATCGGCCAACCCCCTGACGAAACTTCCCGGCAGCCCCTCGATCGAGGAGGAAGTCAATCGCAGAATACGCGACGGGGTCGCCTTCGCCTTTCTATATGTCGACATCAATCATTTCAAGCCCTACAACGACGCCCATGGATTTGCGAAAGGCGATGGAGTGCTCCGAAAAACCGGCGATATTTTAGAAAAGAGCCTGGAGGCCGACACCGCGGGCTTTGTCGGACATATCGGCGGTGATGATTTTGTGGTGATCGCCGAGCCCGACCAAGCGCCTCACGTGGCGCAACGCATCGTCTCTCGATTCGATGAGATGACGCCGGCCTTCTACGAATCTTCGGATCAGAGCCGTGGTTTCATCGAGGCTGAAAACCGGCAAGGTCTACGGCAGCGTTTTCCAATCATATCCCTCTCCATAGGCATAGTGACCAGCGAGCAGCGAGTCCTTGATCATTACACGAAAGTCGTCCAACTGGCTTCGGAGATGAAAGCCTTCTGCAAGGCCGATACGGAACACCGTCTCAGCCGCTTCGCTTTCGACCGCAGACGGAATTAGGGGGAGCCATGAATTCGATCCAGGAAAGCGAACGCGCCGTGGCTTATAAATATGAGGCGGTCTTTTGCATTTTTCTCGCGATCATGGCATACCTGGGCAGAGAAAACGCCAATTTGGTCTATCCCACGGTTCTTCATTTCTTTCTACTACTGCTGTCTCTGAATTTTTCGGCCATCCTAGCCCTACGCCTGTGGCCTTCGCAGGAATGGTTTTCAGCGCTGATCATTCTGGCCAACTGCGGGGTCATCACGGGAATTCTCTCCTACTCGGGAGGGCCTGAATCCAACCTTTGGGTGCTCTATCTATTGCCCATCTACACGGTCTCTTTACTTTTGTCAGGCAGGGAGGTGGCCTGGATTACGATCGGGGCCGTCAGCTTCAACACGATTTTTTACTTCGTCTCATTTAACGCCCTGAGCGCCGCCACCATCTTCGAACTCTGCCTTAAGAATGGGGTCTTTGTCTTTTCGGCGGCGCTGACCTGGCGCTTAGCCGGCGCGGAAAGACGATCATTGGGGCAACTGCGCCGGCAACGCGAGGAGTTGGACCGCTTGGATGAAAAGACGCGGGTGCAAGCTGCTCATGACGAACAGACCGAACAATTGGCCGCCGTGGGACTGATCAGCGCCGGCATCGTACATGATCTAAAAAGTCCACTGATGGTTATTCGTGGATTTACGGATATATGCCTTCAGGAGAAGTCGTTGGATTCGTCCATAAGAAGAGATCTGGGAAGTATAAGAAGGGCGACTCTTCGATGCCAAGATCTGGTGGCCGGAATACTCAGCGCGGCGAAAAAGGAAGATACCCCCCGCGTTGAATGCGAAATTCATGAACTTATTGAGTCCGCCGTCGAGTTCTGCGGAAACATGTTCGCCGACGCCGGCATCGACCTTGAGAAGAAGTTCAACCGGCATCATCTTCGCGTCTTGGGACACCCGGAACAACTTGAGCGGATCCTGTTGAACCTCTTAGGCAATGCCGTCAAGGCTATGCCCTCCGGAGGGGCATTAACGATCAGGACGAAAACCGATTGCATGAAAGACGGTCGCTCAAGGATCATGGTGCTCGTGGAGGACACGGGGACCGGGATCTCCGATGAAGCGATGACAAACCTCTTCAAACCGTTCAGCACGACTCGGCCGCTTGCGGGAGGAACCGGCCTCGGCCTTTATTTAAGCAGGGACATCGCCGTCAAGCACGGCGGCAGCCTGCAAGCGGAAAATGCCCCCACTGGGGGGGCCCGGTTCACCCTTACTCTCCCTATGGAAACCGCGCCGGCTCGAGAAGCTGTAGCCCTGCGCATTTAGATTCAATGGCTTATAAATGTTCCTCCGAAGTCTGAACGGATGGTTGCGATGCGAATAAAATATTTTACAGTAAGGCAGGGGCCGTCATACCCCTGCCTGATCGGCGGGACCGTCAAGAACCTCGCGCAGTTTGAGCAGAATCTCGTTGGGAGAAAAAGGCTTGTAGAGAAACGCCAATCCCGGCTCCAAGATCCCCTGCCGCACGATGGCATCGTCTGTGTAACCGGAAACAAAAAGCGTTCTGCGGACCATTTTCTTGGCAGCAAGCGCCCGGGCCAATTCACGCCCGCTCATGCCCGGCATCACCACGTCCGTGATCAGCAGGTCCACGGGTCTGCCGCGCCGCTGCATTACCTCCAGGGCCTCCTGTCCATCAGTGGCGGTTAAAACAGCGTACCCTTTGGAGGCAAGGGCGCGCTTTCCGAGCCGACGAACCATTTCCTCATCTTCAACCAGCAAGATTGTTTCGTTGCCCCGAAGCGCAGCATCCTTGTCCTTGTGTTGAGTTTCAGCGCCTGATGGAATTTTTAGCCGTTTGAATTAATTGTGATTTTCGGCGTTCGTAAGCCAGGTAAAATGGAGGCTTATGAACGACAAAGAGAAGCCGCAGCAGGATGCCGAGGTGTTCGTGAAGGCCGTTAAGCGCCAGACACGCAAGAAATTCACCGCCGAAGAGAAGATCCGCATCGTTCTGGAAGGCATGAAGCGAGACGTCTCGGTGGCCGAGCTGTGCCGTCGTGAAGGTATTCCCAGTGCGGCTTACTACAGCTGGACGAAGGACTTCCTGGAAGGTGGCAAGGCGCAGTTGCAGCGCGACGCCAGGCGCCATGCCGACGCGAGCGGGGTGGAGAAGCTCAAGAAGGAGAAGGTCAACTTGTGGGTTTACGGCACGCCGGAGGACCTTCAGGCGGCGATCACCAGGATGGTCGAGGCGTACAACGACACGCCGCACGAGGCGTTGAAGAACGTGATCTCGAACGACGTTTACGCGGGCCGCAAGGACGAGGTGCTGGAACGGCGGGCCAAGCCAAGATCAAGCTCGAGACGATGGCTCGGCGTTATGCGTATAATATGGGCGCGGACGCCAGAACCGCAAACTAATTCAGGCTAAAAAATTCCCAAAATCGCTGAAGACGTACCTGTGGGAGAATACCACAAGGAGAAACGATATGAACAAGAGCGAGAAGCAACGGGCCGTAGAAATCCTCAACAGGATCATGGAACTTGAACTTGCGGGAGTTGTGCGCTACACGCACTATTCTCTTATGGTCTACGGGTACAACCGCCTTCCGATTGTTTCCTGGCTTAAGGACAACGCCACTGAGGGTCTTGCTCACGCGCATAAAGCCGGCGAACTGGTGACGCTATTCGGCGGGCACCCCTCTCTCAAAATCGGCCCCTTGCTGGAAACGGAGAAGCACGACATCGGCGACATTCTCCGTGAGAGCCGGGAACACGAGAACGCTGCGGTGGCATCCTACCGTGAGTTGCTGAAAGCATCGGAAGGGAAATCGGTGCTTCTAGAAGAGTACGCGCGAGACATGATCGTCAGCGAGGAGTTGCATCTCGACGAGGTCAATAAAATGCTCCGAAAACCCGGGGAACTCGGAGCGTTCGCATCTTAGCGAGCTGCTCAGCGGAAGGAACTATGCCAGCGGCAGAGGAGCGCGCGTTCCTGCTTCGGCATGCGCTCCGCCTGGAATACTTCACGGTCGACTGGAATATCATCGAGGGGCTGATCGCAATTGCAGCGGCGGTAGCGGCTGGCAGCATCGCCCTGCTCGGGTTCGGAATCGACAGCTTTATTGAGACGACCTCAGGCATGGTCCTCATATGGCGTCTAAAGGCCGCGAAAAATCAGATGCCGAGCCCTGAGATTGAACGATTGGACCGCCGCGCCCATCAACTTGTCGGCGGGTCATTGTTTCTCTTGGCTGCCTATATCACGTTCAATGCGATAAAAGCGCTGCTGCTTCATGAACGCCCGGAGCCGAGCTTGATCGGGATCATGTTAACGACCGTCTCAATGGGCGTCATGTGGCGGCTCGCTCAAGCCAAGCACCGGACAGCTATCGCCCTGGGAAGCCGCGCTCTTGAGGCTGACTCATTCCAAACGACGGCCTGTTGGTAGCTTTCGGTGAGTGCCCTCTCTGGGATTGGACTGCATGTCATTTTTTGTTGGTGGTGGGCCGATCCGGCCGCCGCTTTTCCGCGAGTGTCCAGTTCCCGCCGGTCGATCGTGTCCAGTCGCCTGATTTCCTGACGTTTCGGGCGCAGCGGGCCGACGGGATCGCTTCACGAAAAATCGGGTCCGGCTGCGTGCCCCGCTGCGTTTCGGTCCGTTCGTTTCTTCACTACCTCGATAATTTCCCCAGAGAACCGGCTTCCAAGATCGGCCGCAAGCAGGTCTCCGAATAGGTTCTCTGCGCCTGTCTCTGCGGCGAGGGATCGGCCATAGGCCGCCTTGCACTTGAGGAGACGTGGTGGCACTGAGAGTTCGAGCCCGCTCGACAACGTCACCCGAAGTCAGCAGTAAAATTTAGCGGTCTGCACGCCGTGAGACAAGGGTCTTTGGTCCTGGACAGCATCCTGGCGAAAACTGGACACGATCACCGGCGCGAGCTTACGGCCCTTAACGACCGGCGATTTCCGGACATTCTTCAAACGGCGTTAACACTTCGCCCCGACCATGACGAAAAAGATCGGAACGAAGAGGTCCGCCACGGGCTTGAGCGCCCCGTCGATGTCCTCACGCCTGTCGGTCCGCGCCAGGAGGACGCCGGCGGTGAAGGCGCCCACGATCAGAGCGGTCCCAAAAGCGTGCGCAAGCAGCGCCAGGGCGAAGGCGAAGCTCACGGCCGAAACGATCAATATCCCGCGACCCCTCATGCGCCGGACCAAGCCGACCAGGGCTTCAGAGACCCGGGGGCCGATCCATAGCGCCGCGCCGAGGAAGGCCGCAGACATAAAGGTCGTGCGCGCCACGGCCAGCCAGGACAAAGAGCCCGAGGCGGCCACGCCCTGGACGGCCGAGAGAATGATGATGCCGACGATGTCGTCGATCACGGCCGCGCCCAGAATTATCTGGGCCTCCGGGAGTTCGAGCTTGCCCATATCCGCCAAGACCCGGGCCGTGATGCCGACGCTGGTGGCGGTGAGGGCCGCCCCGACGAACACGGCCTCCATGCCTCCCCCGGCCCATCGCCGTCATCAGGGCGTAGCCGAGCGCGAACGGCAGGACCACGCCCACGCCGGCGACGGCCGTGGACGATGGGCCCGCCTTGAGCAGACGAGAGAGGTCGCTGTTGATCCCCGTTTCGAATAGAAGCAGGACCACCCCGAACTCAGCCATGAGCGCCAGCGCGGGGTCGCTCGGGTCGAAGAATTTGAAGAGCCCGAAGCCGAGCACGACGCCGCCGAGCAACTCGCCCAAGACGGGAGGCTGGCCCCAGCGTTCGGCCAATTTCCCGAATATCTTGGCGCTCAAAAAAATCGTCAAGAGGTTGGCCAGGAACCCAATGATCTGTAGCTCGTGCATGGCGCGTTAGACGTCCACGCCGAGGGCTACTGACTTGCGCACACCCCGCCTCCCGACGGAGTCGCGCCTCGCCGATTCGTCAGGGCTGGATGGCAGGGCGGCGTCTTTATCTTCCCCGTTCCTCTCTGATATGATGGAGGCAAGACCATGCGCGCCATTATGTTCGCCGTCTACGTCCTCATCGTCTATTACGCGGTCCGGGCCGTCCTCCGTAGGATACTCCAGACGCAACAGAGACCGACTCGGCCGTGCCCGGACGAGTCGGCCGACGGCGAGATGGTTCTTGATCATGAATGCCGGGTCTATGTCCTGAAGAAGTGCGCCGTAACCCGAAGCATCCGAGGCAACGTCCTCTACTTCTGCAACGATGCCTGCGCAACGGCGCATGCGGCCAAGAACCGGGACTGAACGCGATGGGATCAGCGCTTGCGCATGAGTTCTAGGAATTTATTATCCGTGGACAAGATGAGCGTGCTGCCAGCGGGGATGGCCTTCCGGTAGGCTTCCAGCGTCCGGACGAACTCGTAAAAACTGGGATCGGCGTTCATGGCCTGTGCGTAGATGCGGATAGCCTTGGCATCCGCCTCCCCTTTGATGGATTGGACTTTGCGGTAAGCCTCCGACTCAATACCCTGCAGATCCTTGTTGGTCTTGCCCTGGATCTTGGCCTGTTCGCCCAGTCCCACCGAGCGGATCTTCTGGGCGATCCTTTGGCGTTCGGAGATCATGCGTTCGTAGACCTTGGCCTCCACACTGGCCTCGTAGGCGATGCGCCGGAGTTGGACGTCGATGATCTCAATGCCGAACTCCTTCAGGCCGGCTCGGGCCTTCTCGATGATAATGCCGCTCAAGGCCTCCCGTCCGACGGCGATGCCCTCGACCTCGCCGGTCACCTCCTCCTCCTCGCTGCCGGGCTGGAGCTCCTGAGTCTTCTGAGCTTCCGATTTTTTCCGTACCCTCTCCAGGATAGCGTTGGAGTTGCGGACCGCCTCCACTAGATTATGGTTGGAGATGGTGTCGCGCGTCACGGCGTCCAGGATACCATCCAGACGCAAGCGCGCCCCGGATTCCGTCTGAACGGTCTGGATGAAGAGCAGGGGGTTTATGATGCGCCAACGGGCGGTGGTGTCCACCACGATGTACTTCTTGTCTTTGGTGGGTATCTGGTTGGGATAGCCGTCCCAGTTGAGGATTCGTTTGTCCAGGCGGCGCACCATCTGGATGAACGGCACCTTGAAATGGAGTCCGGCCGTATTGACGGGAGATCCCACGGGACGCCCAAATTGGGTGATGACGACCTGCTCCCATTCCGACAGGGTGTACACCGACGCGTTAAGCAGAAACAAGGCCGCAAAGGCCACCACGATCGTCGCCAATCTCCGGTCGGGACTCATCGGGAACCTTCAGCCGCCGGGGAAGGTGTCTGGGGCGAGGAGAAGACCGGTAAAAGCCCCTGCACACCCTTATCCACGATGGTCAGGGTCTTAAAGCGGCCGTACAACTCCTCCATCGATTCCAGATAGAGCCTGGTCCGGGTGACGGCGGGGGCGGCGCGATAGGCTTCTAGCATAAATCGGAAACGCGCCGCGTCACCCGAGGCCCGGTTGACCGCCGCCGTGGCGTAGCCCTGGGCGTCGCGGATGCTCTTTTCGGCATTGCCGCTGGCCTCGGGGATGACCTTGTTGTATCCTTGCTCGGCTTGGTTGATGGCCTGTTCCTGCTCCTGCTTGGCGGCGTTGACCTCGTTGAATGCCGGGCGCACCGACTCGGGCGGGTTCACGTCCTGGAGCTTTACAGTTACGATGCGGATGCCGATGTCGTAGCGGTCGAGCACCTCCTGGGTCAGGCGGTGGGCTTCCTCCGCGATCTCAACGCGGCCGGTCGTCAAAACCTCGTTGACGATACGGTCCCCCACCACGCGGCGCAGGACCGATTGAGAAACGTCTCTCAGATTTTTCAGCACCTCCCGTGCGTTGAAAAGGTACTTCTTTGGATCGGATATCTGGTACTGCACGATCCACTCGACATTGGCGACGTTGAGGTCCCCGGTCAGGGTCAGCGATTCTTCCTTAAAAGATTTGTTGGAGTAATCAGTCCGGGAGCCGACCTCCCCGGACGACCGGAAACCGAACTCTTCCTGCAGGATGACCTTGGTCTTAACCTTGATCGCCTGGTCGATGGCGAGGGGCAGCTTGAAATGAAGTCCGGGGGCTTCCGTGGAGACGTACCGACCGAAGCGAAGGATGACTGCTTGCTCGCTGGGCTCGACGGTATAGACCGAACTGAATAGGAGCCCCGCCCCGAACACCGCCGCGACCACCACCATGAGCCCCTGCCCCGAAAAGTCCGTCTTTAATTTCGCCGAGAGCGTCCTCAGCATGTTGATGATCTCTTCTGCGGGGTCGTCCGAGGATTGGGGCATTTTTTACCTGCTCGCGTATTGTACTAAATCTCTCCAGAATTGACGGATAGAAAGATCTATCTTGCGTTGTCTAGTGCCTAGAGGTGCCGCCGACGGCCTTATAATTCAGCCGATCTTGGCCCGCGGACGCCGTCGACGGCCGCCGAGAGGGCGGCGACGAACTCCTGCGGCGTGCGATAGCGCCTGTCGGGATCGGCCTGGAAGGCCTTCAGGAATACCTCATCGAGCGCGTCCGGCAGGCCTGCGATATTGCGCGAGGGCGGGACGTAGCTCATGTTGATCTTGTTCATAAGCATCCCCGCACTGATGCCGATGAACGGCAATTTGCCGGTCAGCATCTCGTAGGCGCAGATCGCCAGCGAATACACGTCGGACTCCTTTCGCACCACACCCTGCTCCTGCTCGGGAGCCATGTACGGCGGCGTGCCGACGACGGTGTTCGTCATCGAGTAGCGCGTCGCGGCGTCCTTGGCCATGCGCGCGATGCCGAAATCCATGACCTTGATCTGCCCCGCGCTCGTCAGCATCACGTTCGAGGGCTTCATGTCGCGATGGATCACGCCATGCGCGTGGGCATAGGTCAGCGCCTCGCCCATCGCACGCGTCACGCGCACCGATTGCGTGGAGTCGAGCCGGCCTTTGAGCTGGACCAAATCGTGCACCGTCTTGCCGTCCATGTACTCGAACACGAGATAAATGTCCTCGCCTTCCTCAGCGATGGCGTAAATGTCCACGATGTTCGGGTGGTGAAGCGAGGCGACGGTCTTCGCCTCAATGATAAAGCGCTCGCGCTCGCGCGGGTTAAGGCGCAGTTCGTCGCGCATCTTCTTGATGGCCACGCGCCGCCCCAGCGAGCGGTCGGTTCCTTCATAGACCAGGCCCATGCCGCCCGCGCCGATCTGGCGCAAGATCTCATACTGGCCGCGAATGAGTCCGCCGACATCGCCGGCGACGGACGCCGGCTGGGCCGTGGCGAGCGCCGGGTTCGTCGCGGGCGCCGCACGCTTGGCTCGAGTGAAGGCGGAGATGACGGTGTCCTTAAGAGACGCCAGGACGGTGGACATCAGGCCCAAAGCAAGGAGCAGGCCCCCAAAGATGGCGGCGCCGACCAGGACACTGAAGCTCTTGGCGCGCCCGTCCGCGACGGGCGCCTTTGACGCGCCCTTTGCGGATTCTCCGGGGAATAGGAAGACCACATCGGAATCAGAGGGGATCTGGAGCAGGGCCGCGTCGACCGCGGTCCGCCGGAAACGCGCATCGAGCGCCGCCGCGCGGTTGATGTCGGCTAGCATCGCGTCACGATCGCCGAGG
>JBBTJN010000205.1:0-4071 GCA_038059415.1 Elusimicrobiota bacterium | reverse complement strand
CCAAGGGCGCGGACATCGCGATCATCGAGATCGGCGGCACCGTCGGCGACATCGAGAGCCTCCCGTTCATGGAAGCCGCGCGCCAGATGGGCCTCGAGGCCGGCCGGGAAAACTCGCTTTACGTGCACGTGACCTTGATTCCCTACATCAAGGCGTCCGAGGAGTTGAAGACGAAGCCGACCCAGCACTCCGTGCAGAAGCTGCGCGAGATCGGCATCGCCCCCGACGTGCTCGTCTGCCGCTGCGAGAGGCCCATCAGCGCGGAGATGAAGGCCAAGCTCTCCATGTTCTGCTCGGTGCCCAAGGAATCCGTCATCGAGGCGCCGGACGTCGAGAGCATCTACGAGGTGCCGATGGTGTTCCATAAGCAGGGCCTCGACGACCAGGTCATGATGCTGTTGCGCCTGCGCACCCAGGCCAAGAACCTCGACAGCTGGAACGAGGTCGTGCGTCGACTGAAGAGCCCGAAGTGGGAAATCGTCGTGGCGCTCGCGGGCAAGTATACCGATTACAAGGACGCCTATAAATCCGTCAACGAGGCTCTCGTCCACGGCGGCATCGCCAACGAGGCGAAGATCGCGATCCGCTTCCTCGACACGACGGACCCCAAGATCTCCGAGCAGCTGGACGGCGTGCACGGCATCTTAGTGCCCGGCGGCTTCGGCGACCGGGGCATCGAGGGTAAGATCCGCGTGGCCCAGCTCGCGCGCGAGAAGAAGATCCCGTATTTCGGCCTGTGTCTGGGTCTCCAAGTCGCCGTCATTGAGTTCGCCCGCAACGTGCTGAAGCTCTCCGGCGCGCACTCGACCGAATTCGACCAGAAGTCCCGCTACCCCGTCATCGACCTCCTGCCCGAACAGAAGACGGTGAAGGATAAGGGCGCGACGATGCGCCTGGGCACGTACGAGTGCACGCTCAAGAAGGGTTCGCTCGCGCACAAGGCGTACGGCACGCTCAACATCTCCGAGCGGCACCGCCACCGCTTCGAGGTCAACAATAAGTTTCGCAAGCTCATCGAGGACGCGGGGCTCTCCATCACCGGCCTGCACGCGCCCAAGAACCTCGTTGAGATCGTCGAGCTCAAGGATCACCCCTGGTTCCTCGCGAGCCAGTTCCACCCCGAGTTCAAGAGCCGCCCCGAGGCGCCGCATCCGCTATTTCGCGACTTCGTCGCGGCTTGCGTCGAGCGCGCCGAGACTCACGTCAGGAACCCGATCCATGCGTGAGCATCGCGTCAAAGTCGGCAAGATCACCTTCGGCAACGACTTGCCGGTCGCCTTCATCGGCGGGCCCTGCGTCATCGAGTCGGAAAAGATGCTTCGCACGGTCTGCCGCGCGCTCAAAAAAGCGGCCGGCAAGGCGAGCTTCGTGCTCAAGGCGTCCTACGACAAGGCAAATCGGACCTCGGTGAAGTCGTTCCGTGGGCCGGGCATGGAAGCGGGCCTGCGGCTCTTGGCGAAGGTGGCAGCCGAGTTCGGCGTGCCTTGCGTGAGCGACGTGCACGAACCAGCGCACGCCGCGATCGCGGCGCGCTACGTGGACATGCTCCAGGTTCCGGCGTTTCTCAGCCGCCAAACCGACCTCCTGATCGCCTGCGGCCGCACGGGCAAGGCGGTCAACGTCAAGAAGGGCCAATTCCTGTCCCCCTGGGACATGAGATATGCGGTCGAGAAGATCCTTTCGACCGGGAACAAGGACGTACTTCTCACCGAGCGCGGCTCGACCTTCGGCTACGGCAATCTGGTCGTCGACATGCGCTCGTATGAAATCATGCGCGGCTTCGGCTTCCCCGTCGTCCACGACGCGACGCACTGCGTCCAGTTGCCCGGCGGCAACGGCGAGACCACCGGCGGCCAGCGCCGGTTCGTGCGCCCGATCGCCCGCGCCGCCGTCGCGGTAGGCGTCGCGGGCGTGTTCTTTGAAACCCATCCCGATCCGGACAAGGCGCTGTCCGACGGGCCGAACGCCTTAGCGCTATCCTCGATCCCATCCTTCCTGCGCGAAGTCCGCCGCTTCGACGCTCTGTCCAAGGAGCTCCGATGAGCCAGCCGAACCCACAGCAGCCCAAGACGCCGAAGAAGTCCAAGAAAGCGGCCGCCCAAGAAATGCTGATTTCCCCGCCGTGGTTTCCCGATGCGCAGTGGCATATGCGCACGCTCGCCGTCATCTACGCAACGCTGATCGTCGCCTACTTCGCCATCTCCCACGTGCTGAGTCGCCTGCCTAAGCCCTATCACCTGCGACACATCCCGATGGAGATGACGCCGTGGCTCAATCCCACCGGGAAGCTTCATCTCCCCGAGGATCAGCTCAAGGCGCCGCCTGACGACGCGTCCACGGCCGCGAAGAAGTGAGATGCGCTATTTCTTCGCGGCGCTTCTGCTCGCCTCATCGGCTTGCGGGAAGAGCGCGGAGAACGGGCATGAGGAGCGTCGTCAGGTCATGGAAGGCCTGACCCTCAGCCAGTCCGAGAAGGGCCAGCCCTCCTGGACCCTCAAATCGCGCCGCGCCGTCCTGCGCGAGGATTCCAGTCTCGCGACCCTGGCCGATCCCATGATGGAATTCTACAAGAACGGCAAGGCCGTCTCGCGCGTCACCGCGCTCGCCGGCGAGGTCGAGACTGAGACGCACGACGTGAGGCTCTCGTCGCGTGTTGTGATGGACTCCTTTGAGGACAAGTCGCATCTGACCACCTCGGAGCTGTTCTACAAATCCAAGCGCGGCTTATTTACGACTCCGGCTGACATCCTCCTCACGCGGCCGGAAGGCGTGCTGCGCGGCAAGGGCCTCGAGGCCAAGCCCGACCTCTCCGAGATACGCATCTTCGACCAGCGCTCGGTCCTTATCGCGGCGCCCCGATGACCTTGCTCCCCCTCCTGGCCCTCGTGTGCGCGCCGGCGGTCGCCGAATCGGTCGCCACGCCCGTGGCGGGGAGCGTCGTTCGCAGCAAGGCGTGGATAATCCGCCGCGGCGAGAACAAAGAAGAAGAGTTCATCGGCAGCGTGCGCTACGAGTCGGCCGGCACGCGTCTGAGCGCCGATTGGGCCCTGTTCAAGCATGCGGATCGGACATGGCAGGCTCGCGGCGCGGTGGCCCTGCGGCGCGTGAGCGCGGACGGCACGCAGTTCGAGGCGCGTGGGCAGAAGGCCGGCCACGACGAGCCGTCCAAGCAGGGCTTTCTTGAGCCCGCACCGGGCGAGAGTGTTCTGTTCACGCGCACGCCTCCGGGCCTTGATACGGACCACGGCGAGAGCGGGCGCATTTCGTGGAATGGGGAGAGCCGGGTGACGCTCTCCTCCGGCGCGAAAGTGTGGGGCCCGCGCCTCGAGCTCGCCGCCGACGAGGTCGTGTATGCGAAGGCCGAAGGCCGGCTGACCCTCAACGGCGGACGTCCCGTTCTGCGCAAGGTCGAGGGTGAATGGACCACCGCGCTCAAGGCCGACGAGGTCGTCGCGACCGAGGCGCCTCGCCGCATCGAGGCGCGCGGGCGCGTGAAGGGCTGGATGATCTTCAAAGACCCGGCCAGGCTCAAGGAGCTCGCCAAATGAAGCTCGAAGCGCGCGACATTCGCAAAACATACGGCGAGCGCATGGTCGTCAAGGGAGTGAGCTTAAACGTCTCGTCCGGGGAGATCGTCGGCCTGCTCGGTCCCAACGGAGCGGGAAAGACCACGTCATTCTACAGCCTCGCTGGCTTCGTCACTCCCGAGGAAGGCCGAATCCTTATCGACGGCGAGGACGTCACCTCGCTGCCGATGTATGCGCGCGCCCGCCGCGGCCTCGGCTACCTCGCGCAGGAGCCGACGGTGTTCAAGGGCCTAAGCGTCGAGGAGAACCTGCGCGCCGTGCTGGAACGCACGGTGCACGGCAAGCTCGAGCAGATGCGCCGCGTCAAGGGCCTGCTTGAGGAGTTCGGCCTCTGGGACATGCGCCGGCAGAAGGCGTGGACCTTGTCCGGGGGAGAGAAGCGCCGCCTCGAGGTTGCGCGCTGCATGATCGGCGGCCCCAAACTCATTCTGCTCGACGAGCCTTTCGTCGGCATCGATCCGATCACCGTCGGCGAACTCAAGGC
>JBBTJN010000204.1:0-38765 GCA_038059415.1 Elusimicrobiota bacterium | reverse complement strand
CCAGGCCATCGTCTGCAACATCGGCCACTTCGACCTCGAGATCGACATCGCGTCGCTCACCTCGGACAAGAACCTCAAGAAGGTCGAGATCAAGCCCCAGGTGGACCAGTTCGCGTGGCCCAACGGCAAGGTCGTGACCGTGCTCGCCGAGGGGCGCCTCGTGAACCTCGGATGCGCGACCGGACACCCGTCCTTCGTCATGTCGGCGTCCTTCACCAACCAGGTGATGGCCCAGATCGAACTCTGGAGCAACAAGGCCACGGGCAAGTACAAGAAGCAGGTGTATCTGCTGCCGAAGTCGCTCGACGAGAAGGTCGCCATGCTTCACCTCGGAAAGCTGGGCGCCAAGCTCACCAAACTGACGAAGGGCCAGGCCGACTACCTCGGCCTTCCCGTGGAAGGCCCGTTCAAGCCCGACAACTACCGCTACTAAGACTCCTTCGGTAACTGCCGCGCGATATTGTCCAGGAACTGTCTGTTCCTTGCCAGCCGCAAGGCGTCCTTGAAGTCGCTCAAACTGACGCAAACCCGGCGGACCTTGTCTTCAAGCGTCTCGCCCCGATCAATCTTGTCTAATTCTGTCTGATCGACCAGTTGGAACGTGTCGCCGTATTTGACGATCACAAAGCTCGCAGAGATGAATCGCTCGGCGGACACCCCTAATATTGGGCTTTCGTTTCCAGCAGTTCCAGTGATGAAGATAACCTTGTCGGCTTTGATCTCAATGTTATTGGATCTCGTGATGATCTGGCCGATCTGCTCCTCGCTTATCGCCGCCTGAAGCACGCCCGCCAGCCGCTCTTTGCGGTTTGTCGTGTTATCAGCGCGGACCGGACTGGAGCAGAAAAGGGCCCCGGCCATCAGAATTTTGAGTGATTGCATTTTCATCATGCGCTCATTATAGCCTAGACGGCTTTCCGCCGCCTGGGCCGTCGGGGTCGACTATTCGAGCCAGAGGGCCTATGTTGACTATAGACCCAAAGACCTTTAGGCTGATGAAGCGTCGATATACTAACATCACCACCCGCCGAGGAATGCTTCCGGCCGCTCACGCGGCCGGTTTGGAGTCGTGCACATGCAACCCTCCGCCTATCTCGCCGCCGCGCTCGTCTTTGCCGTTCCGACCAGCGCCCTCACCAACACGCCGCCGGAAACCTTATACGCGCTCAACGCCGTTCAGGCCATCGGCCTCAACGGCGTTGAGTTTACCCGATACTTCGACGCGAGCGGGCACCATGCCTTTCTCAATGCGCCGGGGACATCGGGCAAGCCCGAACTCACCAACTCGAGGACGCGACCTCTCCCAAAAAAGACGCCCTCGCCCGTACCCTTCATGCTTGAGATACCGCCGATTCCTCCTTTGCCCTTCGAGCGGACCTTTTATCGCCTGCTCGGACGGCGCGAGACGACCGGCTACGACGAACTGATACGGTCCTACTCGCAGCGTCTCGGTCTCGATCCAAGGCTGATCAAGTCCGTGATCGCCGCCGAGTCGGAGTTCTCGGCACGCGCGAAATCGCCCGCCGGGGCGCTCGGCCTCATGCAGGTCATGCCCGCGACCTCCGAGGACATGGGCGTTTCGGGGAAAGCCCTCTACGAACCGGAGGCCAACATTCGGGCGGGCACGGCCTACATGGTTTATCTGTTCGAGCGCGCGTGGAAGAAGTACCACCTGCAAGGCGTCTTATATAAGAACGCGCCGAACTGGCTCGTCCAACGCATCGTGGCGGCGTACAACGCCGGACCGCGCTTCCTGGCCAATCGCCGTCTGTACACTCAAACGCGCGCCTATGTGAGGAAAGTGCTCCTGTTCTACCGGTCCAAGGTCAGCGAGCTTCGCGTCGCGGCCTAAAAAGCGTCCGGCCCTTAGTCGCCGCCTCCCATGTCGAAGGCCTTTTGAACCGGGACGCGACCCTCGGCGAGCAGCCCCTCCACGGCGGCCAGCATCTGACGACGACCGATGGGCTTGGTCAGGTAGCCGCTGCCGCCGGCTCCGATGTTGCGGCTGTAATCCCGGCTCTCGCGCGAGGCGGTCAGAAACAGAACCGGCAAGGTCTCGAGGCCGGGCGTCGCGCGTATGCGGCGGCAGATCTCAATGCCATCGGCGCCGGCCAAATGCAGATCGAGAATCAGCAGGTCGGGCCTCCGGGAGCGGAGCGCGCCGCGAAGCTCCTCGGCGCTCAGAAGCGGGGTGACATCGTACGCCGACGCCAGCCACAAGCGCATGACGGCCTGAAAGTCCGGATCATCATCAACTGTAAAGACACAGGGCCTCACACGCGTATTATAAGCTCGGGGCCCCGCAATGGCCAGTCAAATTTAAATCAAGAAAGGATACGATGAGCCACGATTAGGACCGTACTATAAGTGGCATAATGGACCGGGACGTAAAATGATGTGGAGGAATAAAAAATAACATGCAAACAAGAATCCTACCGTTGCTCGTATTGGCCTCCGCTCTCCTGAGCGGTGGAGTCCGCGCCGCGCAAACCGCTGAGCCCCATCCGGAAAAACGCGGCGCCTGCAAGGCCGATGTCGCGTCGCTCTGCAAAGGCATCGAAAAGGGCGAGGGTCGCCACGTGCGTTGCCTTGCCCAGAACATCGATCAGATCAAAAACACGTCATGTAAAACGCACGTCCAGGAATATAAGACGCTCGACGATGCCGTAAAACAGGCCTGCTCGGCTGAAACCGACGCCAACTGCAAGGGCATGGCTCTCGGCACGGGACTGCTCAAGTGCCTGCACAAGAATAAAAAGACCTTGTCCGAAGGATGCAAAACCGTGCTGCACGCAAACCGCGAAGCCCGGAAGGCCAAGCAAGGATCCGCGCCGCAGACCCACTAAGCAGGGCCCAGGACGCCCTGGGCCACATACTCGGTCCTGTGTAGGCACAACGGGCACCTAGCCTCGTGCGCGCCGACGGTACAATCCTCTCATGAAGCTTCTCAGGACCGCCAAGTCCACATTACGATTAGCTCTGAGCGCCGCCGTCGCGCTCGAGGCCGTGAGCGGCGGGGGGCTCCTGTTCGCGCAGACCGTCGGGAAATCGGCCGTGGTCCCCGTCGTGATGCCCATCGCCGGCGTCCAGGGCGTCTGGAGCCCCGTCCCTGGCTCTGACCTCCCGTTCTCGTTGCCGGCAGCGGGCGCGCTCACCCCCCCCCTCTCCGGCTTTTCGCGTCCCATCCCGACCGCCACGATCCCGTTGGCGCGGGTCGCCTTAACGCCCGCGTCGCCCAACATCTCGGCGCTCGGATCCTTGCACGCGGCGGACATGACCGCTCCAGAGAAGACCCCGGCCATCCTCAATGCCCTCTTCGACGCTAGCCCGATCCGCGGCCCCGCGGTGGACATCCGGCATCCTGGCACTACGTTGACTTGGATCAAGTCCCTGCTGAGCCGTTCTCGCAGCCCGGAGTTCCCGGAGGACGGGTTCTTCAAGCTCTCGCGGGATGCGCGCGGGAAGCTCCTGTTGACGCTGCGCACGGAGGACTTCGGCAAGGTCTTCATGCTCAACACAATCGTCGAGAAGGGCATCGGAGAGAACTGGCTCTACTCGATGGCCCCGCCACTGGACGATACGGGGATCTCCGTGTCGTTCCGGAGAGCCGGAAACCGCATAGAACTCGTCCGCAAGAACGTCGACTACCGGGCCATATCCGGCTCGAGCGACGAACTCGTCGTTACCGAGGCCTTCGCGGACTCGGTGCTCGCCTCGGTCCCCGTCATCGTCGACGACCGAAGAAAGGCGACGGTCATAATCGACCTCGAGGCAATCCTGCTCTGCGACCTGACCGACCTCCACAGCACGCTCGCGCAATCTTATCCCGAGGACCCGGACCAGAAACGCCTGCCTTACCGCCTCGTAAAAAACCAGAGCCATATCGCCGCGGCGAAGGTGTTCCCCCGCAACGCCGAAATCTCGATGGAGCTGCGCTTCGCCAACGAAAATCCTCTCTACCGACTGCCCGTGCCCGACGCGCGCAACCTGGCGCTGCGCATGCGCTACAGCTTCTCGGCGCCTCCCCATGATGGCTTCCGACCTCGCGCGGCGGACGAACGCGTCGGCTACTTCACGACGGTATACCGGGATTTCACCGACCTGAACGCCTCTCCTGCCCTCGACGTCCCGCTCGGACGACTCGCGCAGCGCTGGCGCCTTGAGAAGACCGACTTGAAGGCCGCATTGTCGCCGGTGAAGCGTCCGATTGTCTGGTGGCTCGACTACAAGATCCCCAAGCACTATCGCGCCGCGGTGCGAGAGGGAATACTGAAGTGGAACACTGCCTTCGAAAAACTAGGTTTCAAGGACGCGATCGTCGTGCGCGACCAGCCCGAGCCGGGCACGAAGCCCCAGAACGAGGCGCAGTTCGACGCCGCCGACGTCCGCTACAACGTCGTCCACTGGTTCACCGGGACCGACGCGAATTTCGCATTCGCCTCCTGGCGCTCCGACCCCCGCACCGGGGAGATATACAACGCGCACATAAACTTCTCGCTGCAGGTCCTGGGCGAGCTCGGCTACCGCGGCACTCACGAGGTCCTCGCCAAAGCGCGCCCTGCCGCCCATAAACGCCATGCCTCCTGCAGTTTCGCCCGCGAGGTCGCCGCGTCCATGTCCTCGCTCAAGGATGCCGACCTGTCGCCCGAGCAACGAGCCCGCTTCGCCCACAAGTTGATCGTTTCCTTCATGGTCCACGAGATGGGGCACACATTGGGCCTGCGCCACAACTTCGCCGCCAGCGACTTCCGGACGCTCGACGAAATCGCTCATGCCAAGGACGGCCTGATCTCGCAAACGGTGATGGACTACGCCGCCAGCAGCTTCCCGGCGCCCGAGAACCCCTCCGGAGCCGAGGTCCAGACCGAGCTGGGACCCTACGACTACCTCGCCATCGACTGGGGCTACCGCTCGGTCGACGGCCTCTCCCAGGAGGACGCGACGGCCTCTCTCGCGCGCGTCGCCGCCCGCATCGGCGAGCCGGGCTACGAGTACGCGACCGACGACCAGCTCGACGGGACCGACCCTTACGTCGCGCATTTCGACTTCGGGCCGGAGCCGGTCGAATACGCCGCTCGCTCCGTCACCCGCCTGAGGAGAGCCCTCGAGCAGCTGGCACAGAGACCCCTAAATAATGGAGAAGACTACGGCGCGCTGCGCCGCCACTTTGACTTTCTCAATAAGCAGCGGCTGAGGGCGCTCTCTCTAGCGCTGCCCTACATCGGCGGCGTCCGCGTGAGGCGAGTGCGCGCGGGACAAAACGAGGGCAAGCTTCCCTACGAGGCGGTCCCCGCCGCGAAGCAGCGCGCAGCGCTGGCCTTGATCCTCCAGGAACTCTTCTCGGATGAAGGCGTCGCCATCCCAAAGGGCCTGCTGGCCAAACTCGGGCCCGACCTGCGCGAACCGCTCGGCGGCTTCGCAGCGGACGCCTCGATCGTCCCGTTCGAGGAAAATATCACACTCGCCCGTGTGGCTTTCCTGAACTCCCTGCTCTCGCCGGAGCGCCTCAAGCGGATGGCCGAGACGCGGCATCTCGGCACCGAGGTGATGTCGCCGCAAGAACTCTTCGAAACCTTGACCGCGGCGACGGGCGCTGAGTTCCTCCAAGAACGGATGACGCTCGCCCGACTCAACGCGGCGATGAACTCCTCGGTGCTTCACCGCCGCCTGCAGTCGGCCTACGTGGAGAGTCTCATCGACGTCATCAAGGGGCCCGATCTGCTCGACATCCTCGACGGATACTCTGGCGAGCCCCTGGAGAAGAACTCCTATTCCGCGGAGGCCGTCGCGGCGGCGTCCGCCAGTCTCACCACTCTGGCCACGGGACTCTCCAATCTGATCATTCACGCTGAGCACGCATCTGCGGCCAAGCGTAAAGGCTACATTCCAGATCCCTCTATTCTGCCCCACCTCAAGCATCTTGTCGGGCTCATCATCCACGCGCTTCAGTGACCGCCTCAATATGCAAACCCCGCCCATCTTTCTGATTCGAAGCGAGCTTTGGCACCCCCTGGCGGCGCATTTCCCCATCGCCTTGCTCACCATGATGCTCGTAGTCAAATGCCTGGAGGTCCTTGTCGGGCACCGGCCTCGGTTCCATGTTTGGGGGATTTTGTACCGCTTTTTTCTCTATTGCGGGGCAGGTTCGTTGGGGGTGACTCTTTTTTCAGGGGATGTTTCCGGGGACGTCGTTAAAAAATCGCTCCGCGATGTGGCCGCTCTTTACCGGCATGAAGATTTGGCCTACCGGGTGCTTTGGCTCGTGCTCATCGCTTTGGCCGTGGATATTGTACGACGTTTAAGACCGCAGATTCCCGAGTTGGCGCGGGTCCTATCGAAGCGATCCCTTCAATGGGTAGAGCTGGGCATCTCGGTTTGCGCCTTCTGGTTTTTGCTGAAAACCGGATACTCCGGTTCCAAGCTGGTTTACGAACAAGGGGCCGGCGTGACCGGTCCCGCCGTCTGCAGAACCCCGGTCGGCGGCGCTCTCCGTCGTTAGCGCGCGGTTTCGACCTCTCCCTTGTGGTAGTTGTACTGGGAGCCCCTGGTACTGTGCGGGATCGTGTACATAATGAGTAGAACGGCCGCCGCGAGGGTCACCCACTGGGGACGTGCCTTCCTCCAGTTCAAAATCAAGGCGAGGGCCCAAAAGATAAAAGAAATCAATAGTTTGTTGTCGGTCAGGTCATAGCCGCAGGGGAATCCGGCCCAATAAACTCCGAAGGCATATTTTTGAACGATGGGCCCCAGAATCAGTCCGCCTAAAAAGAGGCAGCCGGTGGTCATTACGCCGATCTTGAAATACGTCTGCGTTCGGAAAAGGGCTTCGACTCCCGCCAAGGCCGCTAAAAGCATCGAGAAAAACATGAAGAATATGTGCGGGACCAGGATTGCCGTGGGAACCGCACCTTTGAATCGGATGACTATGGGGGCTTGCGGGCCCGCCAACATCTGCTCCTTCTCGCTCGTGTGAATGCCGACATAGTACTGGAGTTTCCCCGCGGGAGGTTGGCTGGGAAGTTCGCCCACCAGTTGATTTGCGTCGGGCCTGAGAGGCGCCTCAGTCCAGGGATCATTGGTGGGATAGCGGCGGAAAAAAAGTCTTCCGTTCATGCCCGTTTCCAAGATGGGAATCAAAATGGGCGCATTCGTCCCGCTTTCGTGACTGCGGGGCAGTCGGACCTTGATTTGATTTCCAGCGGCCTGAATGATCACTTTTTTAGGATAGGTGGGGCCGGTGGTTCGTTGATAGATCACCGCCGCCAAAGTGATGAATATTGCAACTGGGATGCTCATTTTGAATCGGTGTTTGGTCATGGGTCGTTTCTAAAGGTCCGGTCTCGATTGGCGAAGAAATATCATGGCTCATTAAAAAAGCGCGGTCAAATTCGGATTTCGACGCGTCAAATCAACGGCCGATGATCTCCTCGATTTCATCGCGGGTCAGGGTCTCCTTCTCCAAGAGGCGCTCGACCATCTTGTCGACGAGGGCCTCGTTCCCGGTGAGGAGCGCTACGGCTTTCGCCTTGGCCGCTTCCTTGATCTCCTTGACGTCACGGTCGATCTTGCGGGCCGTGGCCTCGCTCACGCGGCGGGCGGCCAACGGGGTGCTTAGGTCCGGCCCTCTCGCACCCAGGCCGGAACGCCGGCCCATGCCGAGTTGCTCGACCATGACGCGCGCGATATGCTCGGCCTTTTCAATATCCGAGCCGGGGCCGGTGGAGGACTCGCCGTAGTATGTCTCCTCCATGACCATGCCGCCCATGATGCCGACAAGTCGGGCCTCTATCTCGCTCTTGGTCTCGATGTACTTCTCATCGTCGGAAGCCGTCTCGGCGAAGCCCAGCGCTCCGGTCCCGTGCGGGATGATGGTGACCTTATTGATGGGCGAGGGTTTTGCGCCCAAGAGGTTGCCCAGAACATGGCCGGTCTCGTGGCGGGCGATGCGGAGCTTGATCTCGTCCGAGAGGAAGAGCGTCCGCTTGGCGCCGATGGCGGCGCGGTCCACGGCCTCATCGACGTCCAGCTTGTCAATATAGTCGGCGCCGCGACGCACGGCCAGGAGCGCGGCCTCGTTGATGATGTTGGCAAGGTGGGCTCCCCCGAGCCCGGTGGTGCGGCGGGCGATGTGCCGGAGATCCACGTCGTGGCCGAGCCTGACCTGGGAGCCGTGCACCGCGAGGATGGCCTCGCGGCCGCGCACGTCGGGCCAGCCGACGTGGACGGTCCGGTCGAAGCGGCCGGGCCGCGTCAAGGCCGGGTCTAGGGACTTGGCCCGGTTCGTGGCGGCCAGGACGATGACCCCATCGGTGTTGTCGAAGCCGTCCATCGACTGAAGCAGCGCGTTGATCGTCTGCTTGCGCTCGTCGTTGCCGCCGCCCAGGCTCGAGGAGTTATCGCGGGCCTCGCCGACGGCGTCTATCTCATCGATGAATATGACGCAGGGGGCGTTGGCCCGTGCCTGGTTGAAGAGTTCACGCACCCGTTTTGCCCCGAGGCCGACGTATATCTCAATGAAATCCGAACCGGAGATGCGAATAAAGTTCGCGTCGCTCTCGCCGGCGAGGGCGCGGGCCATGAGGGTTTTGCCGGTTCCCGGCGGGCCCTCGAGCAGAACTCCCTTGGGCACCTTGGCGCCCATCATCTTGTAGCGGCGCGGGTTGCGCAGGAAGTCGAGGATTTCCTCGACTTCAATGCGGGCCTCGTCGATTCCGGCGACGTCCGAAAAGCGAATATCAGATTTCTCCACGTTCTCGCCGGCCTGGGCGAAGGCGTCCGGTTTCATGTGGCCGCCCTTGCCCGTGCCTCCGGCGCCCTTTCGTTTGATGAGCCAGCTCAAGAGCAACGTAGTACCGCCCATCAAGACGATGAACGAAATCAGGCCGCTCAAGCCGCCGCCCTTGTGGCGGACGGGGGCTTCCCTGACTGCGATGTCCGGGGTCTTCTTCAGGGCTTCGGCCATGACGCGGGTATTTTCGGCGATCTCCTTTAAGGCTGCGAACTCCTCTTCGTGCAAGGGCTTAGCGGTCGCAATGGGAACGGAGATCGCAGGGGGAGCCTCGACCCTGGCACTGTCGAGGGATTGGGATGAGACTTGCTGAATGTGTACGGCGGCCTGCTGGGGCGCGCGATAGAACAAGGGAAGGACGATGAATACGCCGAGTACGGTCACCAGAACCAGGGAGAACCCCAACCTCAACATCCACTTGGACTTCCTCGGACCCGGCTTCCGACCGGGTCTCGTCTGGTCTAGCAACTGGTCGATATCGTGGGAGTTCGTGAGGTGGTCCACCTCGGGACCCGGGGCCACGCCATATCGGGTCAAGGCCCACTGAGCCGTCAGTCGCACTGGGGCGCTAAAGTCCGCATAGGCCGCCTGAAGGGCGACGATGACCTCGCCACGCTTCGATGTCATCTCGGCGGCCATGCCGCCGAGAGCCGCGAGTACCATGCGCTGGAGGTACCAGTTATGACCGTGCCCCAGCTCCTTGAGGATGAGCTCCTCCTGGGTGTCGAAGGACGCCAGCAACTCCAGGCCGAGCGGCACGAAGCGTTTCGCCGGCATCGTCTCGAGGACGCGCATCGCGGCGATGCGTACCTCCGGGCGTTTTTCCCCATCGTCCTTAAGGATGGCCTGGGCCGCTGTCCAACCCGATTCGGGGCTGGTCGCGGCCAGGCGCTCGAGGTCTCCTATCTTCTTGTTGGCCGGCACGAACGGGACCGGGGCCTTGCCGCCTGATGAGGGGACCTTGTCTGTGCGTAAGAGGTCAGGGCCTGCCGACAAATGCGGGATGATGGGGTCACTCCCGTAGTGGGGCACGCCCCACCAGCCGTTTCTCGGCACCTCGATGAGCTTGGGAGTTAAGACCAACGGGCCGTCGAACATAGGGGCGACGAGTTTGGCGGAGACGGGCTTGTCGGGCTTGTCGGGCTCGACGGCCCCGAGGGTCTTGAAGGCCTTCTCGACCAAAGCCGACGTCAGCGGTCCTGCGGCCAAGCGGCCCGACGTCAAGAGCGAAGTGAATTTGGAGGCGCCGCCCACTAAGGCGAAGCGCGCCGAAGGGGCGGGGAGGACCACAGGGGCGGCGGCGACGGTGAGGAGCGCTGGGCTTATCACCCCGACGAAAGTGACCTGCGGCACGTTCGTGTTCACGACACGTCCATTGACCGCTTTCGCGCCGACCGCGCCGTTGGAGGTCGCGCCCAGGCCTGAGCTCCCGATGATCTGCGCCGCGGCTTGCGCCGACAAGGGGCCCGGTGCGACGACGGCGAGCACGGCGCACAGGGCGGCGGCTATCCACCTCCGGGATGCGGGCGGCAGCGGTTCTTGGTCATGCTGCGGCGATGCAGTGGACATGCTGGGATTTTATGGAAAAACAGACAGGGCCACCAGGTGCTATCGGCCCCACCCCGCGCGGACATTGGGCCCAAGCGGCGTTGGGACCATAGTCTCAAGGTCCCCCCGCCTCCAGCGCGGCCCGGATCACCTCGGAGACCCTGGTCACTTCCTCTCCTTGCTCGGCGTCGTCCTCGTAGCGGGCCGAGAATTGGCACTGGCCGACGGGATCGAACGCGAAGTCCCGCGCTCCGCGCACGAGGATGCCCTCGACTAGGTTCGTCGCCGCGTTGAACACGGCCGAGCCCGAGTTGTTGACGTAGGTGTCGAGGTTGGCGACGAAGATGATGGTGTTCGACGCATCGTTCACGCGGGCGCCGCCCGCGATCTTGGTCGGCAGGCCGACAGGGTGGCCGATCACAAAAACCGGATCGCCCTTGTTGATCTTGCCGGAGAGGTTGAGCTTAAGCGGCGTATGGCCTGCGACCCGTCGGTCCAGGCGCACCAGCGCCCAGTCGGCGCCTTCATAGTCGTTTTTGCCGCCGATGATCTCCTTGCAGTCGTAGACGTCGCCGGCCGGGACCTTGGTCGCGTCCTGGCCCTTCTCCTTGAGGGAGAAGCCGAACACGAACTTTATGTCCTTGCACTTGTCGGCGGAGAGCACGCAGTGGCCGGCCGTCATGATCACGTCCGGCGCCACGAGCGAGCCGGCGCAGAATGCGCCGACCGGCTGGTCGAAGAAGGGCTCCTGCGGACACATTTTCGGTTCCATGCTGTAGCCGTAGACTTTAGTCCTGAGCCGGGCCTCGTCGCCCTGCGTCGTCACGTCGTCGTAGTGGAACAGCGCGACGGTCGAGTCCGCCAGCGCCCTCAGTTGCGCGTTGTCGGTCTGATAGACGTCGATGCGGTCGTCACTGCCGTAGATGCTCTCGCTATGAACCCCTCCGGCCGCCGCAGCCGTCAGGCGCGTTGCGACCAAGGCCGCCGCGCACGCCGCCAAGAAACGCTTCATCGAGCGAAGACGTACCGGTCGACTTCTTTGCACGTAAGGGCGGCGCGAAGCCCGTCGCTCATGAAGCCGGAAAACGGCCCGGCCAACTGAGCGAGACTGGCCGCGAGGATGGGATGCTCCGGCGAAGCGTGATCGGCTTGGGCGATATCGGCCAACGCGCGGGCGGCCTCCTCGTCGGCCTGCGCGCGGACGGCGGCGACGGCCGTCGAGACTGCGAGCGCCAGGCAGAGCAGGAATCTCATCTAGGACGCTCGATCGGACCGAGGACCTCGAGGTCTCCGGTCTCCGGCACCCGCTGGCGTTCCAGACGGTTTCATGGCGTACTGAGATTGTATCGGGGCAGGCGGCCTCCGCACAGGGACTTGGGACCTATAGGGGGTCGGGCCTTGGGCCTATGCCTATTTGCCGCAGATCATCGAGGGCGCACATCGAGCCGGCAGGCCATCAGAATCGGGAAGAGTAGACCACTCCCAGGGATTCCGGGCCGAAGTGACCGCAATGCAGACCCCAAGCGGACCTAAGGGAGAACGGCGAGTTCGATCGCGAAAAGCTCAGATTCGCCAAGTGGCCTTCATTGGACCCGGCGACCGTCCGCAGAGAGGGGCCCGTGGGCACGTCGAGGTCCACGCGCAACGGACCCGTCCTCCAGTCGGTGCGCAGGCCGGCGAAGTAGAGATAGGTTGCGCCCAGCACCGTGGCCGAAGCCATAAACTCCACGTCCCAGTTGCTCGGATTTAAAATATAGCTTCCGGAGTCCTGGCCGAAGCGCGCCAGCTGATAGCGTTGGACCAACGTGCCGGCCAAAGCGTCGGTAGTCGCCTCCATTTCCACCCTCAGGGCCAGGTTGCGCCATTTGTCCAGGGCTGCGGGCGAGGAGGCCTGTCCCATGGGGCGCGCCTCGAATATGATGCTGCGAGAGCGCCGGTGATATTTCTCCAAGTTCTGGGCAAAAATATTGTCAGAAGAATCGGCCGGAATATCGCTCATGCGCCCGGATAGGCGGTCGGGCAGAAGGACCGTGAATAGATGGCCGCGGATTAGGCTGTAGACACCGTCGGCGAGGTTCTCCACGCCGCGGTAGGCGGGGCGAGCCGCCTGCCAGGCATCGGCGGAGGCCGCCGCGGCGCAGAACACGAGAAGCCCGGCGGTGAACAGCGCATTCAATAATGCCTTCATATGTCGTAGTATGGCCGCATAGAAGGAAAGGTGCTACCCTGATTCGATTAAATTTAGATTAAATTTCAGTAACGGCCGTAAAACAGTGCACTGGTTGATAGTCGCCGAAATACAAATCCGGAGGAACCCCCGATGTTTCAGAAGCCCCTCATCTCGATCATATCGGCCGCCATCCTCCCGACGATTGGAGCCGGACTCAACAGTCCCGTCCCCGACACATCCTTCCTCAACGTGTTGGGCCTCATGCCCGGCGATCTAACCTCTCCGACCTTGCCGGCCACGCCGAGCATCATCGCTCCGCCCCCCGTCGCCGCGCCCCTCGACGTGATCCGGTCTCAGGACGTCCGGGTCGGCCTCGCCACCAAGAAAGCGGCGCTCGCCATCCTGTTCGAGAACGCGCGCGTCATCGACCACAAGAACAGCGCGGTACTCGCCCAGCCAGCCGACTCCGAGAGGAGGGATGATCCGGAGACGTCCACCCGGAGAGTGACCGTGAGGATCGAAGGCGCCGTCCTCGAACTGCGGCTCATCGGCCCACCGGGCGCGTTGCGCGAAATCTTCCTCGGGGACGAGAAGTTCGTCGTGCATGACCAAACTCCGGGCTACGTCGAGGCCCGCGCGGCCGCCCACGCCGGGGCGGCGCCCCGATTTCTGACGCTTTCATGGCTTGCGGAGTGGCCGGAGTTGCTGTCCGCGTTGCGCGCGGACCCCCGCGCCATGTCGAACTCGATACGAAACCATGAGGAAACGGTCTATCACGAAGGCGATGACACCGTTATCCTGCTGGGCGCCGACGGCGACCCGCGCCTTCCGTTGGGCGCGATCCTCCGCATCAATCCTTGAGGTAGACACGGCATGACTCCGATGAACGACTTACCCAAAAGCAGCTCCGCCAATCCGGATCATGCCGCAGACACCCACGATTTCACCTATCGGTTCAAGCTTCCGGACGGATCGGTCAAACAGGTCGCCATCAAGCTCGATGCTCGAACCTTGACCATGATCCCCAAACAGAGGGATATATATCCCGAATGGACGATACTCTCCCACTCCAAATGCGGGAACTGCACGCTCAAAGAGTCCACGAGCCCGCGTTGTCCCGTTGCGGTCAATCTTGTGGATCTCATCAGTCTTTTCTATGAGTCCGCCTCCTACGACCGAGCCGTCGTGGAGGTGACGACCCCCGAGCGCACCTACGTCAAGGAAGTATCGATGGCGGACGGGATAAGCTCGCTGATCGGGATCTACATGGTTACAAGCGGCTGTCCCATCCTGGGGAAGTTCAAGCCGATGGTGCGCACCCATCTTCCATTTTCCTCCTGGGAGGAGACGCTCTACCGGACGCTCTGCGTCTATCTGCTCGCGCAGTATTTTATTGATAAGGCAGGCAAGACCCCGGACTGGTCCATGAAGAACATCCAGGATATCACTGAGGAGATCAATACGGTCAACTCAGCTTTTTGCGCGCGGCTTAAGGAGACTCATCTCCAAGACGCCTCCCTCAACGCGGTGATCCGTCTGGACTGCTTCGCCACGATGACGAGCGGCTTCCTCTGCAAAGACCGGATTGATGAACTCAAACCTCTCTTTGACGCCTACCTAACGTGATCTTGGTATGCCGGGCCGGTGTCAGCGGCTTGACCGCGCAAGGCGGAACCCGGTGAGAGGGCTGCGAAGCCACGCGCCGCTGCGGCCACGGTACTCAACCCGCAGAAAGTTGGCGTCCTTGCTGTAGAAGGAGCCGCCACGTATCACCCGGCGGCGGGGTCCGGAACCCGTATCTTCATCTTGCCACGCCCCACCATCAGTCGGCGCGCCCGCATACGAGTCATGCCACATATCTCCGACCCACTGCCAGACGTTGCCCACCATATCGCTCAAGCCCTCAATGGTGTCGCCCGCGGGCTTCGAGCCCACCGGCATCGTGCCCACACCGCGGACGCAGCCGTACATCACGGCATTGTCGCAATTCGCGTCGCCGTCGCCCCATGGATATTTCCGGCGCTTCCCTGCGCTCATCGCCGCGTACTCCCACTCGGACTCGCTGGGCAGCCTGGCGCCCTGAAACTCGGCGTATTGGTTCGCCTGATCCCAATCCACGCAGTTGATCGGATGTCGCTGCCGACCCTCTTGCTCCCAATTGCAATAGCTGCCGGTGTCCGGCTCCGTGCACCTGAGTTGGATCACGCACTCCTTGTATTGCTCCGTGGTGACCAAGGTCTTGGACATATCAAAGGCCTCGATGGTGACCTCGTGAGTCGGCTTAGCGGTTGTAAACGATTTGCCGTCGTCGTCGGATCCCATCGTGAACTTCCCGCGATTGAAGGAAACCCATTCAACCGGCACGCCCGGTTTCCCGGCCTGAGAATCGTTTTCGCCGACCTCCCACACCGGGACCATCCAGGAAGCGTCCGGCACTTTGCTCGCTCTGGCCGCTCGTATAAACTCTTCAACATCCGAGCCGAACTCCACGGTTCCCCCAGAGGAACCCGCATGGCCGGCGGCCAGGCAGAGAAGCCCCGCCGCCACGACACCGATTCTGCTGCTTTTCATCTCTCGCACCCTCCACCGCGACCATCATTATTATAATAGGGCGTCGACTCTCGCGCCTGAGCCGAAGGGGCAAGGACAAAAGGACAATGGACCTACGCCATCTCCCTCATAAGACGGGCATCTACATCATGCACGACGCCGGCGGCGAGGTCCTCTACATCGGCAAGGCTCTGGACCTGGCCAAACGGGTCGTTCAGTATTTCAACCCACATAAGGAAGATCTCAAGAATCAGAGCCTCGCTCCTCTGATCCGCCGCATAGATTACATCCTGTGCGAGTCCGAGCGCGAGGCGCTTTTGCTGGAACGGCGCCTGATCAACGAGCACCAGCCCTTCTTCAACGTCATGTGGAAGGACGGCAAGACCTACCCCTATCTCAAGATCACCATGGGCGAGGATTTCCCGAGAATTTTCACGACGCGTCGCAAGATCCGCGACGGGGGCGCGTATTTCGGCCCCTTCCCGAAGGTTGCCCCCATCCGGGCCCTCCTGCGGTATCTTTGGAAGCGGCGTTTATTCCCGCTGCGCCCCTGCAACTGGGACTTCTCGCAAGAGAAGCCTCTCGACAAACGCAAGATCAGCGGCTGCCTGTACTACCACACCAAGGAATGCCCGGCGCCGTGCGCGGGGAAGATATCGAAGAACAATTATCGGGATATCGCCGAACGCGCCGTGCTGTTCTTTAAGGGACGATACGCGTCTCTTCGAGACGAGTTCCAACGGGAAATGGAATTCGCGTCGAAAGCGATGGATTACGAGCGCGCGGGGCAATTGCGAGACAACGTCCTGGCCTTGTCCCATATGGGCGAGCGGGTGCGGGTGCGCGCCGTCGAGGCCGACCAAGTGGGTAGGCATACCGCGCGGACCCAGATGGTCACCGATCTGCAAAAGGCCCTTATGCTGCCCGAGCCGCCGGTGCACATCGAGTGCTTTGATATCTCCCATTTCCAGGGGCGCCAGACCGTCGCTTCGTCGATATGCTTCGTCGGGGGAAAAGCGAACCGCGACCATTACCGAAAGTTCAAAATTCGCGACATGACGGGCATCGACGACTTCAAGTCCATGCGCGAGGCCGTCTACCGTCGCTGCAAGCGCCTGAAGGCCGAAAAATCGGCCCTGCCCGACCTGATCCTCATCGACGGCGGCAAAGGCCAGTTGAGCGCAGCGCAAGCGGCCCTCAAGGATCTCTCGGTCAAGATTGCGACGGCCGCTCTCGCCAAGCGCATCGAGGAGGTGTTCCTCCCTGGGCGCGCCGAATCCGTTCTACTGCCGCTTGATGCCCCCGCTTTACGCCTACTCCAGCAGCTGCGCGACGAGGCGCACCGCTTCGCCGTGGCCTACCATCGCCTGCTACGCGGCAAGCACCTGTTTGAGGACCAAGGCTTATAGCGTCTAGCCATCGGCCATCCCTCCGATCTCGAACATGGGCATAAACATCGCGACAACGATCGTGCCGATGATGATGCCCATGACGACGATGACGATGGGCTCGATGAGCGAGGTTAAGCCTTTGACCGCGGAGTCTACTTCCGAGTCGTAGAAGTCCGCGATCTTGCTCAGCATGATATCGAGCGCGCCGGTCTCCTCGCCGACGGAAATCATCGAAGTCACCATGTTCGGAAAAATACCCGACTTCTTGAGCGGATCCGACAGGTGGCCGCCCTCGCGTATGGACTCGCGCGTCAGATTGACGGCCTCGGCAATGATGACGTTGCCGGCCGTCGCGGCGACGGTCTCAAGCGCCTGCATGATCGGCACTCCCGATTTGATCAAAGTCCCGAGCGTACGAGTAAAGCGCGCCACTGCGACTTTTTTTAAGATGGGCCCAAAAATCGGCGCCTTGAGGGATTGGGCGTCGACCCACCTGTGACCGTACGGCGTCGCATAGAACCTTCCAAAGGCCTGCCAGGCGACGATCGGGAACGCCACGATCAGGTACCACCGCGCCTTCATCACATCGGAGATGTCCATGAGTATCTGCGTCGGCAGGGGCAACGCTCGACCGAAACCCGCGAAGATGTTCTTAAAGGTCGGAATCACGAAAATCATCAGAAACACCGTCACGAGGGAGCAGATCGAAAGCACGATCGCGGGGTACATCATCGCCCCCTTCACTTTTGCCTTCAACTCCTCAGAGCTCTCGAGATAAGCGGTCAGGCGTTCGAGAATGGTGTCCAGGATGCCGCCGAGTTCTCCGGCCTTGACCATCGAGCAGTACAGCTCCGGGAAGGCATTCGGGTGCTTCTTTAACGCGTCGGAAATAGAGAGGCCGGCCTCGATGTCGGACTTGACCGCGCCGAGCACCTCCTTGAAGGCGAGATTTTCGGACTGGCTCTCGAGGATGCCGAGGCTCTGCACGATCGGCACGCCGGCGCCGACCAAGGTCGAGAGCTGTCGGGAGAACAGCGACAAGACCTTCGAGGGAATGTCGGGCTTGCCCTTCCTCCAGCCGACCGCGGCCTTAAACTTCTCGATCGACGATATCGACTGCTCGACGATCTCGAGAACGACCATCTTCTGTCCACGGAGCTTCTCGACGGCGGCACGCTGCTCTTCAGCGTCGATGGTCCCTTCCATCACGAGGCCGGCGGCAGTTTTTACTTTATAGTCATATAGGGGCATAAGTTGTCTCTATTCTACGATTGTGCGGGCGTCATGTGTCGCTGCATGAGACGGCGCAGGTCCTCGGGATCCAGGGAATGGGACATGGCCTCCTGGAATGTGATCTTCTGCTTGAGATAAAGATCGGCGAGCGCCTGGTTCATCGTCTGCATGCCGACCTTCCCGCCGGTTTGGATGGCGAGCTGGATCTGTTCGATCTTCTGCTCGCGAATCAGGTTGCGGGCCGCGGAATTGACGATCAGCGTCTCGCACGCCAAGACGCGCCCAGTCCCCGCCGCGTGGCTCAGCAGTTGCTGGCAAAGGACGGCCTGAAGGACGAAGGAAAGCTGAACACGTACCTGTTCGAGCTGATGCTGGGGAAACACGTCGATGATGCGGTTGATCGTCTGCGCGCAGTCCGTCGTATGGAGCGTAGCCAGCACCAAATGGCCGGTTTCGGCGATGTTGAGCGCGGCCTGAATCGTCTCGAGATCGCGCAATTCGCCGATGAGGATCACGTTCGGGTCCTGCCGCAGTATGTGCCGCAAGGCGGCGGAGAAGGTCGCCGTATCCGAGCCAACCTCGCGCTGGTTGACGATGGATTTCTTGTGCGTGTGCACGAACTCAATCGGGTCCTCGATCGTGACGATGTGCGCGGCACGCGTCTCGTTGATGAAGTCAATCATGCTGGCGATCGTCGTGGACTTGCCCGAGCCCGTCTGCCCGGTAACGAGGATGAGGCCTCTCGGGAACTTCATGATGTCGAGAATCGACTTGGGCACGCCGATCTCATCGAACGTCTTGAAGGAACTGGGGATCGCGCGGATCGCGGCACCGACCGAGCCGGTCTGGCGGTACACGTTCATGCGCACGCGGCCGATGCCGCGCAGATTGAAGGCGAGGTCGATCTCGTTGGACGCCTCGAAGCGCTGCCGCTGCTGATCGTTGAGCAGGGAATAGATCAAGGTCTGCGCCGTCTCACTGTTGAGCTTCTCGAAAGGGGTCGGCAGCAACGCGCCGTCGATGCGCAAGGTCGGCGGGGCCCCCACCGTGAGGTGAAGGTCAGACGCTCCGCGCTCGTTCATCAGCAAAAACAATTCGCCCATCGAGACCATGCCGGCTCCTTAAATCCTAAGTATCGCTGTCCGCCGCCGTCACGCGCATCATTTCCTCGGCGGTCGTCACGCCGGAGAGCAGCTTGCGTACGGCGCACATGCGCAAGGTCAGCATGCCCTGCTTCATCGACTGAGTCTTGATCTGCTTGGCCGACGCGCGGTCGAGGATGAGCTGGCGGATCGCATCGGTGACCTCCATAACCTCATAGAGGCCCTGGCGTCCGCGGTAGCCGGTCATGGCGCAGCTCTCGCAGCCTTTGCCTTTATACAAGGTAAGCTTCTTATTCGTCAAGGACGCCGCATGGAGTTGGATCTCGGGCACGCCGAGCTTCAGAATCCAGTCCTTTTCGACCTCGTAGCCTTCCTTGCACTTCAGGCAGATGCCGCGCAGCAGGCGCTGGGCCTCGATCATCAGCATCGCCGAGCTGACGAGGAACGGCTCCACGCCCATCATGCCCAGGCGCGTGATCGTCTGCGCGGTGTCGTTGGTGTGCAAGGTCGAGAAAACGAGATGGCCGGTCAAAGCGGCATTGATGGCGATCGTCGCCGTCTCCTGATCGCGAATTTCGCCTACCATGATGACGTCGGGGTCCTGGCGTAGGAAGGAGCGCAAGGCCGCGGGGAAGGTCAAGCCGACCTGGTTGTTGATCTGGACCTGGTTGATGCCCGCGAGTTGGTACTCGACGGGGTCCTCGGCCGTCATGATGTTGCAGTCCGGCGTGTTGAGGTTCGACAGCGCTGAGTAAAGCGTGGTGGACTTGCCCGAGCCGGTCGGGCCGGTCACGAGGGCGACGCCGTAGGGCGCTTCCATGGCTTTTTTAAAGACGGACATCGCCTCCGGCTCAAAACCGAGTTGGGTCATATTGACCTTCAGCCCCGATGAGTCGAGGATGCGGGTGACGATCTTCTCCCCGGGCGCGCAGGGCAGAACCGACACGCGCATGTCGATCTCCTTGCCGTCAATCTTGATGCGCATGCGCCCGTCCTGCGGCACGCGCCTCTCGGCGATATTGAGGTTCGACATGATCTTGACGCGGGCGCAGATCGCACTGTGAAACTTCTTTGGCGGCGAGGGTTGCTCGTGCAGGACGCCGTCGATCCGGTAGCGAATGCGCAGATCTTTGGCGTAGGTCTCGATGTGAATATCCGAGGCCTTGGCCTTCACCGCCCCGGCTATGATCAGGTTGACCATCTTGATGACGGGGGCGTCCTCGGCGTCCTGCTCGAGGCCGGTTTCGGCCGACTCGACCTTCTCCTCGACGCGCTCAAGGCTGTCGGCCGCGGCCTCGTTGTCCGCAGACTGCTTGACGATGTCTTCGAGGGCCTCCTGCGAGGTCTCCGGCTTGTAGTACTTCTCATGCGCGGCGGAAATCTCGGCCTCGGAGGCTAGGCAGGCGACGACATCGCAGCCGGTCTGCATCTTGAGGTCGTCTAGAATCATCACGTCGAGAGGATCGGCGATGGCGACGGTGAGCCGGTCCTTCGTCTTATTGAAGGGCATCAGCATCTTCTGCCGCGCGATGGACTCCGGGACCGCCGCGATCGCCTCTTGCGATATCTCGCCGATTTCCGCGAGCGACACGTAGGAAATTCCTGTCTTCTCGGCGAGGAACTGGAGGAGCTTATCCTCCTCGATGAAGCCTCTCTCGATGAGCAGCGAGCCCAGCTTCTCGCCGCCCATTTTCTGGGCGTCGAGGGCCTCCTGTAGATTAGCGGCGCTGATGAGCTTCTCCTCGACAAGGAAATCCGCGAGACGCCGGGACAGGCCGAGCGAGATGACGTGCTGAGTGGCGGCCATTCCCTTATAGGTTATGGTCCACGCTGATTTTTGTCAAGGCCAGTCACAAGAACGAGGATACCAATAGGAGGTGCCCGATTACCCGCTAAATGTCTGAATTGACCGTATCCGAGCCGAAGGCACCATCGTCCTCGGCGGGCGGGCGGAGCTCATCGGGGTCGGACTGGGGCGGGAGCGGCGCCGCTTTTGGCGTCTCCCGGACGGCGCGGCGCTGAGCGACGCCCTTCTTCGAGGGCTTCTTCTTGACCTTCGACGCTTCAAGCGAAGGTCCGCCGGAGAGCATCTGCCGGGCCTCGATGGTCTTGCCCATGACGATCCCGTTGGGATAGACCTCGAATAAGTACAAAGCGCTCCTGCCTCCGATAGCCCCGGGAACCAGCCGATACTCGACGAGTACGGTGTTATCCCCGGTCGTGCTCGCGTTCCACTCCTCGGCGCCGGCGCCGGGGCTGGCGGTGTAGGAGTACTGGAGCCAGCGGCCGACCGTGCCGCGGCCCCCGTTGAGCGGGAAGTCCTTGACTACCTCGATTGCGGCCATGTGCTCGGCCGAAGGTCCAGGCGGCGGCGCGGGAGCCTGGGGCTCCGGCGCAATATTCGGCTTGGCAAGCGGAGGCGACGATACGGCGATGTCGTCGGCGGGAAGGCCGATCGGAGCCTGGCCATCGTCGAGCGTCGCCATCTGCTTCAAGTCATCCTTAGGCCGGCGCATAAAAATAACGCCCCCGATCATAATCGACGTCACGAGTACGCCGCCGGCAATCAGGAAAACCTTCCTGTTGCGCCCCGGCTTTTTGACCCCGCCTGCCGGCGGCGCGAGCGCCGGCTCGGGCTTGGCGAAGCGCGCGGCGGCGACGTCGTTGGCCGGGGCGGCCGTGTCGATGGATTCGGATAGGTCTCCGGCGGTGAGGTCGGGGACTGACTGGAAGCGACTGAGAGTGTTTGGAGGCGGAACCTCCGGCGTCAGGATCTCAGATGCAGGGAACGAACTCGTGCCCTGGGGCTCCAGGATTGGGACCGGAACAGGCATGACGGGCGACGGCGGGAAGAGCTCTACCTCAACCGGTATCGGTCCTGGGAACACGGAAGGAAAGTCCGAAGGTTCCGTCGAAGTCGGAAACACGGACGGAAAATCCGGAGGTTCCACCGAAGGCGGAACTTCCTCGGACTTGGACTCCGGGACAAGGCTAGGGGAAGCGGACGGCACGGCTTCGTCGGGGCCTATAACCTTGAACGACTTGGTTATCTGAACGATCTTGAACGATTTTGGCTTGCCGAACGAGGTCACCTTCGGAACGGCGACGACTTCGGGAACTGGCGCGGGGGCCGGCGGCATCTCAAACGGAATGGCGGGCGAGGGCAGAGCCTGCTCGACAGCGGGGGCGAAGGACGGCATCTCAAACGGAATGGCGGGCGAGGGCAAAGCCTGCTCGACAGCGGGGGCGAAGGACGGCATCTCCGGAAGAGCCGAGGCATCCGGGAGCTTCGCCAAAGGCGAAGCCGCTTCGGCAGGAGGAGTGGGTGAAGCCGCTTCGACAGGAGTGGGAGGCGCCGGCGATAGCAACATTGTCTCAGGGACAGCGGTTGCATCTTTGACGGGGCCGCGCGAGCGAAGCTCGTGATCCTTCGCGTCGAGGCGGCGGGCCAGATCGGCCTGCCCCACCTCGAGCTCCGAGACATGGCGGGACATGGCCTCAAGCTGGGCCGTGACCTCGGAGACCTTGTCGCGAGCGCGCCGGGCCTCCGCCTCGGCGAAGAGGCGGGCCAGATTGGCCTGCCCCACCTCGAGTTCCGAGACATGGCGGTACATGGCCTCAAGCTGGGCCGTGAGCTCGGATATCTTGTCGCGGGCACGCCGGGCCTCCGCATCATCGGACGGCGCACGTACCGAAGGCGGTCCTCCGGGAATCGGGGGCGGCGTCGGCGGCGGGGACGTTTTCTCGGGGACGGCGGCTCCATCTTTGACAGGACCACGCGCGCGCAGCTCTAGGTCCTTCTCGACGAGGCGGCGGGTCAGATCGACCTGTCCCACCTCGAGCTCCGAGACATGCCGGTACGTGACCTCAAGCTGGGCCGTGAGCTCGGAGATCTTGTCGCGGGCGCGCCGGACCTCCGCGTCGTCGGACGGCGCGCGTACTGACAGCACGTCTCCTAAGCCCTTCTTGAAAGACGCGTCCTGGAATAGCTCCTCGGCGAATGACCCCGAAAACTCATCGTCGTCAACGAGGCCGGCGGAATCGATCTGAAGCTGGTCGAGAAGCCCGATGCTGGAGGGAAGATCGTCGAAGAGGGCGCCGACGCCGCCGGCGGAGATCCCGGTCAGGCCGCCGAGCTCGCCCGCCGAAATCCAAGCGCCGCCGGCCGGGTCTCCGGCGCACACAAGTGTCCCTGAATTAAGCCCGGGAATGCCCCAAACGACCTCCTTGTCGAAGGGACCGTGAATGCGAGAATCCTTATAAACCCAATACTTCACTCGGGACAAGGATAACAGCCCCGTGTTACATTTTCAAGGCGGCCCCACTCTCCCAGGGAGTGCCGGAAACGAATCCTCAGAGCACACGGCTATTCGCCGGCGCGCTCGGTTTCTCCAATCACGCTAAAGTCGAGGCCCGGCTCGGCGGCTTCCGTCACCTTCTGCTCGATCTGGTTCTGGTAGGCGATCGAGTAACGCGCGTAAGGAATCGCCTCGAGGCGCGCGCGAGTGATCGGCTTCTGGGTGGCCTCGCACAAGCCATAGGTCCCATTGTCGATCTTGCGAATCGCGGCCTCGACCATGTCGAGCGTGGTGCGCTCGTTGTCGGAGAGCTCGAACATCAGCTCCTTTTCGATGGACTGGCTCGCCTGGTCGACGGAGTCGCCGTTGTCCACGTCATGGATGCTCTGCTTTCGCACCGTACGCAGGATGTCGTCGCGCATCGCGACGAGCTCGGCACGGATCGACTTGATCCTTCCCGGCGTCAGCCACGCCAAATCTTTGGCGGAAGTCACGGCCGCCGCCTTAGGCTTTGCCGCGGACTTCTCGGATTTTTTCGCTACTTTTTTCGTCATAATGCCTCCAGGAAATTGGAACGAGATAGTATATGAGAATATCCGCCCCGCGCAAGGCCCAAGCGTTCTCTATCTAGGGCAAGCGGTCGGCGGCATCCTTGAGACGGGCAACGACCATGTCCTTGCCCATAATTTCGAGCATGAGAAACAGGGTCGGGCCCTCGGTGCGTCCGCTCACGGCCACCCTAACCGGGTGGAAGACCTGGCCGTTCTTGAGGCCCTTCTCTTCGACGAACTTGCGGATGCGCGCCTCGATGGCCTTATCCTCGAAGAGCGTAAAGCCGTTGACGACCTCCGCAACGTCGAGCAGCACCTGCTTGGCGCCCTCGGCCTTGAGGACCTTGTCGAACGCCTTAGGATCGAATTGGACGGGTTTATAAAAGAATTCGATCAAGGTAGGAATATCGGAAAGCAACTTAAACTTCTCGTGCTCAAGCGCGACCACCCGCTTGAGCTCCGGCCCGGGCAGGCCGATCAGGCCCGCCTTCTCGAGAAAAGGCTTCGCCAGCTCCACGAGCTCACCCACCGGGGTCCGGCGGATATATTCGCCGTTCATCCAGTTGAGCTTGACTGTGTCGAACGTCGCGGGGCTCTTCTGACAGCCGGCCAAGTCGAACTTGGAGATCAAATCCTCATCGGTGAAAAGCTGCTGGGACTCCGTGGTGGCCCATCCCAGCAGGGCAAGATAATTGCGCATCGTGCGCGGCAGATAGCCCTGGTCGCGGTACTCGAGCACCGAGGTGGCGCCATGGCGCTTGGAGAGCTTGGAGCCGTCGGGCCCGAGGATCATGGACAGGTGCGCGAACAGAGGCGGCGTCCAGCCGAGCGCGTAGTAAATCTGAATCTGCGAGGGCGTGTTGGAGAGATGCTCGTCGCCGCGCACCACGTGGGTCATCCCCATGAGATGATCGTCGATGACGCAGCAGAAGTTGTACGTCGGGCCGTCGGTCGACTTCCAGATCACGAGATCCTGCTGAAGACTGTTCTCGAAGGAGACCTTGCCGCGAATCTGATCGTCAACGATAGTAGCGCCCGAAGACGGCATCTTGAAGCGGATCGAAAATTTCTTGCCGGCGGCCTCCTGCTCCTTGCAGTACGCGTCGCTGAGCGCCCGGCAGCGGCCCTCGTAGCGCGGTGGGCGCTTCTCAAGCTGGGCCACCCGCCGCATCTCATCGAGCTCTTCTTTCGTGCAGTAGCAGCGATAGGCCTTGCCTTCGCGGACGAGCTGGTCAAGATATTGACGGTAGATGGAGACGCGCTGCATCTGGAAGTAGGGCGAGTACGGCCCCTTGTCGGTCTTGCCGTCGAGAGGACCCTCGTCCCAGTCCAGGCCGAGCCACTTCACCGAATCCAGGATCGCCGTCACCGAGTCGTCGGTCGAGCGCACCTCATCGGTGTCCTCGATGCGCAGAATGAAGTCGCCCTTATGGCGGCGCGCGAAAAGCCAGTTGTACAAAGTAGTCCGGGCGCCTCCGATGTGCAGGAAGCCCGTCGGGGACGGAGCGAAGCGCGTGCGGACCTTGGGGGTCGTCATGAGAAGGAGGTCTCCATCAGTTCTTGAGCGTGCTTGCGGCTGGCGTCGGTCGGCTTGCCGCCGAGCATCGTCGCGACCGCCTCGAGGCGTCTTTCGCCGTCGAGTCGGTCGACGCGCAGGCGCGTGCGGCCCGCCGCGACTTCCTTAACGGCGTGAAAGTGCGTCTGCGCGAAGCAGGCGACCTGAGGAAGATGCGTCACGCACAGAACCTGGCGGCCCTTCGCGAGCGCGGACAGGCGCTCACCGACGGCCTGCGCGACCTCGCCGCCGATCCCGGCGTCCACCTCGTCGAACACGAGCAAGGCCGTGCAATCGGCCTTCGCGAAGACGGTCTTGAGTGCCAGCATGACGCGGGATAATTCGCCCCCGGAAGCCGCGGTCTTCACGGGGCGGGGGGGCTCGCCGGGGTTGGGCGCGAGCAAGAATTCCACGGCGTCGGCTCCCGTCCCGGACCAGTTCCCCTCCTCCATCTCGACCGAGCATGAGAAGCGGGCGTGCGGCAGTCCGAGGACCCGGAGCTCCTTGAGCGCGAAGACGTCGAGCTTTCGAGCGGCCTTCACGCGCTTATCGTGGACTTCGTTAGAGAGATTGGCCAACTCCTTCTCGGCTTTCTCGAGATCCTTGCGCGTTTTCTCGAGATGCGCGTCGACGTTGACGAGGCCATCAAGCTCGGCGGCCAGACGCTCGCGCGCGGCAAGGACCTCCGCAAGTGTCGCGCCGTGACGTTTCTTCAGGCGCGACAGAGCGTCCTGCCGCGCAAGCAGAGCATCGAGCGCCACGGGATCAGCCGAAACGGCGTCACGGTAAGCGCTGAGTTCGCGCGCGACCGAGCCGGCGGAAATATGCGCGCTCTCGAGCTCGGAGTGCAGGCTTCCGGCGGCAGGGTCGATCCTGACCAACTCGGAGACGGCGCGCGACGCCTTCAGAAGGCGCGCGACGGCCGCGTTCTCCTCGGCATAGAGCAGACCGTAGGCCATATCAGCCAGAGCGCGAAGACGCTCGGCGTTCTTGAGACGGGGCAGAAGCTCTTCCAACTCCTCGTCTTCCCCGCCGCGGAGCTTCGCCTCGTCGATCTCGGAAATCTGGAAACGAAGCAGATCGGCGCGGCGTTCGCGTTCCGCCTCGGACAAGGATGACGCCACGAGGCGGGCCTTGAGCCCGGACCACGCGACATACGCCTCGGACAACGACTCGCGTTCGACGTAGAGGCCGCCGAAGCGGTCGAGTAGCGCAAGTTGGGAGAAGGCCTGGAGCAAGGTGCGGCTCTCGTGCTGGCCGTGGAAGTCGGCGAAATGCTCGCCGACGCGGGCGAGGGCGGAGACTGGGGCGGGGCGCCCGGCGATCATCGCGCGCGTGCGTCCGGTGGAGTCCAACTCGCGGCGAAGTTCGACGGTCTTGCCCATGATATTGAACTCGCGGCGCAGGTCGACGGGAACATCGGAGGCGTCAATCATCCCTTCAACTTCAAGACGCTGCGCGCCCGCGCGCAGCCAGGAGGACGAGCCGCGCGCGCCGAGAAGGAAGGCCAGGGCATCCAGGAGAATGGACTTGCCCGCCCCGGTCTCGCCGGTCAGAGCCGTGAATCCCGGGCCAAGCTCCAGCTCGACCTTTTCGGCCACGGCGAAATTAGAGACCTTCAAGCGCCTCAACATATCAGCGCTGTCCCCACTTCAGCTTGCGGCGCAGAACCTCGAAGAACGAGCGGCCCGGCGGCAGCAGCAGACGCAGCGGCGTCTCCGCCCGATGTACGCGCACCTCGTCGCCGATTTTCAGGTCGCACCCGGAGCGGCCGTCGAGCGAGACCAGCACGCGGGGCGCCTCGCCCTCGCGGCGCTGGCCGAGGCGGATTATCAGAGGCAGGTGCGCCGGGACGATCAACGGCCGCTGCGTCAAGGCATGCGGGCAGATCGGGGCCACGAGGGTCACATCGAGGGAAGGATCGATGATCGGACCCGAAGCGGCCAACGAGTAGGCCGTAGAGCCCGTCGGCGTCGCAACGATGAGCCCGTCGCCAAAGTAATCGGTCACGAAGCGCTCGCCCGAGCGGGTTGAAAGCGTGATCGCGCGCGCCTGCTCGCCGCAGCGTATCACGACCTCGTTGAGCGCAAGTTCCGGGCCGAAGATGCGCCGGCCGCCGCGCAGAACCTCGGCCGAGAGCATCGAGCGCTCCTCGACGGAGAAGCGCCCCGCGAGCACCGAGTTCACGCAACGCTCCAGGTCGCCCGCCTCGATCGCGGAGAGAAAGCCCAAGGTCCCGATGTTGATGCCGAGCAGCGGGATTCCGCGCGGGGCTACGTCGCGCGCGACGCGAAGCATGGTCCCGTCTCCGCCGAGCGCGATGGCGAGATCTGCGTCTCTTAACGAGCGCGCCGAAGGCGTGCTCCGGGCCGTCACGGCGCGCACGCCGTTCGTCTTGAGCAAGGACCGGATAAGCACGAGGGTCCGCGACGAGTCGGACTTGGCCTCGTTGCGGAAAATGAGGACCGAGCCGAACGCCCGGCCGGAGGGGGTCTTGAATACAGTAGGATTCGCCATCGATAATGACCTCGAACGCGGACAGCCGAGGAGCCTCGATTATAGCAAAAGGGCCCGCCGCCCTTCGGGCGGCGGGCTTTATATTTCCGCCGAATATAATTTCGATGCTCCCAAGCCTCAGGCGCCACGGTCCGCCCCCGGCATGGCGCTCAATCGCCCCAGCGCCGAGCGCGCGCGCCGCCCGCCGGGCCATGGCACACGGAGGCTTTGGTCCCAAGTGCCACGCGGGGCCGCCGTTAAAACGCAGCAGGACGCTTCCATCCGTCAGAAATACGGCCGATATCGGCGGACTCGCGGCAAAGGCCCGGCCAAGCGTGAGCACCAAGAGCGCGCCGCTCAGCATGGATGCGACCGCACGCTTTCTGGGCCAGGCGCCCAACGCCCCGAGCAGCAGAAGCCAGGCCGCGATCTCAGCGCCAGTCCACGGCCGCGGCTCAACGGCCGCCCAGGGAAGGGCGGCGGCGAGCACGCAAGTCCGCTCGAAGATCCAGAGCCCCGCGCCGACGAGCTTCGCCGCCGCGGAAGCCGCGACGGGAAACCATGCATCCGCCGCCCAAAGCGCGAAGCCTCCCGCGAGCAGCGGCCCCGACAGCGGGACCAGGATGACGTTCGCAAACGGACCGACGAGCGAAGCTCGCCCGAATACAGCGAGCCACAGCGGCCATAGCGCCGCGGCGATGGCCGCGCTAATCAAGAACAAGGCCGCTGCCGCGCGGACGAATCTCGGCCAACCGGCGGGCGTCACCCGTTGCGCGGCGCTCCCCGCCCAGATGATCGCCGCGCAGGCCCCGACGCTCATGACCGCGCTCGGCGAGAGCGCCGATGCCGGATCGATGAGGAGCATGACCGCAGCCGCGCACGTCAGCGCGGCGGACGCCGTCGTCTCGCGTCCGAGGACGCACCCCGAGAGCGCCGCGGCGAGCATCACCCAGGCCCGGACGCATGGGGGATCGGCGCCAGTCATTAGTGTATAGAACCCGGCGGCCCCAAGCGTGAGCGCGGCGCGGGGACCCGGCCTCAGGCCCGCCGCCAGCCCGAACAACGCCGCGGCCGCCGCCGCGAAGCCGATGTTCGATCCCGATGCGACGAGCAAATGCGTGGCCCCCGCATCGCGCACCGCCTTCGCCAGTTCATCGGACAAAGCGCCCGCGTCGCCGAGCACGATCCCCGCGAGCAAGGCGGCCCGCTCGGGAGGCAGTCGCCGCCCGTACGCCGCCTTGGCGGACAATCGCGCGCGCTGGGCCCATGCCCAGGGCAGGAAACGCGCGGGCGCCGCGGCGGTCGACACCGACACCTGGCGAGCGTGAAGCACCCACGCACAGCCCGCGGCCTCAAGCGCGCGTGCCTCGTCGAAATCTCCGGGATCGCGCGGCCGTCTCGGCGGCCGCAGCTTTCCCTCGATGACCGCCGTGCGACCCTTTTCCAGATCGTTGATCCCGACGCCGCGCGGCAGCCAGACGAGCGCGCGTTGAATTCCCGTAGGCGAGGCGAAAGCCAGCCGCGTACGCCAGCCCCGGCGCGTCTGGCGAACCGGTCCGTCGAGTACGCCCGAGACGCGCACCGGCCCCGCTCGAGACACCTCCCCCCAGCCGTCATCGCGGGGAGGCGCCAGCGCTCCAGCACGGCGCGCGATCAAAGCGGCTAAAGCGCCGACGACCACGACCCAGAACAACGGACGGCGGAGGATCCCCACCGCTTCATACGATTGATACGGACAAAAAGTTCCATAATACAGCTATGGAAGTGGTCTTGGCGGGTGGCACGGGCTTCATCGGAAGCGCCCTCATCGAGGCGCTGCTCAAGCGCGGCGACAAAGTGATACTGCTCACGCGCAACCTCCACGCCGCCCAGCAACGCTGGGACGCGAAGGTGGACACACGCCTCTGGAACGCACGCGATCCCGGCCCCTGGGTCATGGCCGTCAACGGCGCCGACGCCGTCGTCAACCTCGCCGGCGAGAGCGTGGTCCACGAGCGCTGGACTCCGGAGCGCAAGCTCACCTTGATTAAGAGCCGCATCGACTCGACGCGCGACATCGTCGCCGCGATCTCAGCGGCCAAGGCGCGCCCGCTCGTTCTGATCAATGCCTCGGCCGTCGGCTATTACGGCTCGGCGCCCGGGCGCCCATGCGGCGAAGACGCCCCGCAGGGCTCGGACTTTCTCGCAGCGCTCTGCGGCCAGTGGGAGCGCGAGGCTCGCGCCGCGGAGAAGCTTGGGGTGCGCGTCGTGATGGCCCGCTTCGGCGTGGTCCTCGGCAAGGAGGGCGGAGCGTTCGCCAAGATGCTGACGCCGTTCAAGCGCGGCGTCGGCGGACCATTGGGCTCGGGCCGCCAGCCTTTCGCGTGGATTCACCGAGACGATGCCGTCAGTTCGATCCTTTTCGCCGTTGACGACGCGAAGCTCTCCGGCCCCATAAACGTCGCCGCACCTGACGCGAAGACCAACGTCGAATTCACCCGGGCCCTCGCCCGCGCGCTCCATCGCCCGGCCTTCCTTTCGGCCCCCGCGTTCGTGCTGAGGCTGGCGCTCGGAGAAATGTCGTCGCTCCTCCTCGGCGGCCAGAACGCGGTGCCGAAGAAGCTCCTCGAGCGCGGCTACAAATTCCAATACCCGGCGCTCGACGGCGCTCTCGCCTCGCTGCTCCAAGCGGACTCCCCGCTTCGACCCTGAAGTGGCCAAGATGGTGTGCGCTGGGCCCGATTACTTCGAGGCGTTCATCTCCGCCTTTCTGCTTGCGGAACCGCGTTACACGCGGCCGAAAGGAAGCTTCCCGTCCCGACGCGAGCCATCCATGGTATGATGGCCCGCCGTTAGTCTTGCCCACTTGAGCGCCGACAAGATAATGCCGACCGAACGTACCGACAAGAGCCAAACGGCGCGGGTGGCCGGCGCGAACGCCCCCCTTGGAAGGCTGGGGAAGCTCGCCATCGTCCTCGCGGGGATTGTCGCCGGCCAGGTCGTCCTGTACGGACCCTCGTTGGCCGGACGCAAAATCCTTCTGCCGCTGGATCATCTGTCCCAACCTCGGGTGTATATCCCCAGAACACCCGAGGTAGCGAGGATCGTCGAGCATGACCCCGTCTTATCGGACCTGATCCTCCTGTTGGAACCGGCGCGCCGGTTCGCGGCCTCCGAATTGCGCGCGGGCCGCTTCCCGTTGTGGGTGCCATATCAATACGCGGGGGCTCCCTTCGTCTACTGGCAAAAGTTCTCGCCGCTCATGCTGTTGTCTTGCTTGGCCGAGTCCCCGATCATCCTCGCGTGGATACAGATGCTCAGCGCGGCCATTGCGGGTTTCGGAATGTACCTGTTCTGTCGTCGGGCGCTCGCGACCGCTTTCTGGCCGTCGGCCGTCGTCGCCTGGTGCTATCCGTTGACGGGCTTCTTCGTCTTCTGGCAGGGATATAGCACTTCCCAGGCCGTCATCTGGCTCCCCTGGCTCCTGCTCACGGTCGATAAGGCGGTCCGGCGCCCCGGTCCGGCGGCGGCAACCGCTTTGAGCGCGACGACCTGTTTGGTCCTCGTTTCCGGCCAACTCGATGTCGCCGCGCAAGTGTTGCTTGTGTCCGGCTTGTACGCGGCATGGCGCCACGCGGACGCCTATCCCAAAAATCGGATCCGGCGTCGGGCCGGGCAAGCGGTCCTTGCCGTCGCGGCGGGATGGGGCATGGGCCTTTTTCTGGCGGCGCCCCATGTCCTGCCGGTTTTGGAATACGCGCAAACGAGCGCTCGCATGGTCCGGCGCGGCGCGAACGCGGAGGAACGGCCGCCGGTCGGCTTCTCCGCCCTGCCGCAGGCGGTCTTGCCGGACATGTACGGCGCGACCCGCAAAGGCAGCGCGCGCATCGCGGCCGGCAATCAAATCGAAAGTTCGGCCGCGGCATACGCAGGAATATTCGCGACACTTTTCCTGGCGCCTTTGGCATGGTGCGGCCGGCGGCGCCGGTCCGGCAACCTCTTTTGGACGTTACTCGCCTTCGGTGGGCTGAGTTGGTGCGTGAACTCGCCCCTGGTCGCCTTCCTGCGCCTGCCCGGCATCAACATGATGTCTCATAACCGCCTCGTTTTCGCGACGTCCTTCTCGATTCTGGCCTTGGCCGCCATCGGATTGGATACGCTTTGGCGGGGCCGAGTGGAGCGGCGGTGGTGGTCCTGGCTTCCCGCCGCGCTGCTGGCGGGACTTTCTCTTTGGTGCCTCCATAGGACCCGGATACTGCCCCAACAAGCGTTGTGGGTGAAGACTGAAAGGGCCGTCGCCCTGGGGGGCTCATTAGGCCCGTTCCATGATTTGGATGGGTTGAATCAGGCGAAGGAATGGTTTATCCGGCGATACGCCGTGGCCGCGGTCTTCTGCGGTCTGGGCGCCGCCGGTTGGCTGCTGCTTTGGTTTAAGAGGACATGGCGGCCTTGGGCGCTCCACGCATCGGGACTTCTGCTCATGGCCGACCTCCTCTATTTTGGCTACGGTCGAAGCGCTCAAAGCGATCCGGCGCTGAATTATCCGCCAATCCCCGTCTTGGAGAGCATCGCGAAGTCGGCTCCAGGACGGATCATCGGCTACGACTGCCTGCCGGCAGCGCTCGCCCAGACACAGGGGCTGCGCGACATCCGCGGCTACGATGCGATGGACCCGGCGCGTTTGATGGACCTGATGAAGCAGGCGATCGCCCCGCGCTCCACGATATCTCCCTACGCGATAACCCAGCACGCCATACCCAAGGTCTCCGAATCCCCGACTGGAGAGATACGGCTTTCACCCCTTTTAGACATGCTCAACGTCCGCTACATCATATTTCGAGGAGCCCCGCCCAAGGGAGTAAAACCGGACTTTCAAGGGTTTGACTACTGGGCTCGCATCAACCGCAATGCCCTGCCGCGCGCCTTCGTTCCGAGGCGAGTCGAAGTGGCGGGGGACCGCGATGACCGCTTGAGGAGACTGACATCTCCGCAGTTTGACCCGCGCGAGGTAGCCTACGTCGAGTCGCCTGTCGAACTCCCGGCACGGTGCCGTGGTTCCGCGAAGATATTAACCGAAATCCCCACGCGCATCACCATCTCCGTCCAGATGCAAACACCGGGCTTGGTCGTGCTCTCGGATCTGTGGGACAAGGGATGGCGCGCCACCCGAAACGGCAAGCCCGCGGCCGTCCTCCGCGCGAACCACGCCGTCCGCGGCGTGGTCGTCCCCGCCGGGGACTCGCTGCTGGAATTCCGCTACGAACCCGCGAGCCTTGCCTGGGGGCTTATATTGTCAGGCCTGGCGGCGGCTGTTCTGCTGTGCGGCCTCGGGGCCGCCGCTTGGAAGCGGCGATAACTGCGTGCACGCACGATGGATTAGGGCTATAAGAATTTGTTACCATACCATCGTCTCAAACCCCATTCCCGACGGAGGATGATGATGGCTTTTTTCATCGGACGCGACCGCGAGGCCCGCAGGGCCTACGGCTTCGACGAGATCGCGTTGGTTCCCGGAGACATGACCGTCAACCCCGACGAGGTGGACACGACCCTCCAACTCGGCCATGTGACGCTCGAGATTCCCTTTCTCGCCTCGGCGATGGACGGCGTCGTGGACGCGGAGTTCGCAATCGCCATGGGCAAACTCGGCGGCCTCGGGGTCCTGAACCTCGACGGCATCAGCACGCGTTACGACAAACCCCGCGAAGTCGTCTCCCAGATCGCCGGCGCCTCCCCGGAAGAGGCCACGCGCCTTGTGCAGGAGATGTACCGCCCGCCCGTGAAGGAGGAGCGCATCGCCGAGCGCATCAAGCAGATCAAGGCGGCAGGCGTCCCCTGTGCGATCTCGACGATCCCCCATAATGCCGAGAGATACGGCCGCATCGCGATGGAGGCTGGCGCCGACATCTTCGTCGTGCAGTCCACTGTCACGACGGTCCGCCACAAGGCGACCAAGTACGTCCCGTTCGACATCGCCAAGTTCTGCAAGACGATGAAGATTCCCGTCGTCGTCGGCAACTGCGTGACCTACTCGGTCGCGTCCGAGCTCATGGAGGTGGGCGTCTGCGGCCTGCTCATCGGAGTCGGGCCCGGCGCCGCCTGCACGACGCGCGGCGTCCTCGGCCTCGGCGTCCCGCAGGTGACCGGCACCGTGGACTGCGCCGCCGCCCGCGACTTCCACTTCAAGCGCACCGGCCGCTACGTGCCGATCATCACCGACGGCGGCATGTCCACCGGCGGCGACATCTGCAAGGCGATCGCCTGCGGCTGCGACGGCGTCATGGTCGGCTCGGCCTTCGCGCGCGCAAAGGAAGCGCCGGGCCAGGGCTTCCACTGGGGCATGGCCACGCCGCACGCAAACCTGCCGCGCGGCACCCGCATCCAGGTCGGCATCACGGGCAGCCTCGAGGAGATCCTCTACGGCCCGTCCCGCCTCGACGACGGCTCGCAGAACCTGGTCGGCGCCCTGCGCACATGCATGGGATCGGTCGGAGCCTCGACGATGCGCGAGATGCAGACCACCGAAATCATCATCGCGCCCTCCATCAAGACCGAGGGCAAGATCTTCCAGAAGGCCCAGCGCATCGGGATGGGAAAATAGCATGAGCGTCGCCGTTCCCGAAACCGACAAAATTCTCATCCTCGATTTCGGGAGCCAATACACTCAGCTGATCGCGAGACGGCTTCGCGAGCTCGAGGTGTACTGCGAGATACTGCCGTACAAGGCGACGAGGGCGCATATCCTGGCCGCGAAGCCCGCGGGCATCATCCTGTCGGGCGGGCCGGCATCCGTCCGCGAGAAAGGATCGCCGCGCCCGGACGCGTTCGTCTTCGAGGCGGGCGTCCCCATCCTCGGCATCTGCTACGGCATGCAGCTCCTCGTCGAACTGCACGGAGGCAGGGTCGTCGCGTCGAAGAAGCGCGAGTACGGCCGCGCCGACCTCGAGGTCGTCGCGCAAAGCCCGCTGTTCGCGGACTTGCCGAAGTATCTGCAGGTGTGGATGAGCCACGGCGACAGCGCCGAGCGCCTGCACAACGGCTTGCGCGTGGACGCGCGCACCGGTTCGGCGCCGTATGCGGCAATCTCCGACGAAACGAAGAGGCAGTACGGTATCCAGTTCCATCCCGAAGTCGTTCACACACCCCTCGGCTCAAAGATCCTGGAGAACTTCGCCCGACGAATTTGCGGATTTGACAAGCGTTGGAGCATGTCCTCCTTGCTTGAGAGGCAAGTCGCCGCGGTCCGCGCCCAGGTGGGCGAGAAGGGCAAGGTGGTCTGCGCCCTCTCCGGCGGCGTAGATTCTTCAGTCGCCGCGGCCCTCATCTCAGAAGCCATCGGGAGCCGGCTCTACTGCATCTACGTCGACACGGGCCTTGGCCGTCACGGCGACCGCAAACGCGCGGAGAAGGTCCTGGGGCAGGAACTGAAACTTAATTTGAAGATTGTGGACGCATCCAAACTTTTCCTTGGTCGATTGAAAGGCGTTTTGAATCCGGAAAAAAAGAGAAAGGTCATCGGCAAGACTTTTATCGAGGTCTTCGACAAAGAAGCCAAACGGATCAAGGGCGTCTCATTTTTGGCCCAAGGGACTTTGTATCCCGATGTGATCGAGTCCGTATCGGTGCACGGCCCGTCGGTCGTGATCAAGAGCCATCACAATGTCGGAGGCCTCCCCAAAAAGATGAAACTTCAGCTTGTGGAGCCCCTGCGCATGCTCTTTAAGGACGAGGTCCGTCTCCTCGGCAAGGAGATGGGCATCTCCTCCGACCTGCTCGGCGCGCACCCCTTTCCCGGCCCCGGCCTCGCGATCCGCGTGCTGGGCGCCGTAACCCCAAAACTCCTAAAAACCTTGCGCGACGCCGACCTCATCATGCGCGAGGAGCTAAAGGCCGCCGGCTGGTACGACAAGGTCTGGCAGGCCTTCATGGTGATACTCCCCTCCGTACGCTCCGTCGGCGTGATGGGCGACGGGCGCACGTACGAGAACACGGTCGTCGTACGCTCCGTGGACAGCCGCGACGGCATGACGGCCGACTGGTCTCGGCTCCCGTACGATCTCCTGCAGAAAATCTCAAGCCGGATCGTCAGCGAAGTTAAAGGCGTGAATCGCGTCGCCTACGATATTTCGTCCAAACCGCCCGCGACGATCGAATGGGAATAATGACATCCTCGCCCGCCTCCGTTGATATTCCGGACCTCAAGCTCCTCCGCCGGGGCAAGGTGCGCGACGTCTACGACCTGGGCGAGCGCCTCCTGATCGTCGCGTCGGACCGCTTGTCGGCATTCGACGTGGTTTTGCCGACGCTGATTCCAGGCAAAGGTGAAATCCTGACGACGGCCGCCTTGTTCTGGTTCGAACTCACGAAAAATGTCGTGCCGAACCACCTGATTTCCGCGGACTTCGACGTGATTCAGAAGGCCCTCCCCAGCGGCGCGCACCTCGATAAAAGCCGGTTCGACGGCCGAATGATGCTGGTGCATAAAGCCAGGCGCATCGACGCGGAATGCGTGGCGCGCGCGTATCTGGCGGGCTCAGGCTGGAAAGAATATAAAACGAACGGCGCCATCGCAGGATATTCGCTTCCGGCGGGACTCAAGGAGGCCGACAAATTGCCTTCGCCCATTTTTACGCCCGCGACGAAGGCTGATGAAGGCCATGATGAAAATATCTCACGCGAAAAGCTGGCCGAGATGGTGGGAACGAATCTGGCTGGAACCCTGGAAGAACTCACCCTTCGGATTTTCGCCGTGGCGTCCGAGCACTTAGCCAAGCGCGACCTCATTCTTGCCGACACGAAGTTCGAATTCGGATTTATCAACGAAAAATTATGTCTTATCGATGAGATTCTCACGCCCGACTCCTCCCGCGTCTGGGAGAAACGCGACTGGAAGCCCGGTCATACTCCCGACGGCTTTGATAAACAATTTGTGCGCGATTACCTTGAGAAATCGGGCTGGAACAAGAGGCCCCCCGCCCCCGCGCTGCCGGCCGACGTTGTTGACGGCACGTTATCTCGCTATCGCGACTTCCTGAACAAGGTGACCCAGTGAGCAGTAAGCCGCAACCGGCGAATATTCACCTCATCGAGGTAAAACTCAAAAATGAGTTCAACGACGCCGAGGGCGCGGCCGCGCTGGCTTTGCTCCGCGAACAGGGCCTGTCCAACCTTAAGGAAGTCCGCACGGGCCGCATCTACGAGATCACCGGCGCGCTGTCCGCGATCCAGGCTCACCAGGCCGGCAAGGAGCTTCTCTGCGACGCCGTGACCCAGGAATTTCGCCTGCTTGCGACCTCGCCCTCGCCGATGAACGGCATGAATTTCTGGCGCGTCGAGGTCTGGCTCAAGGCCACCGTCTGTGATCCCGTCGGCGACACGGTCATCGAGGCGATCGTCGAGAACGGCCTGCCTCGCCCGACGGCCGCGCACTGCGCGATGCTTTACCTGCTCAACGGCCGCGCCTTGAAGGCGCAGGTCGAGAAGGCCGTGGCCAAGTCCCTGGCCAATCCGCTCATCCACCGAGTTGTCGTCACCGAGGCCCACCCTTGAACCAGATCGCCGATGCCGCTTCGGACTCCTTCCCCCTCCTGGGCAAATCTCCCAAGGAACTGCGCGTAATCGGTTCCCAGCGCCACCTCTCGCTCTCCGATGTCGAGTGGGCCGCGATCCAGACGCACTTCAAGGCGCTGAAGCGAGAGCCGTCCCTGGCCGAGATCGAGACCATCGCGCAAACCTGGTCCGAGCACTGCAAGCACAAGACCTTTACCTCCCCGATCCGCTACACCGAGGGCAAGAAGTCTCGGACCATCATGAACTTGTTCAAGGAAACGATCGTAGCGGCCACCGAATCGGTCAAGAAGCCCTGGTGCCTCTCCCTCTTTAAGGATAACGCCGGCGTCGTCGCGTTCGGCAAAAAATGGGCCCTCGCCTTCAAGGTCGAGACCCACAACCACCCGTCGGCGCTTGAGCCCTACGGCGGCGCCGCCACCGGCGTCGGCGGCGTGGTCCGAGACATCCTCGGCGTCGGTCTCGGCGCCAAGCCCGTCCTTAACACCGACACCTTCTGCTTGGGCCGCCCCGACTACAAGGGCGCGCTCCCCGCAGGCTCGCATCATCCGACGCGGACCTTGCGCGGCGTCGTTGCCGGCGTGCGCGACTACGGCAACCGCATGGGCATCCCCACGGCCGGCGGCGGCATCTGGTTCGACGACGAGTATCGCCTCAACCCCCTCGTGTTTTGCGGCACCGTCGGCATCATGCCTCAGTGGGCCGTCAAGAAGGAAGTCAAGCCCGGCGACCTGATCGTCTCAGTCGGCGGTCGCACGGGCCGCGACGGCCTGCATGGCGCCACCTTCTCCTCCGCAAACCTCGCAGCGGACGCACCCTCCTCCGCGGTGCAGATCGGTCATGCGATCCAGGAGAAACGCGTCCTCGACGCCCTCCTCATCGCGCGCGACAAGAAGCTCTACGGTTCGGTCACCGACTGCGGCGCAGGCGGGTTCTCGTCGGCGATCGGCGAGCTCGGCTCGGACTGCGGCGCGCGCGTGCGCCTCGAGAACGCCCCACTCAAGGTTTCCGACCTCGACAGCTGGGAGATATGGCTGTCCGAATCGCAGGAGCGCATGGTCCTCTCGGTTCCGCCCAAAAATCTAAAAGCTCTTGGGGCCGTATTCGCCGCGGAAGGCTGTGAACTCGCCGTGCTGGGCGAATTCACAAAAACAGGCCGCCTCGAAGTCGTCCACCATGAGCGGACGATCGTCGATCTCAACATGAAGTTTCTCCACAACGGCCTGCCGCGCGTCGAGCGCGAGGCGACCTGGACCGTTTCCCCCGCCGCGAAGCCTGCGGGCGGCATCGTCAAGAAAGCCAGCGAGGCCCTGAGCGCGATGATCGGCCACCTCAACGTCTGCTCACGCGAGTGGGTGATTCGCCAGTACGACCACGAGGTCCAGGGCGGCCTGCTCATCAAGCCCCTGCAAGGCGTGCGCCATGACGGCCCCGGCGACGCCTGCGTGATCTGGCCCCATGCCGCCACCGGCGACATGGAGGACTTCTCCTGCTTCGCCGTCGGCCACGGCCTCAATCCCGACTACGGCCGGATCG
>JBBTJN010000203.1:0-26325 GCA_038059415.1 Elusimicrobiota bacterium | reverse complement strand
CCATCGCCGGCTCCTCGTGCTCGACGGCGCCATGGGCACCATGCTCCAGGCCCGCAACCTCAAGGCGGCCGACTTCGGCGGCGAGGACCTCGAGGGCTGCAACGAAAATCTCGTCCTCTCCCGCCCCGATGTGATTGCGGCCGTGCATGAAACCTACTTCGCAGCCGGCGCGGACATAGTCGAGACCAACACCTTCGGCGCGATCCGCCACGTACTCGCCGAGTATGGGCTCGAGACGAAGGTCCGCGAGATCAACAAGAAGGCCTGCGAACTCGCGCGCGCAGCCGCCGCTAAGCACGCGACCAAGGACAAGCCCCGCTTCGTCGCGGGCTCTCTCGGACCCGGCACCAAGGCGATCTCGGTGACCGGCGGCATCACCTACGACGAGGTCCTCGAAAGCTACCGCGAAGCGACCACGGGCCTGCTCGATGGCGGAGCCGATCTCGTCCTGCTCGAGACCCAGCAGGACACGATCAACATCAAAGCCTCGATCAACGGCGTCTACACGGCCTTCCGCGACGCAAACCGCTCGATTCCCGTGATACTCTCGGTCTCCATCGAGACAATGGGCACCATGCTCGGCGGCCAGGACATAGCGGCCCTGGCCGACGCCGTCGCTCATTTCAACCTCCTCGCCATCGGCATGAACTGCGCCACGGGTCCGGACTTCATGACTGACCACCTGCGCACGTTATCTTCGTTAACACGCGCCTTTACGATTTGTTATCCGAACGCCGGCCTGCCCGATGAGAACGGGGTCTATAACGAGAGCCCCTCCATGGTCGCTAAAAAAGTGGGCCGGTTCGCGGATGAGGGCTGGGTGAACATCATCGGCGGCTGCTGCGGCACCACCCCCGAGCACATCAATCTGATGGCCGCCGTCGTCGCTGGAAAGCCTCCCCGTCGTGCTCATAAACCACGCCGCTCCTCGGTCTCCGGCATGGAGTCCCTCCCGCTTGATGAGGATCGCCGCCCGCTGATCGTCGGTGAACGCACCAACGTCATCGGCTCGCGCAAGTTCAAGGAGATGATCGTCGCGGGGGACAACGAGTCCGCCGCCGAGCTGGCCCGCCACCAGGTCCGTGCCGGCGCGCACATCATCGACGTCTGCCTGGCCAACCCTGACCGCGACGAGAAGGAAGACCTGATCGCCTTCTTCGAGAAGGCCGTGCACAAGGTCAAGGTCCCATTCATGATCGACTCGACCGACGCCAAGGTCATGGAAGAGGCCCTGAAGCGCGCCCCCGGCAAGTGCATCCTCAACTCGATAAATTTAGAGGACGGCGAGGAGCGTTTCGAGGCTGTCATTCCGCTTGTCCACCGGTTCGGCGCCGCCCTCGTCGTCGGCACGATCGATGAGGACAAGGTCATGGGCATGGGCCTGACGCGCGAGCGTAAACTACAGATCGCGAAGCGATCTTTCGATCTGCTCACCACGAAATATGACATCTCCCCGGAAGATATTATCTTTGATCCATTGGTTTTTCCCGCGGGCACCGGCGACAAAAACTACTGGGGCTCAGCCGTCGAGACCATCGAGGGCATTCGGATCATCAAGGCGGCGATGCCGCGCTGTAAAACCATTTTGGGGATTTCCAACGTATCCTTCGGACTTCCCGCCGCCGGACGAGAGGTTCTCAACTCCGTTTACCTCCACCGCTGCGTCGAGGCCGGACTCGACCTCGCCATCGTGAATGCCGAGAAACTCGCCCGGTATGCTCAAATTCCCGAAATGGAGATCAAGCTTTGCTGGGATCTCCTCTCCTGGAAAGGCCCCGGAGATCCAACGCATCCCGCCGGCTTCGACGCCGTCGCCGCATTCTGCGAGCACTTCCGTTTGGCCAAGACCGTCGAAAAGAGCCCGTCGCAACGGCTGAAACTTCCCATCCACGAACGAGTCTCAAAAAATGTCGTCGAGGGCTCCCAGGAAGGCCTCAAGGCCGACCTCGACGAGTTTCTCAAGACTCTCAAACCGCTCGAAATTATCAACGGCCCGCTCATGGCCGGCATGGACGAGGTCGGCCGCCTGTTCGGCGCCAACACCATGATCGTCGCCGAGGTCCTCCAGTCGGCCGAGGTGATGAAAGCCGCCGTCTCCCATCTCGAGCCTCACATGACCTTGGCCGACGCGTCCACGCGCGCGACGATTCTGCTCGCGACCGTCAAAGGCGACGTACACGACATCGGCAAGAACCTCGTCCACATCATCCTCAAGAACAACGGCTACAAGGTCGTAGACCTCGGCATCAAGATCGCGCCCGCGCAGCTCCTCGAGGCGGTCCGCGCGCATCAGCCCGACGCGATTGGATTATCCGGCCTTCTGGTCAAGTCGACGCAGATGATGGTCGTCACCGCCGACGATCTGACCGCCGCGGGCATCCGCCTGCCCATCCTCGTCGGCGGCGCGGCGCTGTCTGCGCGCTTCACGGCGAAGCGCATCGCGCTCTCATACGACGGCCCGGTGTTCTACGCGAAAGACGCGATGACGGGACTCTCGATCGTCAACGACTACTTCGGCGAGAAGAAAAAAATTTTGCTCGCGAAGAACAGGGAGGTCCAGGAATATTTGCGCGCCGAGACGACCGCGCCGTCAGCCGCGGCGACCCCGAGCCCCGCGGCGCCGAAGGTAGAGATCGTCCACGAAGAGCCCCCCGTGCCGCCCGACCTCAAGCTCCACGCGCTCTCCGATTTCCCCGTCGACGAGATCTTCCGATATATCAACCCGATCATGTTGTACGGCAAACATCTCGGCCTGCGCGGCAACCTGGAGCAGCATCTCAAGGACAAGAACCCGAAAGCCGTCGAGCTTCATAAGCGCGTACTCGCCCTCCAGGACGAGATCCTGGCCAAGGGCCTCATCAAGCCAAAGGCCGTATTCAAGTTCTTCGCCGTCGAGGCCGCCGGCGCCCGCATGAATCTTTTTGAGTCACCCTCGGCGCCGGCGCCCCTGGCCGGCTTCGATTTCCCGCGCCAGCCCGCCGGCGAGCGCCTGTGCCTGGCCGACTTCATCCGCCCGGCCGCAACGGGCCGGGACTACGCGGCGATGTTCGTGGTGACCTGCGGAGCCGGCATTCGAGAGCTGTCCGACAAATACCGGGATGACGGCGAATACCTCAAGTCGCACGCCCTGCAGTCCATCGCGATCGAAGCCGCCGAAGGCTTCGCCGAGCTCCTGCACGACCGCATCCGAAAAATGTGGGGCATCGGCGATGCGCCCGGCATGAGCATCCGCGAGAAGTTCCAGGGCAAGTATCGAGGCATACGAGTCAGCTTCGGCTACCCGGCCTGCCCGAACCTCGAGGACCAGACGATCCTCTTTAAGCTCCTAGACCCCGAGAAGAACTGCGGCGTCCGGCTCACCGATGGTTTCATGATGGAGCCGGAGGCCACCGTCTCCGCCCTCGTCTTCCACCACCCGAAGGCCCGCTACTTCTCCGTGGGCCAAAACGAACCCAGCGTACGTTGACAAGAGGGTAGCGCGCCGTTATACTGCGTTCATGAGCCGAATGGCGATCTACCCCGGCAGTTTCGATCCCCTCACGCGCGGACATCTCGACATCATCCAGCGTGCCTCTAAAATTTTTGATCACGTGATCGTCGCGGTGTCAAGCAACGCTTCCAAAAGGAACGTGTTCTCCGTTTCGGATCGCATCGAAATGATCGAGGAGTCCATCCGCAATTTACCCAACGTTGACTGCGACATTATCTCAGGACTGCTCGTCGATTACATGCGCCTCAAAAAGGCCAAGGTCCTCATCCGAGGACTGCGCGTGGTCTCCGACATGGACTACGAGTTCCAACTCGCGTCCTTCAACCGCCGCCTCAACAAAGACGTCGAGACCATTTTCCTGATGCCGGATGATCAGTACACCTACCTCGCCTCATCCATGGTGCGCGAGGTTGCACGTCTGGGCGCCGGCACCGAACAGTTCGTCCCGTCCTTCGTGGCGCGACGGCTCAAGTTGAAATTTGGCAGTCCAAAGGTCAAATAGTCCCCTCGCACTGGCCGCGACACTGCTGCTCGCAGCCGCGTGTCAGCGCGCTCCCGTAGAGATCCCGGCCGAGACGCCGGAATTGTCCGCACCCGAGCCGTCCTCGTCGCTGATCTTGACCCCGCTCGACGCTGCCACGACCGGCTATACCAACGAGATGCAGGCCGCCAACCTTCGCCGGGAAACCTCCGAGCTGGGCATCCAGCAGATCAGCAAGCACATCGAGGGAGGCGACGCCAACCAGGAGAACCGCGGCTCTCCATCTCCGCTGTCCGCGGTTGAGAGGAAAATGCGTATGGCGCAGCTCAAGGAGATGCGCCTCGAACTCTCCCGCATGCGCCGCGGCATCGAAGGCGCGCGCGACAAGAGCGTGTCTCTGCCGGGCTCCACGGCCATCATACTCCCCGGACGAGAGTCCGGCAGAATGCTCGGCGCGGTTGAAGAGGCTCCCGGGGTCTGGAGCGGGGCGTACGGCGGAGCCGTCGAGACCGGCGAGCGTGTCGTGTCGGACGCCGCGGTCTGGGCCGAACTCTGGGGACGCCTCTCGCGCGAAACGCCCCCCACGATCGACTTCACCAAGGCCCGGGTCGCCGCGGTGTTCGCCGGCCCGCGCCCGACGTCGGGTTACCGCGCGAGATTGATCGGCATCGCCGCGGAAAAGGAGCGATATCTCTTGCGCTGGTTCGAAGAAGGCCCCGGCGAGGGCGAATCCTTCGCGGACGGGACGACCGCACCCTTCCTGCTGGTCTCGGTTCCAAAGGACGAAAGAGCCATCCGCTGGGAAAAGGTTCGCCGGAACGGCATGACCGCAAAACCTGAAAAAAAGTAGATCTTCCCCCGGACCCTCGCTTCATCGACTTTTCTGTTTTGATATCATCCCCCCTATGAAACACGCCCTCCTCTTGCTCGTTTTGTCATCCGTCGCGTCGGCCGCATCCCTCCCATTCATCCCCGCGTCGACTTTGCGCTATGAGCCGACGGCGGCCGAGCTGATGGAGGACTGCCGCTCGGCCAAGAAGCGGGCCGAGTCCGCGCTCGAGGAGGTCGCGCGCATGCCGGCGGCCAACCGCACGTTCGACAACACGCCCTGGGCGCTCGACCAGATCGGCTCCGGCCTCTCGGACGACACCGCATCCAACACCTTCCTAAAATACGTCTCGATCTCCTCCTCCGTGCGCGACGCCGGAAACGAGTGCGAGACCCTGCTCGGTCAGTTCTCCGTGGACATGTACTCACGCGAGGACCTGTACCGCGCGCTCAAGGAGTACGCGGCCAAAGGCGAGGCGCTGCCCGGTGAGTCAAAGCGCCTCGTCAACAAGGAGTTGCTCGACTTCAAGCGCTCCGGTCTCGAACTGCCGAAAGAGAAGCGCCGGGAGGTCACCGACCTGCGCAAGAAGCTCGTCGAGCTCGAGGCGACGTTCGGCAGGAACATCAACGAATACAAGGACTTCGCGTTGTTTGATAAATCCGAGCTCGACGGCCTGCCCGAGGACTTCGTCTCCCGCCTCGAAATAGTCGACGGCAAGCACAAGATCAGCCTCGATTACCCCGACTACTTCCCATTCATGGACAACTCCTCCAACCCAGCCGCGCGCCGCGTCATGGAGGCCAAGTTCAACAACCGCGCCGCGCGCCTGAACCTGCCGGTCCTCAAGGACGTTCTCGCACTGCGCCTCAAAGCCGCGAAATTGCTCGGCTATCCGACGCATGCGCATTTCGTCCTCGAAGACCGTATGGCGAAGGATCCGAAGACGGTGGCCGCCTTCATCGCCCGCCTGCGCAAGAAGCTCAAGATCCTCGGCGCCGACGAGTTGAAGACGCTCGAGTCCCTCAAATCCGTCTTCGAGGGACGCGCCTCAGACAACCGATTCAACGCCTGGGACTGGCGCTACTACAATAACCAGCTCAAGAAGGCCAAGTACTCCGTTGACGAACAAAAGATCAAGGAATATTTTCCCTCCGACTACGTGACCGAGCAGATGCTCGGCGTCTATCAAAAGCTCCTCGGACTCAAGTTCCGCCACATCGAGGACGCCGCGACATGGCACCCCGACGTGAAGCTTTTTGAGATCACCGACGCCGCGGGCGGCGAGCCGATCGCATACTTCTACCTCGACCTGTTCCCGCGCGAGGGCAAGTACAAGCACGCCGCCGCGTTCTCGATGATCACGGGCCGCATGCTGGCCGACGGGCGCTACCAGAAGCCGGTGTCCGCGATGGTCGCCAACTTCAACAAGCCTACGAAGGACCGCCCCTCTTTGCTCACGCACAACGAGGTCGAGACGTTTTTTCACGAGTTCGGCCACATCATGCACCAGACCTTGACCAAGGCGCGCTACGGACGCTTCGCGGGCTCGGCGACAGCGCGTGACTTCGTCGAGGCCCCGTCTCAGATGCTCGAGAACTGGGTCTGGGAGGGCGAGGTCCTGCAGTCGCTGTCGGGCCACTACCGCGACCACTCAAAAAAGTTGCCCAACGAGCTGCTGGGCAAGATGCTCGCGGCCAAGAACGTAAACTCCGGACTGGTCAACCTGCGCCAGCTCCTGTTCGGGTCGGTAGACCAGATCTACCACGGCACTCCGCCCTCCGACACGACCGCGGCCTATGCGCGCCTGGCCAAGGACATCGCGATGATCCCGACGTCCGAAGGCACTCACCCCGAAGCGAGCTTCGGCCACCTGATGGGCTACGACGCGGGCTACTACGGCTACCTATGGTCCAAGGTGTACGCCGAGGACATGTTCTCGCGCTTCAAGGCAGATGGTGTTCTCAGCCCTGCCTTGGGAAAATCCTACCGGGTTGAGATCCTCGAACGCGGCTCGTCGCGCGACGAGATGGAGTCGCTCAAGGCCTTCCTCGGCCGCGAGCCCAACGAGGACGCCTTCCTCGAGAGCATCGGCCTTAGGGCGGGCAAGAGTTAGGGCCTGCCGTCGGCGTAAAGGCTGCGCTTCCCAGGCTCGCGCTCGATGACACCGCGCGTCCTTAGAACCCACACGGCCACCGAGCCCGCGACGAGAGACACCCACTGCGACGGAGACAGCGCCGACGAAAGAAATTCTCCGCGGTCATCGCCGCGCAGGCACTCAATCAAAAACCGCAAGACCGAGTAGTAGAGAATGTAGCCGAGAAACGCGGTCCCATAGCGAAGCTTGCCCGCGCGTATGCTTGGCAGCACCCAGCCGATAAAGATCGCAGCGGCGACGGCCTCACCGAACGCCTCGTACAGTTGGGTCGGGTGCAAAAGCACGCCGAACAGGTGCGGCGGCACACTGGACGCTCGGCCCGTGAACGCCAAGCCCCAAGGCAAGCCGGTCGGGCGCCCGTGGCAGCAGCCCTCGGTCCAGCATCCGATGCGTCCTATCGCGTGGCCCATCGCAAGCGCCGCCGCGAAGTAATCGGCCACGGGCAGGTAGGCGCGCGGTCGGTGCGTCTTGTTGTACCAAACCTGATAAAAAGAGCCCGCGAGACAGGCAAGCAGGAAGCCCGACCAGAACATCCAGCCCGTGTTCCACTCGAGGCGCATCGGCCCGGAATCGGCAACGACCTCTCGCCATTCGACGATGATGAAACCGAGCTTACCGCCCGACAAGGCCGCGACAAGCAGGGTTCCCACTAGGGAATAAAATAAAGCCGGCGTGACCCTCATGTTCTTGACCTGGGTACGCAGCCAGACGATGCCGGTCAGGTAGCCCAGCGCGGTCAGGACGGAGTACGAAGAAATTGTGGAGCCGTCGACGAAGCGCCATAAAATCGGGTGCACCTCAGGGTTTCTCGCAGAGGATCTGCTTGAGCACCGATTGCGGACCATCGACCACAGAGGCAAAGGTCAGGTACAGATGCCAGGCGCGCTCAATCATGGGCGTGATCATGTGCCTGGTTTTCGGAAGACCCTCGACATAAAGCTTGTACCAGTACCTCAAAGTCTTCGCGTAATGCCCGTAACGGAAGTTGACGTGCTTCACCCGGAAGCCAAGCTTCTCGATAATCTTCAAGTGCACGTGGATCGGGAACTGGAAGTGGTCGGGAAAAACATACTTCTGCGAGAACGTGCCCGAGATTGTCGTATAGTTGGTCAGGCCTGCGTTGTTGGCCGGAGGGATGATCGCGTGAAACCAGGCCCTGCCGCCGCTCTTAAGCAGGCCGTAGCAGTGCCGGTAATAGCGTTCGATCTCGGAGCGGTCGAGATGGCTGATCATGCCGCAGGTGTGAAGCTTGTCGAAGCTGCCGTCGGCGGGCACCTCGAGGTAATGAAGCAGCTTGAGGTTTTCCGAGAACCCATCGTCGACCTGGTTTTTCGACAAAGTAATCCCGAGAGTGTTCTTGCAGCCGTACTTGGTCTCCGCGAGGTACGGAGCGAAGCCGTAACCGGTGCCGATGTCGATGAACTTGTCGTCCGGCTGGACCTGGAGGGCGGTCAGCGCCTGATCGAATTTGTCGAACTGGGCATCGTCGAGCGTCTGGTCGTCGAGGTTTCCAATCTTGAACGGGTCCTTCCACATCGCGCATGAATACGCCTTCGTCCGTTTGTCCAGGTAGGAGAGAATGAACTCGTTGGGCAGGTCGTAGTGTGAACTCACCGCTCGCAGTTTGCGCCGGATGCCCGAGGGGAACAACGCCGTCGTGACATAGCGCAGTTGGTGCTTGAGCTTGATGCGCCATAGCTGGTCCTGACGAACGAAGTTGCGCGCGCCGACGAAAGCGTACATGTCGCCGTTAAGGTCGACGTCGCACAGCACGTAGTGGTCGAGGAATTCGGATAAATCCTGTCTCGCCAGGGCCGCGACCGCCTCTTCGGTTTTGCAAGCCATCTCGACCTTCTCGGGACCGGAGCCGACGACCCGACTTTGGCCCTTATAAGAGATGCGGATGATGTATGGAAGCGTCGGAAACATCCAGTTCATCGCATCGCCGGCCTGATCGAGTTTAGACAAGGAATCTCCTAGACCTTAAGTTTAATGTCATCATACCGTGCCGTCAAGGTATCCTTGACTACGATGCGCTTTTTACGTTCGCTTCCGCTCCTGTTCCTGGCCTGCGGCGCCTGCGCCCAGGCGCCGACTGCTCGCGTGCAGGGGCCACGGTGCGTCGAGGGCATCAGCGACGCTGAAGCGGCGGATATGGGCCGTAGGATTTGGATGCTCGAGGGTGGAGGCAAAATCCTGGCCTGGTGGGACGACACCGGGGAATGCTCCTCCTTCGGCATCAACAACTATCTCTGGTTCCACAAAGACCTCAAAGTGCCCTTTGAGGAATCTTTTCCCCCACTCATCGACTTCATGCTCTCCAAGGGCGCCGACGTCCCGCAATGGCTGCGCTCCAAGCCACCGGCGCCGTGGAAGACGCGCGCGGAATTCTTCGGCGAGACCGTCGCGCCTGAGAAAATACGAAAGTCCCCCCCCGACAAATGGGGCATGAAGCCCGAGCAGTTCGCGGCCGATGACAGTCCGCGGATGAAGGAGCTTAAAGACTTCCTCGCCAAGACCGTAGATCTTCAGGCCCGGTTCTCCGCGCAGCGCATGGTCGACTCCCTGCCCAAGATGCTGGCCGTCGTACCCGAAGGAGAGCGTGCCCGTGTGGAGAGTCAATTTTATCGCGTCGCCTGCTCACACGGCGGGCTTTTCAACTTGGTAGATTACGTCAACTTTAAGGGCGAGGGCGTCAATCCCAAGGAAACTTATCCCAGCGTCACCGAACCGGGGAAATTCGTGCACTGGGGACTGCTACAGGTTCTGCAGGGCATGACGGGGGACGCCGCGGGCCCCACGGCGCTCGACGCCTTCGCGGACTCGGCCGAGGCGGTCATGCACAACCGGGTCGTCCATGCCCCTCCGGAACGGGCGGAAGGCGATCGGCGTTGGGAAAAAAGCTGGATTGCGCGAATACAGAACTACCGCCCGCGCTGATCACCCGTGATGTCGATGATCTCGAGGAAGTTAACGCCTTTGATGGTCGGCGATTGTCGGAAGGGCGTTAGAAACTTAATAAAATCGCGCGCGGCGTATACTCCGTGGTCATGTCCGGCCACGATGCCGAGACCGTGATTGAACGCGCCTACGAACTCGGCTGCGACGATTTCTACTCCAAGGGAAACGAGGTCAGCAACATCGGTTCCGTGATCGCACGCTACCTCATTAAGAAGGAAGGATCGAAGAGCGACGTCTTCTCCGAGCGCTTCGTCACCGCGGATCCGGAGACACGCGCCTGCGTCAAGGAGGCGCTCAAGTACGCGCCGTCGGAGCTACCCATCCTCATTCTCGGCCCCACGGGCACGGGCAAGACCAACCTCGCTCGCATCCTCCACGATCACTCCGGCCGCGCGGGCGCCTTCGTGGCCATCAACTGTTCGGCCTACACCGAGGACCTCCTCGAGGCCGAACTGTTCGGCTACAAAAAGGGCGCCTTCACCGGCGCCAACGACGGCCATAAAGGGAAGCTTCTCGCGGCGGACCAGGGCACTCTTTTCCTTGACGAGATCGGCTCGATGAGTCTGAAGATGCAGAGCAAGCTGCTCAAGGCCATCGAAGAGCGTTCGTTTCATCCGCTCGGCTCGGACAAGGCGGAGACCTCGCGCTTCCGCGTAATCAGCGCCACACTCGAGGACATGCAGAGCCTGATCAAGGCGGGCAAGATGCGCTTCGACTTTTTCCAACGTATACACGGCCTGACCGTGGAGCTAAAAGCGTTGGCCCGGCGCAAAGGCGACATCCTCCCCTTGATCACCGCGCTCGGTCGCGGCGGCAAGCGTCTGGCCTTCACGCCCGACTCCAAACAGCGACTACTCGCTCACGATTGGCCCGGAAACGTGCGCGAAGTCAAGCGCTTCGTCGAGCTCCTGGCCGCCGGAGAGAAGGGCCTCATCGCCCCCCAAGAGGTCGACCACCTTCTCAGGACCGTACGCGCCGAGCACGGAACATCGGGTGCTTTCACCAGCGAGGAGCAATACCGCTGCGCGCTCGAAAACGGTCTGGGGCAGACCGTAGACCGCTTCTCCGATGAGATAATTCGGAGAAGCTTAGCCGAGAACGGAGGCAAGAAGACGAAGGTTCTCTCCGACCTCAAGATTTCAACCCGCCTTCTCTACTCGTCGCTCGCGCGCATGCGCGGCAAACGGAGCGAGCCGTGAATCTCGATACACTGATCCATGCCGTCAACTCGAAGTGTTCGAGCCTCAAAGATGCGGCCAAGCTCCTTCCGACCGCCCCCGCACCGGAATATAAAGAACTCCTGGCGCTGATGGTCACCCAAGCCCGCGCCCTTGCCGATGAGCTCGCCGCCTTCGAGCGCGTGCCATGAGACTGAGACTCGGCACAAAGACCAGTGCCCGTGTTCACGGGCAGATGAAGCTCGCCCGTTTGCTCGAAGCGCCCGAGTTTGAGCTCGAGTGCCGCGTCGTCGCCCTCGAGACGGGCGCCCTGTTCAGGCGTCTCCTGGAATACGGCGTCGTTACGCGACAAGCCCCCGAGCACGCGCGTTTCGTCAATCGCCGCTTCGCGGGCCGCGCATTACGAACCTCAAGCGAGGGCCTGCCAGAGCTCACAGATGGAAACGGCGACTTGGCGAAGCTCATGCGGAGCATCGGCCCGGAGGACTTCGCGGCCATCTTTCTCGGCGACAATGGTCACACCGACGCGCAGCGCGCCAAGCTGTGCGGCATTAATAACGAAGACGCCCGCCGCTTGCGCGAGTTCGTTGACAAGCTCTACATACAAAGTGAGTTCGAGGCCCCCGCGCCGCAGGCCGCCAAAGAGCCCACTTTGAGCGCCTTGGCCGGCATCGCGATCGAGGATGGCAGGCCGGTCCTCGGATTCTTCCACCGCGAAATATGGGACAGGCGATACTTAATCAACGAAGATCGCCGCCGCGACCTCGCCCAAGGCCTGTCCCCCCGCGACGCGAAACGCGCGGAGACGCTTCTGCGAGAGCTAGAATACATCGACCAGCGCAAGACGACGCTCTACCGCGTTCTCGAAGCCGTCCTCGAGACTCAGGCCGACTATCTCATCAGCGGCGACGCTAAGCGCCGGGTGCCGCTCACGCAAAAAGCGCTGTCTGAACGCCTCGACATCTCGCCAAGCGTACTCAACCGCCTCATCGCCAACAAATCAGTCGAACTGCCTTGGGGCCTGGAGGCCGCGCTCTCGGCCTTCGTGCCGAGCAGAAAATCCTTGCTCCGAGACCAACTCCACGACCTGGCCCTGGCGCGTCCAGAGCTCTCCGACGAGGGCCTGCGCGCGGCGATTTACGAACTCCACGGCGTCAAACTTTCACGTCGCTCAATCACGCAATACCGCAAGGAGCTCGGCGTCGGCGCGAATAACCGGCGAGAGAACCAATCAGCCTTCGCCTCCCCACGGCGGCGCCTTGCCGACCACGGAGCGCAGGTGGGGTAGCCCGGAAAACTTCTCTGGCTCGTGTCCCGTCGCGATGTAAACCTCGACAAAACCAAGTTCATGAATTTTCAAGGACTCGACGTCGCCCTTCGCACCATCTGAGAGTTCTGCATCCACATACACCGGCGTTTCGCGGTCAATCCCCCCGGCCTCCTCGAAGAACTCCTTCGTCGAAGCAAAGGCACGAAACTTCTTACCCAGCCGCGATGCGGTCATCTTCCAGGTCATGCACGCCAGGGGATCGTCATCAATCAGCACTGCGTCGAGACGCTCCCTCACGGAAGTCACCGCCGGTGCCGCCGCCTCCACGCGCATCGGCACCGACCCCGCCAGCCCCTTGGGGATCAATCGCACTTTGAGCCTCCGGCATCCCGCCAGCACCTCCGACTCCTCGTAGCGGCTGCTCACCAGAACGACGCGCTCACCAAGGGCGAGTTCCTCGACCAGGCTCAACCCCGTCTCGCGAAAACCCAGCAGCTCGTAGTCGAACAGATACAGAGCCTGCCGTGCCTTGACCTCGTTATCCTTAACCCAACCTCGTATCTCACCCGGCGATGAGACATGGACGATCTCCAGGCCTTGCGCGGCCGCCATCAAAACATCAAGCCGCCCCTGCCAAATCTGGTGGATGCTGGCGTCGTCGTCCAGGATCACCACAGCCTTACCGGGCGTCAACCTGATCTCCGGCACGAACCAGTCCGGCCTGGGGGCCAACGGCAGGACCACGGTCGCCGTCGTGCCCTTACCGACCTCGGAAACGATCTCGAAGCTCCCGCCCCAGGACTCGACGCTGGTCCGGGCATGATAGAGCCCCAGACCCGAGCCGCCAGCCTTGCCGTAGGTCTCGCCGCGATTCCCTAGCTTGGCCAAAACCTCGGGCGGTATCCCCTTACCGTTGTCCTGCACGCTCACCAAAGCGTGACCATCGCGTGAGGAAAGCCCAACGATCACCACACCCACGCCTTCGCCGAAGGCTTCGATCGCGTTGTCGACGAGGTTTGAAACCAGCCGCTTGAACTCGATGGGCTGCACGGCGGCAAAAAGGCCGTAGGAGGAAGCATCAAGCCTCAGCTCAGCCTCAACACGGGACTGTAAGCGAAATTGCAGGCGCTTTTCGCTTACAACCGGGTCGATTAGGCTCGAGAGAAGTTGGGGCGACGCCGCCTCGGGAACAGCGGAAGCGACTCCAACTGCATGGGCGCGCTGCTTACTGAGAAGACTGTTGGCGATGTCGCGGATGCGGCCGACTGCGCTCCGAATGAGAAGTCGTTCCCCTTCAGGCAGGCGGGTCACGCTGCCTAGGACGGAGTCCAGCGCGGCGAGCGGCGAACGGATATCGTGAGCCACCTGCGAACTTATCCGCACGAGATCAGTCTCTTTGAGACGCAGCTGCTTCTCAAGCTCGCTGAAATTCTTAAGTGTGTAGATCGACAGGGCAAAGAGAATCCCGATAAGCAGGGCCCCCGACATAAGAAAAACGATGCGTAGGGAGCGCTTGGAGGCCAGGAACTGGCTCACCGGTACCTCGATAAGGATTCCCCAATTAGTGCTTTCGGAGCCTATGATAGCGGTTGGGAAGAGTGTGGCGAAAACCTCTATCCCATTGAGATTCGCGTATCGTCCGGAGAAATCCGGCTTGAGCGAGCTTACCTGCCAGCTCTTCGTATTCCTTTCCCAAACGTTGCCTTTCTCAAGCACGTCCGGCGTCCAGTCGATGTCTTTGAAGAATCCCGTATCCCTTAGGTTGCCGCCATCTTCTTCATCGTGCGACTTACCTTCTATTGGAAAGTAGATGTTTTTTCCATTACTACTGGCCACGACATGCGCATGACGATCGACCAGATAAAATACGGTGCCGTCCTGCACGTCCAGATTCTCCTTAAGGGAACGGAAAACCCGTTCTCTTAAAGTCGCCGCGGAGACCGAAGCGGCGAAAACCTTAGCGACTTTGCCCGTGGCGTCGAAGATGGGGGAGGCGACCGTGATGATCTGCGTCCGGTTCTGATCGTGACTGATGTAGCCCTCGGAAATAGCGGTGGCACGAGAGGCCTTCACAAGCCGAAGATAGTCCCGGAACTCGAAGTTGAAGCTGGTGATGTTCTTCTGAATTTCAAACGGCTCCAAGAAAACGAGGTCTCCGTTGGAATCCATCTCGAAAACGTAATGTATGTCTTTAAAAGATTTCAGGATGTTTCGTGCGATCGTGCGCCGCTCCTTGGCAACAAGGCCTCCGGCGGAATCGTACTCGGGAAGCCCCTTGAATATTTTCCAATTCTCGATGGGACCGCTCAGTTGATCGGCGGGGATTCCGGCGCTGGCTCGCGGGGCGCTCAAGACGTGCAGAACGCCGCTATCCCGGAGGAGAATGGCTGCGGTTCTGAAATCGACCATTTTGGACCGAGCTGTATCCTCCTTGGCCGACCGCTGCGGGTCAAAGGACGGGTTCAAGACGGTGTTCTCGGTGATGAACCGTAGCGTCTCAAAATACCGATTCATCGACTGATTGATGATCCGAACCATCTTCCTCTGGTTGGCCGACTCGCTCTTCAATAGGTCGCGATCAAACTGCTGGTAAGCAATAATCCCGACCACTAAGAACACCAGGGCGATCAGCGCCAACGCGCCGATCAAAAGGTAACGGGGATTCTTGCTCAACGAGTCATCCCACCTGCGAGTCAAGGAGTGCGGCGAAACCGTTCATAGCTGTGGGAAAACCGCAATAGACGATCTGATGGATTAAGACGCTCCGGATATCCTCGCGCGTCCCGCCGCAATTCAGGAACTGAACGATCGCCGCCCTGCTCACCTCCGGACTGCCGATGGCCGCGGATGCGGAGACTTGAACGAGATTTTTATCGCGCGAACTCAGGCCTTCCTGACGCCAGATCGCGTCCACCGAGGCGCCGTTAAGACCCTTTTCGAGGAGAGCAGACAGCGAGTCGATCTGAGGCTCAAGGTATCCGCGCATCTTCAACACATCCGCGAGAGCCTTTGCCCCATTGCGCACCGAGTCAGGCGGGGTGATTCCCGAAAGTTGGACAAGGACATGAATCAGTGCCTCAGGGTCGCCGCCCGCATTCAGGAATCCATTGATGTGAATCCTGGTCTGCTCTTCCTTGCCGAGGACCACGAGAGAAACAACGGTTACGAGGCTCTTGTCGCGGGTATTCAGACCTGGTCTCGCCCAGAAGAAATCGTAAGCGATTTTCTGGATAATATCATTAAGTTCCGGGTCGAGCTCTTGCAGCCGATTGTAGACCTGCTTGGCGACCTCGGGCCCGTAGAGCTCCTGCATCATGCGAGACATGGGAGGCATTCTATTTCCTCAGTTCGAGAGTTCGAGGACTATTTTCCGACTCGATTGCGATTTTACCTTTTTGGGCAGGAACACACCATCGCCACCAAAATCACCCAAAAGATCACGTAAGCATCTGTCGTGTCGCGCCAGCCCGTGAAAGACCCTGAAATCAAAAAATCTTTCGTTTTGCGTTCGCCATGACGGCTCGCAGGGTAGCTGCCGTCCGGCGTTCTTGTTGCCCCAGGTGACTTTCACCCTCAGCGACGGTCAATTTGAATCGTTTTGCCAGTTCCCTCCCGCTGATCCAAGCTTTTGCTCGTTCAGTTTCAGTTATCGTGGGCGCTGTTTTCGGCTCATCTTGAGTACATTCTAGAACAAGCGCGAAGGAGCGAAGGCTTAAGTAAAGTTGTAAGATTGCCTCGACGCCCCTGTAGCTCAGTTGGTTAGAGCAACCTGCTTGATGTCGTTGACGTACGGGCTCGCCGTCGGGTAACCGGCGGCGATAACCGAGTAAACTGCCAGAACACCCTTAAGCCTGGGGAGCCACAGCGTAGCCGGTAACGGCAAGCGCGATGGCCAAAAATCCTCGGGATTGGGCAACCGGCAGCCAAGCCCGCTGAAAAACGGGAAGGTTCAGAGACTATACACTTGGGCTCCGATGATGCTGTCGGAGCATGACATAGTCCAGCCTACAACGCGGCGATGCTGCGGTCGGGGAAACCCGGAGTGGGAGGCATAACGGGATGGTCGCTGGTTCAAGTCCAGCCAGGGGCAGTCAATTTTACGGCGGTTCAGACCCGCCATCTCTCAATATCCTAATTCATTGTAAATTAGGATATTGACTTTCCCTCAGTATCAATATATACTAATCAATAATTAATTAGTATTAATTGGAATTGAGCCATGAAAATACCAGAAAATCCACCCGATTTCAAATCCGCCTTCACTAAAGATCCTTCTGGTTTTTTTAAATCAATGGGGCGCCAGGACGTGCAGGAGCTCCTACGAAAAAGTCTCCGGCACTATCCTTACTGGGATAGATTTAAATATTGGCCAATGCCCCTCGACATATCCCCTGAACTTGCCTGGTCGTTCAGGGAGTGGGCTGCGATGGGTAAAAGGAACGTCCTTCCACTCCTCGACACGACGGGAAAAGTCTTCACCTACTGGCTCCCAGAATCCGTCCAGGAGCGGCTCTATCAAATCGACCGCAACGCCCCAGGACAATTATTGCTGGATGAAACCCTACCCTCAACCCAATCCAGGGATCGATACATCGCAAGCTCCCTGATGGAAGAAGCCATCGCCTCTAGCCAGATTGAAGGTGCGGCCACCACACGCCGCGTCGCCAAGGAGATGCTTCGTTCGGGACGGCCGCCGGTCGACAAATCCGAAAGGATGATTCTAAATAATTACCGGGCCATGGAACGGCTCCGCACGCTGAAGAACTCGCCTCTCACGATAGAAATCCTTCATGAGCTCCACACCCTCTTAACCGAAGGGACTCTCGATAACACTGATGGAGCGGGTCGATTCCGAAAAAGTCCCGATGATGATGACGTCCATGTATTTGATGCGGATCAAAACGTCCTTCATTATCCTCCGAAAGGAAATGAGCTCCCGGAACGACTCGAGAAGTTCATCGCCTTTGCCAACGATGAAACACCCGGCTACTTCATTCACCCTCTCATCAAGGCCGTCCTACTCCATTTCTGGATCGGTTACGATCACCCCTATATCGACGGGAACGGCCGAACTGCACGAGCCGTATTCTATTGGTATATGCTCCGAAAGGGTTATTGGCTTTTCGAATTCATCTCCTTATCGCGCATGGTGTTGCGGGCCTCAGGGCAATACAAGCGTGCCTTTCTGTACTCCGAACGCGAGGGAAATGATGCGACGTACTTCATCATGTTCAACCTGCAAGCCATCCATTTAGCAATTGATGATGTCCAGAAACACATCGCCCGCAAACAGGCGGAGATTCGACAATCGACGACGCTGCTTCGCGGATTTTCCGGTCTAAACAGCCGTCAGCGTGAGCTTCTCCTCAATACGCTGAAAAAACCAGGCGTGGTATACACGATCTACGGCCATCAGAGGACACATCAAATCTCATATCAGACGGCAAGGAACGATCTATTCTCCCTCGCCAAAAAGAACTTCCTGACAATCTCGAGATCGGGCCGGACATTCGAATTCTTTCCTGCGGATAATATCGAAGACCTGCTTAAACCGAAAAGATGAAATCGAATACACGCATCGACTCGCTTGGCCACGCTTGGCCACAGTCGCACCGAAAAAGTATTTAAGTTAGAATGACTTTACGCCCTAGCCCATCCGGCTCATAACGGATTGGTCGTCGGTTCAAGTCCGACCGGGCGCACTCTTTTTAGGGGAGTATATTGGAATGTCTAGTCAACGCTTGAAAGGGATCGTGCTCGCCGGCGGCTCCGGGACGCGGCTTTATCCCGCGACCCGCTCGATGAGCAAGCAGCTCGTCCCCGTCTACGATAAGCCGATGATCTACTACCCGCTGTCCACGCTCATGCTGGCCGGCATACGCGACATCCTCATCATCACGACCCCCGAGGACCGTCCGTCCTTCGTGCGCCTGCTCGGCGACGGTTCCTGGGCCGGCCTCAACATCTCCTACGCGATCCAGCCGAAGCCCGAGGGCCTGGCGCAAGCCTTCATCATCGGCGCCGATTTCATCGGAAGCGACCGAGTCGCCCTCGTCCTCGGCGACAATATTTTTTACGGCCACGGCCTGCCCGAACACCTGCACTCCGCCGCGGCGCAAACATCCGGCGCTACGGTATTCGCCTATCACGTCAAGGACCCCGAGCGCTATGGCGTCGTCGAGTTCGACTCGAGGAATCGCGCGGTCAGCCTCGCCGAGAAACCGCTCAAACCAAAATCTTCCTATGCGGTGACCGGCCTCTACTTCTACGATAACATGGTGCTCGACATTGCCTCGAACCTCACGCCTTCCCCCCGCGGAGAACTCGAGATCACGGACGTGAATAAGGCGTATCTAAAGAAAGGCCGTCTGCACGTGCAGAAAATGGGTCGCGGCATCGCCTGGCTCGACACGGGCACGCACGAGGCCCTGCTCCAGGCCGCGACCTTCATCCAGGTCATCGAGGAGCGCCAAGCCTTGCAGGTCTCCTGCCTCGAGGAAATCGCCTTCAACCTCGGCTACATCGACGCCAAACAATTACGCGCTCTCGCCGAGCCGATGCTCAAGAATGAGTACGGTCGCTACCTGCTCCGCGTCGCCGAAGAGCGAGGCTGATGCTGCGTCCCGACGTCGTCGAGTACCTCAGAATCCACCTGAAGGACTTCCCGGTCGAGATTCTGCGTCATCAGCTCGCCGATGAGGGCGTCTCCGACGCGGACTTCGACGATTCGCTGGCCTCGGCCCTGCGCGTACCGACGACGGTTCAGACCCCGGCGAAGCCGAATGTAAAAACGAACCTGGCCGCGATCGCGTTTCTGTGCATCAGCGTCGCGATCATATTGTCAATCGGGTTCTACGCGCTGTCTCAGAAACCGAAGCTCAGCTCGCCCGAGGGCAACACCCAGAACCCCTCCGGCGAGTCCGCCTTCATCGGCCGCGCGGGCTGGATCGTGCGCCTGCCGAAGGACTACGTCGGCGTCTCGGATTTCGCCGATTCAAGCAAGCAGCACCAAATCGTTTATTTCTGCAAGAACGGCACCGACCCGACGAACTTCATTAACGAGGGCCTGTTCGGACAGCTCGGCATCGTCAAGCTCGAGGTGCTCCCGACCCAGTTTCCGAACAACCCGACGGGCATCGCGAACCTCTCGCGCATGGCCGCGGGCAAATACAAGAACGCAGGTGAAAAAATCACGATGAAGAACATGCAGGTCGCCACCTTGCCCGGCATCTCGGTCACGGTCCTTGCCCCCTTCCCTCGCGCGGAGACCTTCATTCTCGGCCAGGACCACATGTACTTCTTTTCCGCGGGCCAAGAAGACGACATCTGGCGCGACATCGTGCTCAGCCTTCGCGACGCCCACACGGAAAACTGATTTAAAAATTACCCCGAGGACCCCCTTGCGAAAATGAAAAAGTCCCGTTACACTTACACGCCGAGCCCGCTTCAGCGGTTCGGCCCGGAGGACACTCATGGAAAAGAAGGTTCAGCGCCTTTCCACCAAGAAAAAGGTCAAGAATGCCCCCACGCGCCGCATCGTTCTGAAGGCCGCGCCCGCCGAAGCGATGACAGCCAATGAGGTCGCGCACCTCGAAACTCTAGTCAAGCGCTTTGAAGAAGGCGAAAAGGCTTGGCAGCGCATGACGGCCCCGATCGACGACGCCGACCCCTGGACGCAGGTCGAGGAGCATATGCTTATGCGCCGCGACGGAGACTCGGAACGGCGCTGGAAGTTCTTCTCCAAGTAAGCCCCCTGTCGGACCCGTACGTCCACCCCCCGGACACCGGGGGGTGGACTCTTTTTTCTATAATGAAGCGGTGAAGGCGTCTTCCCGGACGAACATGCTCATCGTAATCGCGGTGCTGATGATCGCGGTCGCATTCGCCGCCTATTCGATCATCATGATGAGCTGGTTCAAGTCGTCCCCGCTCTCGGGGATCGCCGCGGGCAAGACCATCGCGTCGCGGACTGAAACCGAAGGCAGGCTGGCCTCCGCGCGCAAGGAATTCCGCGCCCACCTGTTAGACCCCCGCTCGCACCTGCGCCTATGCGACGCGCTCTGGAAGGCGGGCCGGCCGGTCGACTCCTTTTATGTGATGTACGCCGCGCGACAGCTGTTTGGCGAGGACGCCTTTCGACGCGCCCACTCCGAGGTCGTGCTCGGCGCGGGCGGGCCCGCCGACGCGATACGTCGCCGCCTCGCGGACCTTCGTGATGCGTCGCTGACCGTCCCGATCCACGAGGAGATCGCACGAGACTACCCCGACACGCCCGAGGGCCGGCTATCGCTCGACGCCCTATCGCGCCTGGCCGCCGGCGACGAGAACGCGCATGGCGGAGAATCTGCGCGCCTCGCCCGCAGCGCCCTCGAAGATCTCCACCACGACGACCCTAAGCATCCCGGAAAACTCGCGGCCCTGGGCATGGCGTTCTTCGCGCGCGGCGACTTCGCACTCTCCCACGCCGTCGCCTCCGAGGCCCTCGCCAAGAATCCCAATCAGGGGGGCGCGGCGCAGATTCTGGGTGCGCTGGCGCTCCAGCAGAAGGACATGAACGGCGCGATGCGCTGGCTTGCCGCATCGTGGGATCGCAATCCCGACGACCTGTACAGCGCCTCGAAGCTGGCTCAGATTTACGACAAGCGGCGCGCCGACGCCGAGAGCGCCCTGCCGTTTTATCTGGCCCTCTACCGGCAGAATCCCGATTTCTCCGACGGCGGCGATCCCGTCGAGCGCCGCATCCGCGAAATCCTCGATGCGCGCCGTGAGTCTCTGCTCCAGCACGCACCGGTAGAGGGTCTCGGCGCCCGTTTCTCTCTCGACGACGCCTCACTGCGTGCCGAGGCCTGCCTGCGCGCGGCCTCATTCAAGGATCCGCGCTGGATCGAGCGTCTGGGCGAACTCCTCGACGACGACGCCGAAATCGTGCGCCGAAACGCCGACTTCGCTCTGTTCGAGATCGGGAAGAAGGAGCTTGACGCGGTCCGTTCGCGGCGCGACTCCTGGCTCGGCAGCGACAAGCCTCTCGTTCGCATCCGCGCTCTCAACCTCTTCGCCGACCTCGAGGGCAAGAACGCGCTGCCCGCGCTGACGGTCGCGCTGCGCGACCCAAATCCCGCCGTCCGCGCCTACGCGAAGATGATGGTTCTCGATCATTACTTCGCCAAGCTGCCGGAAGCCGTCAAACTCCGTGCCCGCTATCTTGCCGAGGAACGGGACCCCGAGGTCCTGTCTTTACTGTCACGCTTCCCCGGGCAATGACTTTCGTCGATACACATGCCCATCTGGGCGACCCCCAGTTTGATGCGGACCGGAATTCCGTATTTGACCGCGCGACCGCGGCCGGCGTGACGCGGATCGTCGAGATCGCCGACCATCCCGACGAGTGGGCACGCGCCGTCGCCATCGCGCGCGCTCGTCCCTCCGGCGTCCGTTGCGCTTTGGGGCTGCATCCCTACTACGCGAACCTTTACGATGACTCCTTCCTCCCCAAGCTTCGCGCCGCGCTCGACGCAGCCCCCGAGGCTGCGGCCATCGGCGAGATCGGCCTCGATTACGCGAAGGCCGCGGCGGCCCACGACGTTCAACGGCGCGCGTTCGCGTCGATCGCCGCGGCCGGGCGCGACAGGAGCATACCCCTCGTCATTCATTGCCGCGACGCATACCCCGATCTTGTCCCGATGTTGAAAGATCTATTCCCCGGGAAGCCCTCCGGCGGCCGTTTCTGGGGCGTCATTCACTGCTTCACCGGCGCGCCCGAGGACGCCGAGGCCTGCGCGGCCATGGGCTTCGCGCTCGGTGCCGACGGTCCCGTCACATACAAGAAAAACGACGCTCTGCGCGAGGGCTTCCGCCGCGCCGGCATAAGCTCCGTCGTGCTCGAAAGTGATTCGCCCTATCTTCCCCCCCAAAGCTCCCGTGGCAAGCGCAACGAGCCGGCGGCCGTTCTCGAGATAGCGACGAAGCTCTCCGAGGTCTACGGACTGCCGCTCGACGAGGTCGCCCGCCGCACGAGCGCCAACGCCTCCGCGCTTTACCACTGGCCATGATCCGGCACCGAGGATAGCCGCTAGACGTTCGAGATAAAGACGTTCTTGACCTCAGAGTAGAGGTCAAGCGCTTTAAGGCCGAGTTCGCGCCCGAGGCCGGAGCCCTTGTAGCCTCCGAAGGGCGCCTCAAGGTGCACGCTCGAGCTCGTGTTCACCGAGATGACGCCGCTCTGCACGGCACGCGTGACGCGCAGGACGCGGCCGACGTCGCGCGTCCAGAGGCTCGCGGACAGGCCGTAGGTCGAATCGTTCGCAAGCCGGATCGCCTCGTCCTCGTTCTTGAACGCAATCACGGCGAGCACCGGTCCGAATATCTCTTCCCGGACGATGGACATATTGTCGTCGGTCCCGGCGAAAATCGCCGGCGTCATATAGTGACCCTTCGCCGGCACGCCCTTGGGCCGAACGCCGCCGCACAGGAGTTTCGCGCCCTCGGCCTTGCCGGAGGCGATGTACGCCGAGATTTTGTCATGCTGCCGCCCCGAAATGATGGGCCCAATCTGAGTTCCCTTCTTTTCAGGATGACCGACGGCTAGTTTTTTAGTCCGTGCGACGAGGGCGTCAAGAAACTTGTCTTGGATCTTACGATGGACCAGAACGCGGGAACGTGCGCAGCAATCCTGGCCGGCATTGTAAAAAACAGACCAGACCGTTTTTTCGATACACAGATCAAGATCCGCGTCGTCAAAGACGATATTCGGGGATTTCCCACCCAACTCAAGTGAGACGCGCTTAATTCCGTCCGCCGCCGCCTTCATGATGCCGATGCCGGTCGCCGTCGAACCGGTAAACGATATCTTACGCACGAACGGATGAGTGACGAGCGCTTCGCCGCAGCCGGGACCCGGGCCGGGAATCACGTTCAACACGCCGTCGGGAAGCCCCGCCTCAGCGGCGAGCTTCGCCAGCGCCAGCGCGCTCAGCGGGGTCTCAGGCGAAGGCTTGAGAACCACGGTGTTGCCGCAGGCAAGCGCGGGGCCCAACTTCCAGGCCGCGATCACAAGCGGGAAGTTCCACGGCACGATGAGCCCGCATACGCCGACCGGCTCGCGCAAAGTGTAGTCGAGGCCCTCTCCCGCGACCGGAATCGTCTCGCCGAAATGCTTGTTGGCCGCGCCGCCGTAGTATTCGAAAGTGTCGGCGACAAAACCCATCTCATCCTTGGCATCGCCGAGAGGCTTGCCCGCGTTGCGGCACTCGAGCAGGGTCAAGGGAGCCAGGTTATCGCGGATGAGCCCGGCGATCTTAAGAAGAATCTTGCCGCGCTCGCGAGCATTCATCTTCGCCCAGGGGCCCGCAGCCGCCTTGACGGCCGCGTCCACGGCCGCGTCGATGTCCTCCGCTCCCCCCTCCGCGACCAAGGCCAATAACTTGCCGTCGGCCGGATTGATAACCGGGAAGGTCCGGCCCGACCTGGCGGCAACGCTCTTGCCGTCGATCCACAGCGTGGTGAGCATCTTAGAAATAGTTGGAGGTGATGCCGCCATCAACGACCATGGCGGCGCCGTTGGTCCAGCGCGACTCGTCGGAGGCAAGATACAAGGCCATGTTCACGATGTCCTCGGATTTCCCGAAACGGCCCATAGGAATGCGATTGAGCCGCTTCGCTTTCTCGACAGGCTCTTTAAACAGCCAGGCGGTGAGAAGCGGCGTCTCGATCGGACCGGGGCAGATCGCGTTGGAACGGATGCCCTTCGGACCGTACTGCACCGCGAGAGACTTGGTGAGCGCAAGAACGGCGCCTTTTGAAGCGGTATAGGCGTCCTGGGGAACGGAACAACCGACGAGCGCCACGAACGAGGCCACGTTGATGATAGAGCCGCCGCCATTGGCCAGCAACTCCGGAATGCCGTGCTTGCAGACCAGATAAACGCCTTTGACGTTGACGGCCAAAACGGCGTCCCATACTTTTTCTTCCGTATCGGTGACCGAGTGGTCGTCGTAGGGGAAAATCCCGGCGTTGTTGTACAAAACGTCTATTTTTCCGTACGTCTTCACCGCCATGGCGATGCCGGCTATTACCTCGGTTTCCTTGGCAACGTTCATCACGACCGCGGTCGCCTTGCCGCCGGCGACCAGCGCCGTCTGCACGACGCGCTGGACAGTCTCCATATTCATGTCGCAGGCGACGATTGAAGCGCCCTCGCGGGCGAAGCGGACCGTCGCCTCCGCGCCCATTCCCGAGCCGGCGCCGGTGATCAAGACAACCTTGCCCTCGAGCCGCCCGCTCATGAGATGACGAGGAAGCCCGCCTTCTTGACTGCTTCGCGCAGGCGCGTCTTGCCGAGGTCGGTGTCAAGACCGCGGTTGGTCGTCACGGTCAGGTTTCGGACGACGCGGCCGCGGCCGCGCAGCTTCCCGACGAGAGTCGAGATGTCCTTCGCCGCCAGACGTACATTCGTGACCCCTTTTTTCGCAAACCAGCGGATCGTAACGGTGCCGCTCTTGCGGCTGGGCATCAGCTTAAGGGTCAGAGCGGTTTCGGTGACAAAAAGGTCCCCGACTTCTTCCTGCGAATTGCTGTCAATCATGGCATCTCCTGCTCGGCGAGAACACCACTCTAGCGCAACAAACGCGAGCCTGTCAACGACAGGAAGCTGCGACGACACATTTCGTTAATGGGCGAGGGACGGCTGTATCAGCCATCCCTTTTCCTTGGCCTTGGCTTCAAGCTCCTTATCTCCGGAGAGGACGACGCGTAAACCGTCGCCGTAGGACAGCAAGTCGACGTCGGCCGCATCACGGCCTAACGTTAAATCGGGAGGCCGTCCCACCGAGGCCTTGATGATCTCCGCCTTGCCGCTACGGGTCGGAATGGGCTTTAACACCGAGGCCGAGTAGAGGGAGCCGTCGGGCACGGCGCGGATTCCGGCGATGCGGCTCGGATCGATGCCGTAGTCCAACGCGGCGGCGGCTAGGACCGGCTGGGGTACGTCGTCTACGATCCATACATCCACGCCGGCCGCCCGGAGCTTCTGCGCGAGGTCGCGCATCTCCGGAATCAGACGCAGGCCGCGGCGCACGCGCAGCGGAAACTTGTCGCCTTCCTCCGCGTAGATGAGCTCGACGCCGGCGGGACGCGATTTTTCTTCGGACAAATTTTGGCGCGCGTAGTCGACGGCGTCACCCTCTTTCCAACCGACCCACAGCCGCATCAGATACTGGCGGCATTCGCGGCGGCCGACCTTGAGGCAAAGCCCGAGATAGCTGCCCATGATCGTCTTGCGGTAGCGGTGATAGTCGGGCTGGGACTGCCACACCGAGCTCGACAACGAGATGAAGTGATTGTAGGCCGCTCGCGCGGGCTGACGTCCCTGGACAACCGGGATGATCTCCCACCACGCGTCATCGAACTTAAAGTCGACTCTCGTCGTCAGGCGCAAAAAAACGAGCTCGGCCGGATCACCCGATACCAAGGCGTCGCTCCAAGGGAGAACGGCGATCGGAGGCTTGGCCGCATCGTAGCCCGGCGCGCTCGTGCCGCGCTCCGCGAGAAACTTATCAAGCGCCGCGCGCACCTCAGGCGTCCAGCGGCCGGCCATTATGCGCCGGGGTCCGCGGACCGCGACGGTCGACCCTGCCGGCTCCTCTGTGACGACGGGCTTTTTCCACCTAAAATTCTTCGACCGGCGGGCCGCGGCCGGAGCGGCGCCGAGGACGAGGACCAGGAGCGCGAATAAAATAATATTTTTTAGCAAGTATTTTCTCATCGTCGTCGAGCAATGTTATAAAATAATCGCCTGGACGTTCATTCTCTGCCGGAGGATCACGAAACCGCCATGGCGATCATAAAGAAATCCGAGCTGCTCAGGGAGGAGATCGAGCACATCGACATCACCAAGCACGACATGCGTCCCCTCGTCGAGTCCTTCTCGAAGATGTCCTTCTCCGCCCGCGACCTCGCGCGCGCGA
>JBBTJN010000202.1:0-2004 GCA_038059415.1 Elusimicrobiota bacterium | reverse complement strand
GCCGGCGCGGCGCAGCTTCGACTTCACGACCCGAGCGTGCGTCGCATCGCGCGTGAAGCGCGACGTGTGGTGCACCACGATGGTGCTGACCGCGCTGCCCGGCCGGAGGGCGTCACCAAGCAACTCGCGCAGCACGGGCCGGTGCGGGTCGGTCCCCGACCCCCTGTGTCAGCGTAGTTGTCGCCTCGACCTGACGGTCGGGAGGACCACCCAGGGGGCGTAAATGGCAGGGCAGAGATGCCGTACACGGAGGCGTTCAAGGCGCAGATGGTGCGCCGGATGATGGGGCCCGACGCGGTGAACCCGACGAGGCTGTCGAAGAAGGTTGGGGTATCGCAATCGACGCTGTCCAAGTGGGCGAAGGGGGCGGTTACCCTGGTCGCCATGGACGAGAAGGCCGAGGAGAAGGGGGTCGGTCGACCGCCCGGGCAGTGGACGGCCCAGGAGAAGTTGCGGGTGCTGGTGGCGGCGCACGGCCTGGAGGGCGAGGCGCTGGGGGCGTTGCTGAGACGAGAGGGGTTACACGGGGAGGAATTGCAGAGGTGGCGAGAGGCGACGGCGGGAGCGTTGGGAGCGGAGGGGGGCGAGAGACGGACGGAGGGTGAGAAGCGGCGGTCGGCGGCCTCGGAGCGACATATCCGGGACCTGGAGAAGGAGCTCGCCCGCAAGGAGAAGGCCCTCGCGGAAGCAGCGGTCCTGCTGGTGCTCGAAAAAAAACTCCAGGACCTGGACTGGGACAACCGCCACCGAGACGAGGACGAGAAGTCACCCGGGAGGAACGAGAAGTGACGCTCGCCCTGGTGGATGACGTCCTTGCCCAAGGCGTGCGGCTGTCCGCCGTGTGCCAGCGCCTGGGCGTCAGCGCTCGCACGGTGCAGCGCTGGAGACGACCGGAGACCGCGGAGGACGGCCGCTGTGGGCCCAGACAGCAGCCGGCCAACCGTCTGACCGACGCGGAGCGGCGGCGCCTGCTGGCCGTGGCCAACTGCGAGGAGTTCCGCGACTTGTCTCCCCAGCAAATCGTCCCCACCCTCGCCGACCGGGGCCAGTACGTGGCCAGCGAGTCCAGCTTTTACCGGGTGCTCCGCGAGGCGAAGCAGCTGGCGCACCGGGGGAAGGCCAAGCCACGGGCCGCGCGGGCCAGGGCCGAGCACGTCGCTTCGCGTCCCGGCCAGGTCTGGAGCTGGGACATCAGCTACCTGCGAGGGCCAATCCGCGGGGCCTTCTTCTACCTGTACCTGGTGGTGGACCTGTTCAGCCGCCGCATCATGGGCTGGGACGTCCACGGGGAGGAGTCCATGGACTTGTCCTCCGCCCTCATCCGCAGCACCTGCCAGGAGAACAAGGTGGACCCAGCCGGCCTCGTTCTTCACTCCGACAACGGCGGCCCCATGAAAGGCAGCACCATGCTGGCCACCCTGCAGTGGTTGGGCATCATCCCGTCCTTCAGCCGTCCGCGCGTCTCCGACGACAATCCCTTCAGCGAGGCCCTCTTCCGGACCCTCAAGTACCGGCCCTGCTTCCCCGACAAGCCCTTCAATTCCCTCGAGGATGCCCGTGCCTGGGTGGCTCGCTTCGTCGCCTGGTACAACGGCCAGCACCGCCACTCTGGCATCCGCTTCGTCACCCCGGACGAGCGTCACTTCGGCCGGGAGGAGGCCGTCCTGGCTCGCCGCCATGCCCTCTACGAGCGAGCCCGCCAACGCCACCCAGCGCGCTGGACACGTGCCACCCGCAACTGGACGCCCGCAGGTCCCGTGCGTCTCAACCCGCTCGTCGCGACCGGCAAGGAGAACGGATGAACCACTCCAACTTCCCTGCCCATGCCTGGGAGGCAGGCAACGGCACTGCCAGCGCGGCCAGAGAGTCCCGAAGGGCGCCAACGGCGCGCCGCCCTGGCGGCGACGAGCGGAGCAGGGCCGCGCCCGCGCAGACCTTCGTGAGGGAGCCGATCCTCGACGCCAAATGACTCAAATCAAGCGACATCTATCTTGACACTCACCG
>JBBTJN010000201.1:0-11331 GCA_038059415.1 Elusimicrobiota bacterium | reverse complement strand
TTCGAGAACACCGCGCGCCTGATGGCCCTGTCCGAGTTCGTCACGAAGAATCTCGCCATCTGCGTGCTGTGCGGAAACTCGGCCAACCGGTCGCAGCGCCTTTCGGGAGGCCGGAAGGTCGTCGAGGTCGGCGCCGCGGACGAATACGAAGCCCGCTGCCGCCGTTGTTTTAAACGCTAATTCCAGGAGACAACAACATGGACGCTCGCCCCTATAAGACGGACAATCCGGTGGTCGTAATCGAGAGCACTCTCGGCAAGATCGCCGTCGAGCTGTTTTCCAAGGAAGCGCCCGACACGGTCGCTAACTTCCTCAAGCTCGTCGAGAAGGGCTATTACGACGGCGTGCTGTTCCACCGCGTGATCCCCAAGTTCATGGTGCAGACCGGCGACCCGGACGGCACCGGCCGCGGCGGCCCGGGTTGGACTATTGGCGACGAGTTTCACCCCAAGCTGCGCCACAGCAAGGCGGGCGTCTTGTCCATGGCCAACGCCGGCCCCGACACCGGGGGCTCCCAGTTCTTCATCACCTTGGGCGCCACGCCCCATCTCGACGACCGCCATGCCGTGTTCGGCGCGGTCATCGAGGGCCAGGACATCGTCGTCAAGATCGGGGACGTCCCGCGCGACGGCGGCGACCGCCCGAAGACGCCGGTTAAGATGGAGAAGGTCAAGCTCGTCCAGCCTCTTAAGAAATAGCGGGCTTGAGGCCCTTGAGTCCGTCTTCTAGAATCCCGAGCGCTTCGGCGAGTTGCTCATCGTCGATGACGAGGGGAAAGAGCAGGCGTACGCAGTTGCCGTGGGAGCCCGCGGTCATGATGACGACGCCGCGCTCGTAGCAGAATTTTACGAGCGCTTTCGCGCCGTCGGTCAAGGGGTCCTTGGTGGTCCTATCCTTGACGAGTTCGAGCGCCAGCATCGGCCCGAGGCCGCGGACGTCGCCGACGACGGGATATTTCCCCTTCCAACTCTGGAGCGTTTGCATCACGGCTTGACCGAGGGAGGCGGACCGCTTTAAAAGCGTGCCGTCCTCGAACATGCCTAAAACGGCGAGGGCCGAGGCGACGGCGACGGGATTGCCGCCGAAGGTGCCGCCGATGCCGCCCTCGATGGGCGCGTCCATGATCTCCGCCCGGCCGGTGACGGCCGAGATCGGCAGGCCGCCGCCGAGGCCCTTCGCGGTGAGGATGAGATCGGGAGCGAAGCCAAGCTGTTCGCAGGCGAATAAAGTCCCCGTTCGGCCGAAGCCGCATTGGATCTCGTCGGCGATCACCACTATGCCGTTTTGGGCGCAGTACGCGCTGAGCTTGGCCAAGAATTCCTTCGGGGCGGGGATGAAGCCGCCCTCGCCGAGGACGGGTTCGATGATGACGGACGCGATATTCTTCGCCGTTATCTTCTCCGCGAGGGCGGTGAAGGCATGGAATGCCTGCTCGGCGCTCACGTCATGATAGGGATCAGGGAACGGGGCGCGATAGACATCGCTGTTGAATGGAGCAAAGCCGATCTTATACGGCCTCTCTTTGGCCGTCAAAGTCATGGCCATGAAGGTGCGGCCGTGGAAAGCATGCTCGAAAGCGATGATGGCGGGCCGTTTCGTGTGGGCTCTCGCGATCTTGATGCCGTTCTCGACCGCCTCCGCGCCGCTATTGGCAAGAAACGACTTTTTTGTAAAAGCCCCGGGCGTTTTCGCGTTCAACTTCTCACAGAGAGAGACGTAGCTTTCGTATGGAGTGACATTGAAGCTGCCATGAAGGAGCCGGCCGGCCTGGGCCATGATCGCATTCACCAGTTTCTCCGGCGTGTGGCCGGTGTTCGCCACGCCGATGCCCGCGGCGAGATCGATCAGCACATTGCCGTCCACGTCCGTGATTAAAGCGCCGTGAGCATGGTCAACGAAGACGGGGGTCCCATGGAACGGCCCCCGGGCCACGGCGGCGCGGCGACGCGCCATGAGCGCCGCGCTCTTTGGGCCGGGGATGCTCGTTTTCAACAGGATGCTCTTCATTTCAGTACCAGGCAAGAGGCGCCTCGTCGAGATTGATGTTGACCTGCTTGGTTTCAAGATACGCCTGGATGCCGTAAAGCCCGAGTTCCCTTCCGTTGCCGCTCTGCTTATAGCCGCCCCAGGGCATTTCATTGAAGGTCGGATGATAAGTGTTGATCCAAGTGATGCCCGCGCGCAGCTCCTTGACGACGCGCAGGCCCCTGTTGATGTTCGTCGTCCAAACGGCGGCAGCGAGGCCGTATTCGCTGTCGTTGGCGATTTGGATCGCCTCCGCCTCGTCCTTGAACTCGATGACGGACAGCACAGGCCCGAAGATCTCCTCGCGGGCGATACGCATCGCGGGCTTGACCTCGTCGAAGATCGTGGGCTCGACGAACCAGCCCTTCGCGAACTCGGCGCCCAGAGGACGGCCGCCGCCGCAGACCAGCTTGGCGCCCTCGTGAATGCCGGCCTTGATGTAAGCTTCCACCTTGTCGCGGTGCGCGGCGCAGATGAGCGGGCCCATCTTGATTCCGGCGCCGAGGCCGTGGCCGAGCTTGATGCGGGCGACCTTCTTGATCATCGCCTCGACGAACTTCTTGTGAATGGATCTCTCGATGAGCAGGCGCGAGCCTGCGGAGCACACCTCGCCCTGGTTGGCGAAGGCGGCGAACAACGCGCCGTCCACCGCGGCCTCGAAGTCGGCGTCGGCGAACACGACGTTCGGATTCTTGCCGCCCAGCTCAAGCGTGACTTTCTTGAGGTTGCCGGCGGCCGCGACCGCGATCTTGCGGCCGGTCAGCGTGCCGCCGGTGAAGGCGACCTTATCGACGCGAGAGCTTTCGGCCAATTGCGCGCCCGCGCCCGCGCCGGGGCCGGACACGACGTTGACCACGCCTGCCGGGAGGCCGGCCTCGTGGGTGAGACGCGCGAGAACGAGCGCTGTCAGCGGCGTCAGCTCGGAGGGCTTGAGGATCACGGTGCAGCCTGCGGCGAGCGCGGGGGCCAGCTTCCATGCCGCCATCAGGAGGGGATAGTTCCAGGGGATGATCTGTCCGCAAACGCCGACTGGCTCGCGCAGGACGAAACTCAACGAGTTCGCCGGCACCGACATCGTCTCGCCGTGGATTTTGGTCGCTAGGCCGCCGTGGAACTCGAAGCAGTTCGCCGCGTCGGCGACGTCGTACTCGGCTTCGGCGAGCGGCTTGCCCATGTTGCGGACCTCGAGTTCGGCGAGTGCGCCCGCGTTCGCGCGGATCAGGTCGCCGATTTTAAAGAGAAGCTTGCCGCGGTCCTGCGCGGTGGTCTTGCGCCACGGGCCCTCGTCGAAGGCCTTGCGGGCGGCGTCGATCGCGAGCTTGACATCGGCGCGGCCGGCCTCCGGCACCACGGCGATTTTCTCGCCGTTGGCGGGGTCGGTGATGGCGCGCACGCTTCCATCCGCGGCCTTCACGAACTTGCCGTTGATGAGCATCTCGTATGCCTTGGCCGGCGACTTGATTGCGGTTTTCATGAGCTGTCTCCTAATGGGCGTGATACTTTGGTCCTTTGAAGTGGGTCCGGGACCAGAAGAACCAGATGGCGAGCAGGACGACGAGGACCTTGAGCATCATCCGCCCGGCCTGCTGGTTGGGCGGCAGGACGAAGACGACGGAAATAAAGGCGATCCAGAGAATCGCGACGATGGCGATGATGGTGCTCAACCGACCTAGGTTCCAGGGCCCGATCTCGCCGCCTTTGCCGGTGAGGCGGGCGTACATCCGCGACACGATCGGCAATCCGTAGGACAGATAAAGACAAATAACCGCGATTGAAAGCACCGCGCTGTAATCTTTGACGGAGACGGCAAGAAGCAAAGCGAAGCCGAACAGGCCCCATATCGCGTTGGCCGGCGTTTGGTGCGTTTTGCTGACCGCGGCCCAAACCTTGTGCGCCGGCAGGCCGCCGTCGCGGGAGAAGGCGAAGACCATGCGCGAGGCCGAGGTCATGGCGCCCAGGCCGCATAGCCACATGGCGCCGCAGATCAGCCAGACGAGCGCGCATCCCATGCCGGGGCCGAGGCGGAGCTTCATCACCTCGATGAGCGCATTGTCGCCGAAGGCGGTCGCCTGCGCCAGGTCCGGAATCGAGAGCGTGATCGCGGCGAGCATCAGGAAGCCGAACACGATCGAGATCGCGACCGCGATGAAGATGCCCCACGGCGCGTTGCGACGCGGGTCGCGCGTCTCCTCGGATACGTGCGCGGAGGCGTCATAGCCGGTCAAGGTCCATTGCGCGAGGAGAAGGCCCACGATGAAGCTGTAGGGGCGCGAGTACCCGTCGGTGGAATTGAATTTGAACAGGAAGCTTACGGGCTGCGTGAAGCCGCGCGCGGAGAGGACGATCAGGATGAAGAATACGACCGCGATGTGGTACCAGGCCGAGAAGTCGTTGAGCCGGGCCACGACGCGTATGCCGAGGTGATTGAGCAAGGCGTGGGAGAACATGAGCGCGGTGAATACGGCGACGGTCGTTGCCTGGGTCGCCGGCCAGCCGAGCAAGCCGATGACGAAGGTCGCTAGGCCCCAGTCGATGCCGGCCAAAATCGCGAACTGCCCCATCGTATTCAAGCAAGCCGTGAACCAGCCCATCGCGCGGCCGCCGAGAAAGCTCGACCAGTGGTACAGAGCGCCCGCGGTCGGATAGGCGGAGGCGAGTTCGGCCATCGAGAGAGCGACGGTCATCGTGAAGAACGAGATCAGCAGCCAGCCCAGGCTCATCTGGATGGGCCCGCCGTGCTGGAGGCCGTAGCCGTACAGCTGGGTCGCCCCGGTCAAAATCGATATGATCGAGAAACTGATCGCGAAGTTGGAGAAGCCGCCCATGTCGCGCAGGAGCTCTTGCGCGTAGCCCATCTTCCGGAGATCATTGGCGTCCCGCTCGCGCTGATCCATCTTATCGTGATCCAATGGATACCCCGCCCGTCGTCCGTCCTACGCTCCTTAACTAGGGAATGATGCGGGCGGTCTTGATGTAGTCGAGATTGGGGAAATTCGACCTGAGGTAGGAGTTGCCCCGAGCCTGGATGGCGCCCTGGTCGGGAGCCTCTCCGTATTCGAGGTTCAGCGCGCCCAGTACCGGAGTGCCGTCGATGACGCGTCCAAACGGGGTGAAGCCTTGCCCATCAAGCCCCGCGTTGTCGCCGAAGTTGAAGAAGATCTGCGTCGAGCGGCTGTTGGGCATGCCGGTCTTGGCGAAGGTCACGTAGCCGGGCTTGTTGGACTGGCCGGCGGGCGCGTCGTCCATGATGGTGGACACGCGCCATTTCTCGTTGACCGCCGGGTCGCCGTGAATGCCGATCTGCGCCATGAAGCCGTTGACGATGCGAAAGAAGGCGGTGTCATCGAAATAGCCGATCTTGACCAAGTTGTAGAACCGGTCCGCGCCGTTGGGCGACCACGCGCGATGCGCCTCGATGACCATGTCGCCTTTCGTCGTGACGACCTTGACCTGGAACACCTCGGGGGCCTTCTCGTTCGCCTTCTCGGGCGAGAGCAAGGCGGGGTTCGCGGCGATGGTCGGCATGGTATGGGCCGGGGCGGCGGCTGGGGCGGCGGTCTGCCTTGCGGTTTGGGTCTTCTTGTCGCACGCGGCGAGGGCGAAGACGGCGGCGGCGACGGCGAGGAGGAAGAGTTTGTTCATGGGGCCGAGTTTAACAGATTTCGGAGAGGCTTTTCCACGGCTTGACACCATTTCTTCATCCTGCTATCATGAGGGGGTTGTTGTCCTCCTAGGAGAATCCTCCAGATGTCCGAAATCCAGCTTACAGACGACACCTTCGACAAGGAAGTTCTCGAGTCCGACCAGCCCGTGCTAGTCGACTTCTGGGCTCCGTGGTGCGGCCCGTGCCGGATGTTGACGCCGATCATTGAGGAGATCGCCAAGGAGTATGCGGGCAAGGTCAAGGTCGGCAAACTCAACACCGATGAGCATCCCAACGCCCCCGGCCGGTTCCGCATCTCGGCGATTCCCACGATTTTGTTCTTCAAGGGCGGCAAGATGGTCGAGCAGTGCGTCGGCGTGAAGTCCAAGGCCGACATCAAGAAGCTTCTCGACGGTCTTCTCGCTTAACAGCCGTTCCTTAAAAAATCCAACCGTTCCCTAAATCCGACCTCCGGTCGATGAAACCCCGCCTTTACCTGGTCGACGCACACGCCTACCTTCACAGGGCCTATCACGCCATGCCTCCCTTGACGAACTCCAAGGGGGAGCCGGTGGGGGCTCTCTACGGCTTCGCGCGTACCTTGATCCAGATACTCAAGCGCGATAAGCCCGAGGGCATCGCCGTTTGCTTCGACCTGCCGGGTCCGACCTTCCGCCATGAGATATACGGCCGGTACAAGGCCACGCGCAAGGACATCGATCCCGATTTGATGACCCAACTCGGCCAAGCCAAGCCTCTCATCGAGGCGCTGGGCTTTCGCTGCATCGAGAAGCCCGGCTTCGAGGCCGACGACATCATGGCCACCATGGCCCGCAAGGCCGTTAAGAACGGCTGGGACGCGGTGCTCGTGACCGGCGATAAAGACGCGCTTCAGCTTGTGGGCCCCGGAATTCGGGTCTTCAACGTCTCGAAGGAAGCCTGGATGGACCCGCCCCAGATCGAGGAGAGGTTCGGCATTCCTCCTTCGGCGGTGCGCGACTATCTGGCGATCGTCGGCGACTCCTCCGACAACGTGCCCGGACTCAAGGGCGTGGGCCCCGTCGGCGCGGTCAAGCTCATCAAGACGTACGGTTCGCTCAAGGGTGCTATCGCCGCGGCGAAGAAGGGCGACAAGGCGCTCACGCCGAAGCTGAGGCAGGCGCTCATGGACGGGGAGAAGACCGCCGACCTGGCGCTCTCCCTCATCGCGCTCGACGAAAGGGTGCCGCTCGAGGCCGAGCCCGAGGATTGCCGGGTCAAGACTCCGGACCCCCATAAGCTCGCCGCGGGCCTCGAGAAGTTCGAGTTCCGCACGCTCGCGCGCGACCTCGGCGCCATGCTTCCACCCCTGGCCGCCGACGCGGCGCCTGCGCCGGCCCCGTCCGTGAAGGGTCCCGCCGCCGCCGCAACTTTGACGATCGAAAAGGTCGAGCTCCGGCCCATCGCCAAAGAGCTCGCCAAGGCGAAGGCGCTTCTCGTCGTCGCCGTGCCGGATTCGGCCGGCGAAGGGGAACTTTTGTCGGTGTCCCGCGTGCGGGTCGGTTTGGGCCTCGAGGACGGGCGGATGGCCGTTCTCGACGAGCACCGACTCAAGGAGAAAACGGCGCTCGCTTCGCTCGCGGGACATGCGCTCAAGTCCGGCTGGGACCTTAAGGGCGCGCGCCGCGCGCTCGACGTCGCCGGCTTTGAGCTGAGCGGCCCCGACTTCGACTACAAGCTCGCGGCCTACTGCCTCGATCCCGCCTCCGCGCGGGATCCCAAGGACGGCGACCCCGAGGCGGCCGTTCTGGCCCGCGCGGCGCGGTGCTCCGGCCGCGAGGCCGTGACCGCGAAGATGAAGGAAGTCAAAGTTCTCGATCTTTTTGAAAACGTGGAGATGCCGCTGTCGTTAGTGCTTCGCGAAATGGAGCGCGCGGGCATTTTGATCGACGAGGCTTATCTCCGCGAGCTGTCCGTGAAATTCATCAAGGCTTTGGCCGGCCTCCAAAAAGAGATCGATGCTTTCGCGGGCGCTCCGCTCAACGCGCAGTCGCCCAAGCAGCTTTCCGAGATACTCTTCGACAAACTGGGCTTGCCGGTCCCACACAAGACGGCCAAAGGCGGCCGCTCGACCGACGAAGAGTCGCTCCAGGTCTTGGCCGCCCAACACCCATTGCCCGGCAAGATCCTGGAATACCGGGAGATCGCCAAGCTCGAGTCCACCTATGTGCGCGGCCTCCTCGCGCGCATGAACCCGCGCACGCGCCGCGTGCACACGACCTTCGACCAGACAGGGAGCGTGACCGGCCGCCTGTCGAGCCTTGACCCGAACCTACAGAACATCCCGATCCGCACCGAGACAGGCCGCCTCATTCGCCGCGCCTTCATCGCCCCGAAGGGCAGGGTCCTTGTCTCCGCGGACTATTCTCAGATCGACCTGCGCGTGCTCGCCCACGAGTCGCAGGACGCGACCTTAATGGAGTCCTTTGAAAAAGGCGAAGACATCCACCTGCGCACCGCCGCTGAGATTTTCCATATCAAGCCCGAGGACATCACGGTCGACCAGCGCCGCGCGGCCAAGGCGATAAATTTCGGCATCGTGTACGGCCAGACCGCGTTCGGCCTCTCCAACCAACTCGCAATCCCCCAGCAAGAAGCCTCGGCTTACATCACGAACTACCTCGTGCGCTATCCCGGCGTGTCGGCGTGGGTGGCAACCAACCTCGCGAAGGCTAAGGTCGACGGCTGCGTGCGCACCTTGCTCGGTCGAGTGCGCTGGCTTCCCGACCTCGCCGCCAAGAACGTCGCCGTTCGCCAGTTCACCGAGCGCGCCGCGCGCAACACCCCGATTCAAGGCGGCTCGGCCGACATCATCAAGCGCGCGATGATCGATATCGCCAAGGAAATGGACAAGGGCAACAAGGACGCCGTCATGCTCCTTCAGGTGCACGACGAATTGGTCTTTGAAGTCGAGGAAGGCCAGGCCTTCTCTTTCGGGAGATGGGTGAAGGAGGTGATGGAAGCGGCGATCAAGCTTCGCGTGCCCATCGTCGCCGAGGTCAAGATTGGACCCAACTGGCAGGACATGGAGACACTCAAGTGACGCGCATATTCCGCCACGATCCCATCGATTTTCGCAGCATGCCTCCCGCGATTCGCGGCCTGATGATCGCGAATGTCGTCGGCTTCGTCGTCGGGCTGATGGCGCCCGAGACGCACAGCCTGTTCGGCCTGGTGCCGCAGCAGGTGATCTTCCACCGCTGGATCTGGCAGCCGCTGACCTACCTCTTTCTTCACGGCAACATCTGGCATCTCGTCTTCAACCTGTTCGCGCTCTGGATGTTCGGCATGCCCGTAGAATCGCAGTGGGGTGAGCGCGACTTCCTGAAGTATTACCTCCTGTGCGGCTTCGGCGCGGGTGCGGCGCACCTCGCGCTGGGCCCGCACTCCAACATCCCGGTGATCGGCGCCTCGGGATCCGTGTTTGGCCTGCTCGTGGCGTTCGCGATGCTGTATCCGGACGCCGTCGTCTACCTCTACTTCCTCATCCCGATCAAGGCCACGCATATGGCGATTCTTTTTGGCGCGATCGAGCTTTACTCCGGTTACAAAAGCTCGATGCCGGGCATCGCGAACTTCGCCCACCTCGGAGGCATGCTCACCGGCTACGTTTACATCCGCTGGTGGTGGGTGGCGAAGATCCAACTCAAGGCCCTTTGGCAGCGCACGACGAGCGCCGCGCCCGAGGATGACCCCGCGCCCCGGCTCATTGACCGGCGCGCGGCGAAGCCGAAGGCGTCCGCCCCGGACTCGGACATGGCCGAGGTGGACCGTATTCTCGACAAGATCCTCTCCGACGGCCTCGAGTCGCTGACCGACGCCGAGCGCGGGATCATGCATCGATATTCCGAACGGAATAGGCCGTCTTGAAGCCCACAAGACTCGTGGTGGGGCTCTCGGGCGGCATCGGGACGGGGAAATCCACGGCTTTGAAGGCGTTTGAAAGCCTCGGCGCGGCGACGATATGTCTTGATCAAATCGCCGGAGAGCAGGCGAAGCCGGGCCGTAATGGCTACAGGGCGATTGTGAAGGGCTTTGGCAAGCGCATTTTGAAGGAAGACGGTGCGATCAACCGCGCGCTCCTCGGCCGGATGATCTTCAACGATAAGCGCGCTAGATTGGATCTGGAGCGCGCCACGCATCCGCTGATTTTGAAGGAAATGAGGGAGCTGATCGGTCGATTGAAGGGCATCGTTGTCGTTGACGTCCCGTTGCTGTTTGAGAAAAATCTCCATAAGAATTTTGATGCCACGATTTTGATCGCCTGTAAGCCGGATAGGCAGCTCAAAAGAATCGTCAAGCGAGACGGGTTGAACTCGAAGGAAGCGAGGCTTCGAATCAATGCCCAGATGCCGCTGGACGAAAAACGACGCATGGCCGATGTGATCATCGACAATGACAAAGATTTGCAGCACTTAGGAAAAAAAGTGGATGAATACTATCAAGGTATTGCACTCCTTCACCGAGGATTGTCTCATGGAAACGTCAACTAAAGTTATGCCTGAAACCCCCAAAATCCCAGCGACCGCGCCCGCCGCCGCTCTCAAGCCGCTCGAGACGGCCGAGATGACGAAGAAGACGATCGCCGAACTCAGCGCGATCGCTCGTGAACTCAAGCTCGAGGGCATCAACGGCCTGCGCAAGCAGGAGCTCATCGCCAAGATCGTCGAAGGCCAGCTCAAGGCCAACGGCATGATCTACGATGAGGGTGTGCTCGAGATCCTGCCCGACGGCTTCGGCTTCCTGCGCTCGCCCGACTATTCGTATCTTCCCGGCCCGGACGACATCTATATGTCGCCGTCCCAGATCAAGAAATTCGGCTTGCGTCGCTGCGATACCGTCGCCGGCTTCGTGCGGCCTCCGAAGGACGGCGAGCGGTTCTTCGCCCTGCTCCAAGTCAAAAAAATCAATGGCATCGACGCCGAGACGGTCAAGGACCGCCCGTTGTTCGACAACCTGACGCCGCTGCATCCGAACGCGAAGTACATCCTCGAGACGACGCGCGAGGAAGTCATCGGGCGTCTGCTCGATCTGATCTGTCCGATCGGCAAAGGCCAGCGCGGCCTCATCGTCGCCCCGCCGAAGACGGGCAAGACCATCATCCTGGCCAAGATCGCCAACGCGATCGCCAAGAACCATCCCGAGACGGTGATCCTCGTGCTCCTGATCGATGAGCGCCCCGAAGAGGTCACCGAGATGAAGCGCACGATCAAAGGCGAGGTCATCGCCTCGACCTTCGACGAGCCCGCCGAGCGCCACGTCCAAGTCTCCGAGATGGTGCTCGAGAAGGCCAAGCGCATGGTTGAGCTGGGCAAGCACGTCGTCATCCTTCTCGACTCGATCACGCGACTGGCGCGCGCGTACAACACCTGCACGCCGTCGTCGGGGCGGGTGCTCTCCGGCGGCCTCGAAGCGACCTCGCTGCAGCGCCCGAAGCGCTTCCTGGGCGCCGCCCGCAATGTGGAGGAAGGAGGCTCCCTCACGATACTGGCCACCGCGCTCATCGAGACGGGCTCGCGCATGGATGAGGTCATCTTCGAGGAGTTCAAGGGCACCGGCAACTCCGAGGCCTACCTCGACCGCAAGCTCGCCGACCGCCGCATGTTCCCGGCCATCGAGATCAA
>JBBTJN010000200.1:0-2292 GCA_038059415.1 Elusimicrobiota bacterium | reverse complement strand
ACGAATAGGCACGTAGCCACGACAGCGGCGCAGACAAGCCCCAATCGAGCCCGAGGGAGGCACTGATCTGGACGCCCTATCCAGACGCGTGTTTCTCTCGCCGACAACGGGAGAGCGGCCGGATGGGGACGCCCACCCGACCGCTCGGCGAGTCAGCGGGTCTGGATCGTCCTCAGAGCTTCTGCGGAGGCGCGCATGCGACGGTGTCCTCGTGAACGCGGTTGAAAAAGTCGGTGCCATCGATCAGCCTCGGGTTTCCACACCAACGTGACAGACCGAGGCACCGATGACAATCATGCAGGCTCAATCGGCGAACGACAACATGCAATCGACCGCGGCAGAGCAGGTCGCATTGACGGCCTTCGCGCGGGTGGTGGCCGAGCGCTTGGGACCGAACGCGAGCTTCGCGGAGATCGAGAGCGCGGGGCTTCGGCTGGGCAATGAGCTCTGCCGGCAGCATCAGCAAGAAGACTTGGAGCGTCGCGCGGCGAGGTGGACGAAAGAGACGAGCGAAGAGCTGGTGATCGATGGAACGCTGTATCGGTATCATGCAGAGGGTTCAGAGATGATCCACAGCCTCTGCGGTTCGGTCCGTGTCGTGCGCGCTACATATCGGCAGGTGGGCGTCCACAATGGTCCGACTGTTGCACCGCTCGATTTGGACGCAGGACTGCTCTCTGGCGCGACACCGGCGCTCGCCTTCAAGCTCTGCGAAGGGTACGCGCAAAGCCCGAGCCGGCTGCTCCACAAGGCGCTCCTCTCATCGCATCGAGAGCCACCATCCCGGAGCGCGATGGAGAGGATCGCGAAGGAACTCGGTGGCGAGATCCGCAGCGCGATCGTGCGTCTCGAACCGGTCGTTCGGGCTCAAGAGAGCCTTCCCGGTGGAGCCTTTGGACTCGCGCTCGGCCTCGATCGGACGTCAGCTCCGATGGAAGAACTGCTCGATGCCGAGGCCCTTCTGAAGTACCGCAATCCGCGAACCAAACCCTACGTCCGCTCCGCGCCGGACCCGATCGAGGTGAACTATCGAATGGCATACGTCGGAACTGTGAGTGTTGTCGACATTGATGGGCGTGCACTCATGACTCGCCGATACGGCGCGAGCGCGGAGGAAGGCCCGAACGCCATCACTGAACGAATGATGGCCGATGTGACCAACGCTCTCTCGGAGCGCCCGGGCCTTTCGGTCGTGCTCGTGCAGGATGGCGCACCTGAGATGTGGAGCCTTACGCGCAGTGCACTTTCCGCAACGCTCGGTCCTCGCGACGTCCGTTGGTGCGAAGCGATTGACCGGCATCACGTAATCGAACGACTTTCGGAGGTGCTCGTGATCGCGAAAGAGCCCCCTGCGTGCAGGAGTGCGCAGATCGCCGAGTGGAACCGATGTCTCGATGCCGAGGACGAAGCCATCGACGAGATTGAACAGCACGTCATCGCCTTGCGTGATGGACAACGCGGTAAAGCTCGAGTCGCCCTCGAAGAACACGTAACGTACTTCTGCAACAACAAGCATCGGATGCGCTACGCCAGGTTACGCGCGATTGGTCTGCCAGTCGGTAGTGGACCTACCGAGGGAGCCTGCAAGTCCCTCGTCATGGTGCGTGCGAAAGGATGCGGCCAGCGATGGCACGTCGAAGGACTCGATGCCGTTCTCACGCTACGCGGACTCGACATGAGCGAGCGACTTGCTCCAGTGTTCGATCTCTTCTCCCGAGAGAAAGTCGCCTCGATTCGAGTCGCCGCATGAACCCGAGAACGTCGATCTCGGATCCGAGACCGTTCCAGACCCTACTGGGAAGACGACGGCGTGCAGTTGTCTGACCCCGACTACGAAGGCGGAGCGAACGACGAAAGCCTCAACCAGGCACGCGCAAACTTTCGCAAGCTCGGCGCGTCGTCGCCGAGCGCGTTGCCGTACGTCCGGGCGCCTCTTCCCGGCGAGAGTCCGTGTTGACGTCCAGATTGGAGTCGTAGTCGTTTTTTTGCCGAAACGAGGTCGCACGAATTTGCCGAGCAAGGCTGTTGGTCGCCGGACGCCAAAATACTGCGGGTGTCCCTTCCAACGGTAGCCGTCCGGCGCAGCTGTCCCTTCCAAGAACGAAAACGCCTTGAAATGAGGCGCATCAGAAGTGGGTATCGAACGCGACGCAAAGCGCGCAGAACGAGGCTGTGTGAAGTGACGAACTCGCCAAAGACGACGCGGGACGGACGATGGCTGTCCCTTCCAACAACGAAAACGCCTTGAAATGACGCGCATCAGAAGCGGGTATCGAACGTGACGCGGAGCGT
>JBBTJN010000199.1:0-26169 GCA_038059415.1 Elusimicrobiota bacterium | reverse complement strand
CCTTGTGCGCGTCCGACTTCTTGCCGCCGTGCGTGCCCATCTCGATGTACTTCTTCGCGTTGTCCCAGGCGCCGCCGGCGTTGTTGAAAAAGAGGGCCATAAGAATGCCCGTGATCGTGCCGACCATCAGAAAGGCCGCCACGGACTCGGCCGCGATGGTCCGTTGCGTTTCGGTGATGAAGCCGCGCATCAGCAAGCCGACGGCGATCGGAGCGCCGACGGCGAGGATGCCGGGGGCGACCATGGCCTTGAGCGCGCCGAGAGTGACGATGTCCACGCACTGCCCGTAGTCCGGGTCCTCGGTGCCCTTCATGATGCCAGGACGCTCCTTGAACTGGCGCCGGACCTCCTGGATGACGGTCTGCGCGCAGGTGCCAACCGCGCGGATCGCCAGCGCCGAGAACAGGAACACGAGCATGGCGCCCAGCATCGCTCCGATGAACACCTCCGGCTTGGACAGATCCACGCCGATGCGCATACCGGTGTAGTTGAAGATCTCGTCGAGGTAGGCGGAGAACAGCAGGAAGGCGGCGAGCGCGGCCGAGCCGATCGCGTAGCCCTTCGTCAGGGCCTTCGTGGTGTTGCCGACCGCATCGAGGCGGTCCGTCTTCCTGCGGATTTCCTCGGGCTGGTGGGACATTTCGACGATCCCGCCCGCGTTGTCCGTGATCGGGCCGAAGGTATCCATCGCAAGGATGTACGCGGCCGTTCCAAGCATGCCCATCGTGGCGACTGCGGTGCCGAACAGCCCGCCGGTGAGGCCGGCCGTCGGTCCGAGCGCCAAAACGCCGAGCTTGAAGGATGACAGTATCGCGACCGAAATCACGATGATCGGCACGGCCGTGCACTCGAGGCCGACCGCGATGCCGGCAATGATATTCGTCGCCGGGCCGGTCTTGGAAGCATCCGCGATCTCAAGCACGGGACGGTACTTGTACTCGGTGTAGTACTGGGTGATGTAGACGAAGGCCTGCGCAGTCAGGATGCCGATGAAGCCGCAGGTCGTGTAGTAGATCCACGCGTTCGGGGCCGCCTCGCAACGCAGCATCCACCACGCCGCGGCGGCGAAGCCGAGGGCGGAGAGGAAGGACGTCAAGTAGTAGCCGATGTTGAGAGCGTCCATCGGGTCATCATGCTCTTCGCACTGCACGACGAGCACGCCGCAGATCGACGCGAGGATGCCCAGCGCGCGGGCGACGAGGGGGAAGACGACGCCCCTCCAGCCGAAGTACGGGATCAGGCCGACTCCGAGGATCATGGCGCCGATGTTCTCGGCGGCGGTGGACTCGAAGAGGTCGGCGCCGCGGCCCGCGCAGTCGCCGACGTTGTCGCCGACGAGGTCCGCGATGACGGCGGGGTTGCGCGGGTCGTCCTCGGGGATGCCGACTTCGACCTTTCCGACGAGGTCCGCGCCGACATCGGCGGCCTTCGTGTAGATGCCGCCGCCGAGCTGGGAGAAAAGTGCTACGAACGAGGCGCCGAAGCCGTAGCCGACGATCATGAACGGAATCTTTTCATACGGGAAGCCGAGGAGCTTGAGGATGACGAACAGGCCGCCGACGCCGATCAAGGACATCGCGCAGACGAAGAGGCCTGCCACCGCGCCGCCGCGAAGCGCGATGCGCAGCGCGTCGTTGAGAGAGGTGCGCGCGGCCGAAGCCGTGCGGATGTTGGTGCGGATCGACACCCACATGCCGATGTAGCCCGCGATCAACGAACAGGCGGCGCCCGCCACGAAGGACGCGGTGGTGCACAGAGCCATCGCCATCGGGAGGGCCGGATCGTGCTCGTTGTGCTTGCGCACGAACGCGTAGAGAGCGAAGATCACGACGGCGAGCACCGCGGAGAGCGAGATGATCGTGTAGTTCTGGCGGCGGAGGTAGGCCTCGGCGCCGGCTTTGATGGCGTCGGAGATCTTTCGCATCTCGTCGGTGCCGGTGTCCTTGGCCATGACCCAGTTGATGAGCCAGAAGGCGGTTGCGAGCGCGATCAAGGAAATTCCCATCACGAGCACGAACGGGAATTTCATGCTTTGAGTAAAGTCCATTCAAGTCCTCCGCGGATTGGTTGGACATCCAGTGTTATTGGACGCCATGCATTGCCGAATTTGGGGATTATACGGAAGTGCGCCTCAATGGTCAAGGACTTGCGACAAATCTCATTTTTTTCCCGCGTAGCGCTCCCGGAACGAATCGCGCGCCGTCGAAAAGCGCCCGGCCCGAATCGCCGCGCGGATGGCGACCGTGGTCTGTTCCATGAAGTGGAGGTTGTGGTAGGAGAGAAGGCGGTAGGCGGCGAGTTCCTTACAGCGCAGGAGGTGCCCGAGATAGGCTTTCGTGTAGCGCGCGCAGACGAAGCAGGCGCATTCGCGATCCAGAGGCGTAAAGTCGCGCCGGAACCTCGTGTTCGTCACGTTGAACTTGCCGCTGCTGGCCATCACATGGCCGGTGCGCGCGACGCGCGTTGGATAGACGCAGTCCATCATGTCGATGCCGCAGGCGATGGCGTCCCACAGGTCGAGAGGCGTGCCCACGCCCATCAGGTAGCGCGGCCGCTCCGCATTAAGGAGTGCTGTCGTCTGCGTCAGCATGCTCCAGGTTGTCGCCTTGTCCTCGCCCACCATAAACCCGCCCAGCGAGATGCCGTCGGCCGGAGACGCGTTATGGTGCTCGGCGGAACGCTTGCGCAAAGCCGGGTGGAGGCCGCCTTGAAAGAGCGGGAAGAACAAGCATTTCGAGCCGGCGGCGCGCGCGGCGGCGACGGCGGGCACCGAACGGTCGTGCCACTTCAAGGTGCGCTCCAGCGCCTGGGCCGCCTCGGCCTCGGAGCACGGGTAGGGCGGACACTCATCGAGCGTGGTCCAGGCGTCGGAGCCGAGCGCCGCCTGCACGCCGATGACCGACTCGGGCGTGAGGCGGTGCGTGGATCCATCGAGGTGCGAGCGGAATGTGACTCCTTCGTCGTCGATCTCGCGCAGATCGGAAAGGCTCAGAACCTGGAAGCCTCCGGAGTCGGTGAGAATGAAGCCGTCGTAGTCCATGAACTTGTGCAGTCCGCCCGCGGCCTTCACGACCTCGACGCCGGGCCGCAGGTACAGGTGATAGGAGTTGGCGAGGATCGCTTTCGCGCCGAGCCGGCGCATATCGTCGGAGTCGAGAGCTTTCACGCTCGCCTGCGTGCCTACGGGCATGAACACCGGCGTCTCGACCCGTCCATGGGGGGTGTCGAGCCAGCCCGCCCGCGCTAAACCGTCCTTTGCTTCAATCGTGAACGCCACGCGGTCATTCTACCTTAAAGGACCAAAGTGGCATCGCCCAACGAGTAAAGGCGATAGCCGAGAGAAACGGCCTCGCGGTACGCCGCCAGCAGGCGTCCGCGCCCCGCGAAGGCGCTCGCCAGCAGCAGCGGCGTCGAGCGCGGCAGGTGAAAGTTCGTGATCAGGGCGTCGATCCCGCGGAAGGTGTAGCCCGGCGCGATGTACAGAGCGCTCTCGCCTCTGCCGGGGCCGAAGCCCTCCGGGCGCGCGGCCAGCGTCTCCAAAGTGCGAGTCGTCGTCGTGCCGACCGAGACGACGCGCCCGCCATGCGCGCGGGCTGAAAGGATTATTTGCGCCTCGGAGGGCTCGACTTCATAGCGCTCGGCAAGCATCTTGTGCGCGGACGCGTCCTCGCTCGTGATGGGTCGGAAGGTGCCGCGTCCAACATGCAAGGTGACATGGGCCAGGATGATTCCCGAGGCCTTGAGCTTCGCCAGAAGCTCCAGCGTGAAGTGCATGCCCGCGGTGGGGGCCGCGATCGATCCGTCGTCGCGCGCGTACACCGTCTGGTAGCGCGCCGCATCGGCGCGCGACGGCACGCGCTTCTTGGCGATGTAGGGGGGAAGAGGAGGGAGGCCGTGCTCCGCGAGGTAAGGGCGCAGGTCGGCGGCTGAGAAGACGAGTCGGTACTCGCCTTCCTGGGTCAGCCCCTCGACTGTCGCCGTCATGCCTCCGGGAAATTCCAGCGTCTGCCCCGTCTTGAAGCCAGACGCGAGCGCGGTCCAGATATTAGGCGCCAATTCGCGCACCAACAGCAGGTCGGCCTTGCCGCCCGTCGATTTCCTGCCGAACAGCCTGCAGGGCATGACCTTGGTGCGGTTGACGACCAGGCAGTCTCCGGGCATGAGAAAACGAGGGAGGTCACGGAAGTTCGCGTGCTCGAGTCGTCCGTCTGCCCGATCCAGCACCAACAGCCGCGCCGAGTCCCGCGGTTCGGCCGCGGTGGAAGCGATCAACGACTCGGGATATTCGTAGTCGAAATCCGCGAGGGGGAGGATCATTCGTCCACCATCGACAGAACTGAGCTGGGGAAGTAGAAGCTCAGGATTCTCGTGTAGTTGCGGCCCTTCTCGGCCTGGCGGCGCGACCCCCACTGGCACAGGCCGACGCCGTGTCCAGAGCCGCCGCCTAGGAACTCGACGCCATTCTTGAGCAGGCTCAGGCTTTTAATACGCACGCTTTTCATCTCGCCGGCGCCGAGCGAGCCGCGAAGTTCCGAGGCCTTCACCACGACGCTCGCGCCCGCGTCCTTTGCCAGGAAAGTACGCACATAGCCGGCCGCGTCCTTCGCGCCGATGCGAAGGTTCTTGAGCGGCCCGTTAAGCGTGCGCCGCTCTGCAATCGCCGCCGTCAGCTCGGCCCAGGCAAAATAGACGGCCCATTTCATGTGCGGAGAGGTCGCGCACCAAGGATCCCGTACCCCCCGGAGCGGTCGGGGAATTTCGCCGTCGTTGCCCCACGCGGCGCCCGCGTCGGTTGTCGCGCCTCCGCAGCAGGCGTGGTAGTACAAGCGCAGGAGCTTCCCGTTCCAACCGAGCACCTCCCCGCGCGTCTGGCGCACGGCCGCGCGCACGTTCTCGTTGACGGAGGTCATGCCCAAGTACACCTGCGAGCGGGTGTCTGCGGTCAGATCGAAACCGTCCTTGCGGAATTTCCCCAGGTTGGCGTAGGTGAAAGTACGCGCGACGACCGCCTGGGCCTTCAGGGCCTCGAGCGGCCAGTCGGGGTCCATCTCATGAGGGAGGACGCCCTCGAGATATTCCTCGACGGCGGCCTCTTCGACGACGGTCAAAGTCTGTCCGATATCGAGCCGCAGGATCAGGGCGCCGCGATAATAATTCCCGCCGACGCGGATGCGCGCGCCCGCCGCGGGAATTAAGCGCGTCTCCGTCTCAAGTCGTAGGTCGGCGAGGCGCAGGCCGCCTTCACGCGGCCGCAGCGTGAGTTCGCCTTTCCATTCCAGCGGCTTCATCTTGGCGCCGGGCTGGGCGATCATCACCGCGCCCTCGGGCATGAGCGAGACTGCCCCCGCCTGTCGCACGATCGCGACATGGACGGTCCCGGCGACGGCCGCCATCGCGGCCGCGAAGGCGAGCGCCGGCGCCGCGATCACAGCAGTTCGAGCGCGCGGCGGGGGGCCGCGAGGCCCAAATGCGAGTACGCCTTCGGCGTGGCCGTGCGGCCGCGCGGCGTCCGGGCCAGGAAGCCCGCCTGGATGAGAAACGGCTCGACGACGTCGCTCACCGTGTCGAGTTCCTCGCTGACCGCGATCGCCAGGTTCTCGACGCCGACCGGACCGCCGTCGAACTTCTCGATGACGGCCCGCAGCAGGCGGCGGTCCATCGGGTCCAAACCCTCCGCGTCCACCTCGAGCTTGGCGAGCGCGTGACGCGCGACATCACCGGAGAGCTTGCCGCCGCCGTCCACCTGGGCGAAGTCGCGCACGCGTCTTAAAAGCCTGTTGGCGATGCGGGGGGTTCCGCGGCAGCGGCGTGCGATCTCGTCGGCGCCATCTTGGTCCGTCGCAACGCCCAGCAAGCCGGCCGAGCGCAGGACGATGCGGCGCAGCTCCTCGGGGCCGTAGAAGCCGAGCTGGGCCACGATGCCGAACCGGTCGCGCAGCGGCCCGGTCAAAAGGCCCGAGCGCGTGGTGGCGCCGACCAAAGTGAAGCGCGGCACGGAGAGCTTGAGAGTGGAGGACGCGGGGCCTTTGCCCGTCGAGATGAAGAAGGTGTAGTCCTCCATCACCGGATATAACGCCTCTTCAACGACTGCGTTGAGCCGGTGGATCTCGTCGATGAAGAACACGTCGCCTTCGGAAATGTCCGTCAATAACGACGCCAGGTCGCCGACGCGCGCGAGAATCGGGCCCGACGCGGTGCGCAGGTTGACGCCCATCTCGCGCGCCAGGATGTTGGCGAGCGTGGTCTTTCCAAGACCGGGGGGCGCGTAGAACAGGCAGTGGTCGAGCGGCTCACCGCGCTGTTTGGCGGCCTTGATGAATACTTTGAGGTTTTCCTTGAGCGCCACCTGGCCGACGAACTCCTCGAGAGACTTCGGACGCAAGGCGCGGTCGACCGTTTCCTCGGCGGGAGAGGAGGACGGACTTAATACGGACTCATCCTGGGGTTTTGGCATCAGAGCCTTTTGAGCGCCTGGCGCACCAACTGCTCGGTCGGAACGTCCTTGCCGCCATGCTCCTCCGCCAAGGCTTGGAGTGTCGCGCGCGCGTCGGAGAATTTATACCCGAGAGCCTCGAGCGCGTTGAGCGCCCGTCCCCAAGAGCCTGTGGAAGGCATTTCGCCGCCGGAGGCGGCGAAATGCGGGGAGCCCGCGACGCGCACCTCGTCGATCTTGCCCTTGAGAGAGTGCACGATCTTTGTCGCGGTTTTCTTCGTGAAGCCGAACACGCCGCACAGGAGCTTCTCGTCGTGATCCATCACCGCGCGGCGGAAATCGGGCAAAGACTTGGAGGCCTTATCGAGGAACTCGAGAGCCTTCTTCGCGCCGGTGCCCGGAATCTCGTCGCGGAACGCGCAGAACATCGCCTTCTCCGGCAAAGTGAGAAAGCCGTACAAGGTCTCGCCGCCGCCGTACATCGCCAATGAGGCGACGATAAACAGCAGCGCCTCTCCTCCGGGGGCGGGAATCTTGGAGGCGGTCGCGGAGGTGATATGCACCTCATGGCCCACGCCGCCGACCTCGAGCACCAGGGTTTCAAGATCCTTCGAGAGGACGACGCCGCGCAGCGAGGCGATCACTGCTTGCCTCCCCAAGAATCGATCACGCGCAGGCCCTTCCCGCGGCCCGCGCGCAGATGGCAAAGCGCGATCGCCGCGGCATCGGCCACATCGTCGGGGCGAAGCTTGTCGGCGAGCCCCAGCGCCTTCTGCACGACGGTCTGCATCTGCGCCTTCTCGGCGCGTCCCGAGCCGGTCAGGGAGAGCTTCACGGTTTTCGGGTTGTACTCGGTCACCGCGTGGCCGGCCTGCGCGATCGCGAGCAAGGCGACGCCGCGCGCCTGCAGCGTCGCGCGCACGGTGTTCGCGATCGTCGTGAAGAACATTTCTTCAATCGCGACCGACCGGATCTTATGTCCTGAAAGCACGACGGCCAATTCGGCGTGAATGGCCTTCAGACGCAGCGTAAGCGGGACTCCCGGCAATGTGCGAATGACGCCGGAGGCGACCAAGCGCGCCGAAGAGGGCGCGCCGTCGAGGACGGCCCACCCGGTCTCGTGCAGCCCCGGGTCGATTCCTAGAATCATATTCCGCCCCGCTGCGTGTGATGCGCTTTCATAAGCTACGCGGCCATCTTCTCCAGCACGTCGTCGGAAATGTCGAAATTGGCGTACACGTTCTTGACGTCGTCAAGCGCCTCAAGGAGCTCGATGAGCTTGAGCACCTGCGCCGCGTGCTTCTCATCGACCGCGACGAGATTGTCGGGGATCATCGTCACTTCGGCGGATAGGGGCGTGATCTTCTTGGCGACCAGGCCGTCCTTGATCTTAAGCAGGTCGTTGGGCGCCGAGTATATCTCATAGGTGTTTCCGTCAACCTTAAAATCCTCGGCCCCGAGGTCGAGGGCTATGCCCATCACAACGTCCTCGCCGGGGGAGTCCTCCTTGTTGACCGTGATCAGGCCCTTGGACTTGAACATCCATGCGACCGAGTTCGGCGCGCCGAAGGATCCTCCGTTTTTGGCCAGGATCGTGTGGAGATCGGTGCGCGTGCGGTTACGGCTGTCGGAGGTGCACTCGATGAGCATGGCGACACCGCTGGGGCCGTAGCCCTCGTAGGAGAGCTCTTCGAAGGCCGCGCCCTCAAGTTCTCCGGTGCCGCGCTTGATGGCGCGCCCGATCGTCTCGTTTGGCATCTGCGTCGATCGCGCGTCTTCGATCGTTTTGCGCAGGCGCGCGTTGGAGGCGGGGTCGCCGCCGCCGAGCTTCGCCGCGATCGTCAGCTCTCGCGACAGCTTCGTCCACGCCTTGCCGCGCTTGGCGTCGGTGGCGCCCTTCTTGTGCTTGATGTTCGCCCAGTGTGAATGCCCGCCCATAGCCGCTCCTCCTGGAAATCCGCCTCAATGATACCAAAACTCAGCGGGCGTCCAGGGAGCGTTCGTGTCTCCAGAAGCGGGGAGGCATGGCCGCGAGAAGGATCAGCAGGAGCTGGCTCACGCTGAAACCAAGCAGCCACCAGAAAGCGGAATCCATAAAGCCGTAGGAGTGGAGGCCGATGCCGAGCATGTTCACGCCGAACCATGACACGCTCGTAATGACATTGCCGAACACGGCCATCATCATGATGCCGCGCTCGCGCACGAAGCCCGCGAAACGCACGTGCAAGATCAGCGCGTTCCACAGCACGATGAGCAACGCGCCATTCTCCTTGGGGTCCCAGCCCCAGAAACGGCCCCAGCTTTGGTCGGCCCAGATGCCGCCGAGAACGGTGCCGATGAAGCTGAAAAACAGGCTGAATGCGATCACGCCGTAGGTCAGCGAGACGAGGGCCTTATCATCGGCGACGTCGGGCTTGCGCACGGCGTGGCGACGCACGATCCAGGCGACGGCGAGCAATCCCGCGAGGTAGGTTCCACTGTAGCCGATGGTCACCGTGATCACATGCGTGGCCAGCCAGAAATTCGAATCGAGGACCGCACGCATCATTTCCATCGTGTCGCCCGAGGCGCCGAGATGGTGCGCGATGAGGAGGGTCGCAAAACCCGCGGTCGACGCGCCCGCGGCGGCGAAGCCCCGACGATGCACCCTCTCGGCCAGCAGGCCGAGGAGTGCTGCTCCCCAGCCGACGAATACGGCCGACGAGTAGAGATTGGTCACCGGCGGACGTCCCTGAAGGACGGTGCGCGCGAGAAGCCCCGCCGTGTGGACGAGAAAAGCCGCCCAGGCGGCGGCGCTCGCCACCGCGGCGATGTCCTCACGGCGAGTCGCCCATGAGGCGAAGATGAGAAGAAGAGCCACGATGTACAGCGTCATGCCCGAGATGAAGGGTTGAGCGCGATTGTACAGCGCTTCGACGCGAACAGAGCGCGCGGCTTTGGGCGCATTGGCCCTCACCCAGTCGGTCTGCTCGGCCACGGCCGCGTTGAACGCGGCGCCGTCGCCCGCGCGGTAGGCGGAGGCCATGCGCGCGAAGAGAGGGACGCTGGGATGGAGGTCGAGGCCGGCGCCGGGACGGCTCACGGCCTCACCAAAGCTTGCCCAGGACTCATCGGGCTCGCCGACGCGGGGAGGCACGGGCTTAAAGGCCGCGGCTTCGGCAAGAAACTGATAGCCCTGCATGCGGACGTCCAGCGCGGCCAGCGTGGCCGCGATCTTTTGCGTGGGCTTGCCCATCCTCATCGAGCCCATGGCTTCCCGCATGAGCGACTGGAAGGATTCGAGCTCGGCGGCCGGGTCTCCCCGTCCGGACGCCATGAACGTGTATTTGACGCGCTCATAAAGGTTAAGCCGGTGATCGAGAGCGATCACGGCCTCCTGAAAGCGGGAGCGCCTTCCGGAGGGGAGTGCGTCCGCGGCCTGGGCCTGACGGTTGATCTCATCGCGTTTGGGCTCGGTCTGCCAGTACGCGAAATAGCGGCCTTTGCCCTGCCCGAGTCCGAGCACGCCCATAACCTCCGGATCATCGACGACGAAGGACGCATAGGTGTCCGAGGTCTCGGGCTTGAACGCCGCGTCGAGCAGCCACTGCGTCGCCGACAGAGACCGCCCGTCGACGCGCACGGTCTGTTTGCTGCGGATTACGAGCAAGGCATTTCGCGCGTAGGTGTCGATGGGCTTGACGCGCCCGCCTTCGAGCATCGGCAGCCGACCGAACCCTTCAAGATCGAAGCTGGATTTCGGGGCGGGCGCCAAGGCGGGCCAGGCGGCAAAGGCGAGAGCGGACAGGAAAACAGCAAGGCAGGGTCTGCGAGAGCTCATGATCGTACTCCCAGGGTCCTTCGCAGCATCAACCCGAAGTGCCAGAGAAGCCCTATGGCGACGAGCAGGCACGAGATGTAGGGCAAGGTCCAAGAGGGGTTGCGCACGACCTGAAGCACCGAGAGTGTGTCGTTCTTGCCGAAGCTCGCCTGATAGAAGGTCAGGCCCCCGTGACGAAGCGGCGAGTTCATAAAGATGAGGACATCGCGGTCATCTCCGGCGCGCGCGTCGAGAAGGCGCACCAGACTCGAAAAGTTTTTCGGAATATTAGTGCCGGGATAAACGTCGTGACGAAAATCCTTGAGGGTCAGGGAGAAAGGCATATAGTATCGTCGCGGACGCAGGGACATGCTCCAGCGCCGTCCTTCATGGAGGAATTCCTGCGCGGCGCCGAGGGCGGGCGAGAGCAGGAAGACTCCGTAGCTGCGGCCCTCGCGGCCGCGCGGTTCGATGAGCGCGGCAGGCATGTCATCCGCCTCGCCGGCGGGCCGCGGCGCCGGACGGACGAGGACTTCTGTGCCGATGCCGGCCGTGGCCTGAGTCGGGGGGTCCTCGGAGCCGCGCCTGCGCAGCTGCGCGTTTTCGTAAAAAGCGTGCACGCGCAGGACGAAGGGCAGCGATGCATCGGCGATCTCGCTGCGGGATTTGAAAAGGGATTCCGGTATCGAGCGGACATCGTCTGAGTCGCCGTCGGTCACGTCGATAACGGCAAGTTCCATGCGATGCGTGTCCTCGCTGAAATTGACGGTCTGCCCTTCCTCGATGCTCATGCGGCTTTCAACCTGCAGCAGCGCGGTGGCGAATTCGCCGATTAAAAGAAGCGCCAAGCCGAAGTGCATGATCCACAGTCCCGCCTTGCGCCAGGAGCGCTCCAGGCGCAGGAATTGGGCCACGCCGAGATTGATAAGAAGCACTCCGCCTACCAGACCGCCGCCGGGGAAAACAGGCACCGGGAATGGAAGCTCTTCCGGGCGCCACCAAACGATGAAGGAGCGGATGTACTGCGCGACGGACGGATTCACGCCGAGCCTGACCTGGGCCAACGTGCAGGCTATGACCAGTATCATCAGCGCGACAAGACAGAACACAGTCAGCACCGTCGAGCTCAGAAAATCCGTGCAGCGGCGGAGCATGTCTTGTCGGTGCATGGCCATTTCTAAGCAACGAAACGACCATTCGCCTGTCCTCAGCCGAGAGCTCCGGCGGCGAGGGGCGGCGCTCCAGAACCGAGCGCCGCGACAAAAGTGCGGACACCGTGCCGAGTCCGGATCAATGACAGTGGAGTAGGTATATTTGTTGCATGGTCGAGGTTGGAACAGATGTCTCGTCGGCTTACTGTGTATTTTTGTCGTCTAATATCAAAGGGGGGAGCTGAACATGCAGAAATACTGGTCATTGTTTGTCATCAGCGGCGCGTTGGCCGCGGCGTTCATCTTTGTGGGCTCGGCGAAGGCCGATGACGGCAAGGAAAAGCAGGAGCCGGCAAAGGTGGAATCTAAAGCCGAAGCTCCGGCCGCGGTCAAGGGCGATGCTAAAGAAGCGCCCGAATTTATCGTCTTCGATAAGGCCAAATTGGGCACGGTGAAGTTCCCGCACAAGGTTCACGCCGAGACGGCCGGCAACTGCGACACCTGCCACGGCGGCAAGGAGCCGCTGTTCGCCCAGAAAAAGTCCGAGGGCAAGAAGATGGCGAGCATGTATGCTGGCAAGGACTGCGGCTTCTGCCACGACGGCAAGAAGAAGCAGGGCGACAAGGTTATATTCGCCGCCAAGGGCAGCTGCGTGAAGTGCCACAAGAAAGAAGCGGCGACGAAATAACTCAACTCTAAGGCACGTTGCCGTCTCGCGGACGCGGCCTGCGACGGCCGGCACGTATATCCTGAGCCCTTCAAGGCTCGGGAGTCAGGGTTTCGCTCTGAAATTAACGTCAGCCTCGGCTCGGCGAGCCAGCGCGTCCACCAGCGCTGAGAAGATGAACTGGTGAAAGGGATAGAGGCCGTACCAGTAGACGGCGCCGATGAGGCCGTCCGGCGCGAAAAGGGCGGTTTGCACCAGGCGCGTGCCGCCCTCCTCGGGGAATGTCTCCCACTGCAGCCAGGCGCGGCCCGGCAGGCGCATCTCCGCCCGCAGACGCAGAAGTCGAGGAGGCTCGCACGCCTCCACGCGCCAGAAGTCCAGGGCTTCACCGGTGAAGATCTCGTCGGGGTGACGTCGCCCGCGACGCAGGCCCGGCCCGCCGGCGAGCCAGTCGAGGGCGCCTCTCAAGATCCACGCCCATCCCCAGGCGGGCCAACCCCGATCTCCGCCCACGCCGATGAAAGCGCGGAAGACAGCCTCCGGTTGGGCCCTCACCAGGCGCGAACGAGTTTCGCGCGCCAGGCCTTCGATGTCTACGAGTTCCGCCGTCGGGCCATGCCCGAGGGCGCCGCTCCAATGCGTCTCGACCTCGCCTTTCTCCACGCGCACGAGGGCCAGAGCGACCGCGGTGCGATAATCGAGAGGCTTGACCGTCGGGAAGGTCTCCCGCGCGCGGCGCGTGTCGGCAACCAAGGACTGCACCATACCCTGGACGATCGGCACGGCCAGCGCGTTCGGTACGGGCGTGAGCGTTCCGATCAAACGCGCGGCCAGCCGCGGCATGAAGGCGGGGACGGTCAAGATGACACGGCGCAGCCCGCGCAGCTCCGCGTAGATTTCCACCATGCGCCGGAAGGTGAGGCGGTCGGCGCCGATGTCCATGACGCCCAGCGCGGGGAGGTCGACGGCCAAGGTCAAGTAGGAGAGGATATCTCTGATGGCAATGGGCTGGACCTCGTGGTCGATCCAGCCGGGCGTCAACATGAGAGGCAGGCGCTCCGTCAGGTAGCGTATGATCTCAAACGAAGCCGAGCCCGAGCCCACAATCGGCCCCGCGCGCAGCTCCGTCGTGGGTACGGCCGCGGCCAGGATAGCGCCCACCTCGGCGCGGCTGGTCAGATGCTCCGAGGCCGCAGCCTTGGGAAGGATCCCACCCAGATAAATGACATGCTTGACCCCGGCCTCCCGCGCCGCGACGCCGAAGCGCAGAGCGGCCGTGCGATCGAGGTTGGCGAAGTCCCTGCCTCCGGACATGGAGTGGACCAGATAATAGGCGGTGTGGACGCCGCGCAAGGCCTCGTCGAGCCCCACTCCCGTGACTAGTTCCGCGCGCGCGATCTCAACAGCCCCCGCCCAGGGCCGTCCGATGACCCGGCCGGGGTCGCGGACTAGAACCCGGACCGTGCGCTGCGGGGCGAGCAGTCGCGCAACCAGCCGCCCGCCCACATATCCCGTCGCCCCCGTGACCAGGACCGTTTTCATTCGATGCGCGAGCCTACGCTCGCCCTCACGATGTTTCGGCGTTGCGTACAGTTTATAGGCGCGTCGACATCAAATAGCCGGCTATCGTCGCCAGAAAGACAAATCCGACGAGTCTCCAGAACCGGCGAGCCGCTATTGAGTCTGCATTTCGGTCACGCAATCGTCGTTCAATCATGGGACTCCAGGCATAGAGTGAGATGCCGGATGCAATTCTACACATATTTTTGCGATGGGACGTTCTATCCAGCCGCCGCATGGCCCCTGAGTTCCATGTCAGATGATGCGCGCGGCCCTTGCGGCGGCGCTAACGCTGCCGGCAGGCGCGAGCCCAAGGGCCGCAGATCTCGTCCGCGAAGCCGCCGGGACGTCGTCGGCGGAGTTTCTGCGCGTCGGCGTGGGAGCCCGCGCCGTCGTCCGTTGAGCGCCCCGCGCTAATCCGGCGCCGCGATTTAAAAATCCCTGAGGACCTATATTCCCGGGGGCCTGTAGACCCTCCCGCCACAACCGCTTTCCCTCCATCTTTAGGGTATGACGCGCCAATTGACATCCGCCCTGCTGGCCGCGATTCTCGGACTTGCTCCATTCCCCGCCTGGTCCCAGGTCGGCCGCATAGCGCTCGAAGTCCAGGTGGCGCCCACGTCGTCCGTATTGGCCGGCGCGATCAAAACATGGGGCGTCTCCCCGATGATCACGACGCCGATTTCCGTCTTCTCGCCTGCGTCATTCTTGGCCGCTGCGACGCCCCAGCCCCGTGCGGCTCTGGACGCCGAACCGGGCCTTCTCCTCACACCGATCCAGATCCTAAATCGAACGGCCGAGCAGGCCGCCGCCACGCCCGAGGATATTGGCCGCCTCTATGACTCCGCTCCCGACGCTCCCGATTTTAAGGCTCTGTCGCCGGCGCAAAGTCCGACGCTTTGGCGTCCCGGTTCGATGTTTCTCAAACCCGCGGCCGCAGTCGTCAACGCCTGGCGTCTCTCTCGTCGCACGGTCAAGTCCGTCACGAGCGAAGAAATGGGTTTGCGCAAGACTTTGTCGTCGACCCACGACGCGATCAAGACAGGCCGGCTGCAGGACGCCCTCGACAAACTGAACCCCATGCTCAGTGGCGAATACGCCGCCAGTTGGTTCCAAGCCAAAGCTGAGTTCCGACCCTATCGGGATCAAGGACATGCCTATCTCCGCTTCATCGAAGGGGAAATTATGCGGGCCTACCAACGAGCCCACGCGCGCGCGTCAGACGACGTTCTCCTCGATGAGGCGCGCGCAGCCAGGCACGACGGGACTTTGATCAACCATGAGCACCGTGCAACGCCCCGCCAGGCCCGCAACTCCGGACATTGCGCGCATCACGCGCTTTTTAATGCGATCCAGGTTGCGGTCGGCTTTGTCGTTCCCATCACCATCGATCGTTTCATCGAGCGCGCGCGCAAGGCGCTTAATGTCGATGCCGAGACGGCGATGGGCAAGTCCGGCGCCGAAATCGCCGCGCTCGAGCGCGCGACGGGCCTCAATTTCGGCCGCGATGTCGGAACGGGCATGGTCGCCGAAACGATCCAGAAGTGGGCGCTGCTTCTTGGCCTCAGCTTCGAGTCCCGGGGCCCTCCTCACGGAGACGCGCAGTGGACCCGTCTGCTCCTTTCCGGCATGGAAACGTTGGTGGGCCTGCGCCGGCCGCCGCGTCCCGATCATTTGGTCTACTTGCTCGGCGCCTTTGACAGCCCTTCGCGCGGCGCGCGCATGTACATGGTCCAGGACTCGGGCTCCGGCGCCACAGACTTCTACACCGCCGATGAGCTCTCCGCCGTCGCCGATGAGATTCAACTCGTGGGCGCCAAGGCTCCGGTCGCGCTCCCCTGACGGCCGGAATCGAGCCGGTGCATGCAAGTCTTGACAGATCAAACGGTTCGGCTACACTCCTGTTATGAACCTGCCATTCGTACTGCCCGTGCTTCCCCATGGCCTCAATAGGCCGCTGGTTATATGCGCGTGTGCGATCATCTTCGCATACGCGTCTAAAAATTTATTTGTGCGGTCGGTGATTGGTGCAGCCATCGCCATATGGCTGTTCTTCCAGGGTTACGCCCATATGGTGGATTCGAAGTGGTTGCAATAAGAGAAATCAGGCCCATTTCGTGACGACCTGACCGCACAGTTAGGTCAGGCCAGGAGACGGCTGCATCTGCGGCGCAGGGGCAATATCGTGAAACGGCTTCTGGTGCGTGCGGCCGAATTCAATTTGGGGCTGGTCCTTGCTCGGCTCCGTGCAGCTGCGGCGTCTGCTCGCCGTTGGACTTTCGGCGCGCGAAGATCTGCACTTGCGGCTTCACGTAGGCGAACAGCGCCGGAAGGTCGAGCGAGCCGTCCTGGCGCACGACGTCCTTGGTCTTGATCCCCTTGAGCAGGAAGTAGGTGAATAGGCCGTGCCCGTTCTCGTCATAGGTGTTGCTGATCTGCTCGCTCGAGGAGGCGGCTAGGACGGTGACTGTCTTAGGGATCGCCGCGGTGTTGATCTTCGCGACCAGCGGGCGTGCGCCTTTGGCCAGGACGGACCTGCCGCCTGCGCCCGAGAAGCAGGAGTCCAGCGCCACGATCACCTGCTTGGCCGGGAGCTTATCAAGCGCGGCGTACATCCGATTGAGCGAGTAGCCGGTCTCGTCGATGAACGCCGGGTCGCCGTCGTAGGGAACCAGATAGGCGTCGCCGGACGCAATGTTCGGCGCGCCATGGCCGGAGTAGTAGATGAAGACGGAGGAGCCCGCCGTGGCGTTGCTCGGTAGCCACTTCTCAAGATACTTCTCCAGGTCGCTCTTGGCGGCGTGGTTGTTGATCAGGGTGATGACGTTCTCCTCCGGATAGCCGAGCTTCGCAAGATACTCCGTCACCGTCTGGGCGTCGTGCGCTGCAAAGTCGGCGCTCGGCAGCTTCTGCCGGTAGCGCTCGATGCCGATCACGATGGCGTAGAAGTTCTTCCTGGGCGTTACGTTGAACGCGGGGACATCGTCGACATCCGACTTGACGGTCCTATGCTTCTCCGAGGCGAGCAAGGAGCTCGGCACCGCCGACGCGTCGGGCAGCTTGCCGCCCGCGGCGAGAAAGGCAGGCCGCAAGGCGCGTATGGAATCGTCGCGGTCGAGGGCTCCCGCCAGGTCCTGGAAGGCGAGGGCGAGGGTCGCCTTGGGGTCGGCGCCCGTCCCCGATCCGATGTAGGTCTTCTGCCACAGCCGCGATCCCGAGTCCGTGTTGGTCACGGTGAGTTGCACCGACGCCTCCGCCCGGAGCGCTTGCGAATCCGGCGCCGATCCGACGTTGATTTGGCGGATCGAGCCGGACAGCACGAACGGGGAGGGGCCCTGGACGACGCCCTTGTGTGCGAGGCCGCTCTTCACCGCCTCCTCGAAGACCCCGGTGATGTCGCGGTCCGACACAATCGTCTCTGTTCCCAGGAACCCGCCCTTGCCGGCCAGGTCATAGCGCCCGAGCACGTCTCGGCTCGAACGGTCGTCCCGGAACCGGTCCGTGACGACGGCGAAGATGGGCTCCCGGTCGCTGTCCGGGGCCGCGCGAGGCGTCAGATCGGACACCGCGATCACCGTCGGAGCCCGCATCGTGGGGAAGCAGCCCGCAAGGCTTGCGACGGCCAACAGCGAAAGGGCGGAGCGCCAGGTCATTGTCGGCTCCTGGTTAGGATTTATTGAAGTCCAAGGCGTAGAGCGTCGCGCCCCATTCCTTCGACAGCTCGCTGAGGATTAGAGACAATTTCGTCGAAATGCCCTTCACGAATGTCGGCCGGGGGTTGAACGCGCTCCAGGGGTAGTTGTGCATCGGCGAGACGCCCTTCGTGTTCAGGATTTCCTTGTTCTGCTTGTCGAGCACGCTCATGGTCCACTCGGCGGTGATGTCGTTGGTTTCGCCGGTGAGGACCACGCGCTCTTGGTTGAGGATCCGGCCGATGCCGAGCGTCACCACGCCGTCGTACTGCCCGGGCTGCGGCAGGTCCCGAACGACCACCACTTGGCTGAACGCCTGCGAGAGGGTCTCCGAGACCACCCGAGACAGGGCGCTCTCGAGCGGGAAGCCGCCGGAACGCAGCTCTGCCGTCATGTCCCTCTTGTAGCAACGGTTGGGAGTCTTGGGGCAGGCCTGGCCGGAATAGAACACGTCATAAGGCATCGGATCGGAGACGACGACGGCCAGCTTGAGGTTGCGCTTGCTCGCCACGGCGAGGTTGGGTGTTTGCGGCTCGAACTGGACCGGCGGCATCGTCGCGCAGGCCGCGGCGAGAACGACGGCGACAACCGAGAGGCGGCGCAGAATCTTCATGCTTTTGTCTCCTGGGGGGCAAATCAGCCGATGATGCTCCGAACGGCCACATCATATATTTTTTTAAACAAAGTGGAACACAGCCATGAAGCTCCCTCGACTCTCCGACGAGACCGACCTTATACCGTCTACCCGCCTGATACGCTTTCTGGTACCAGGCCCCCCGTGCGTTGCTATCCTCCGCGCTCAACTTTTTGTAAAAAACAGCCGCGCACCGCGCTATCGGTCTCCGTTCAAGCGTATTCGTGGCGATATGGTAAAATCCCGGGCCTCATTTCGAATCACAACATCCATGAAATCCCTGATTCCCATCGCAGGCATTGAGCAGCGCATTCATCTTATTCGCGGCCACAGGGTCCTACTGAGCACGGAACTGGCCAGACTTTACGGCGTCGAGCCGCGCGCCCTGATCCAGGCCGTCAAACGCAACATCAAGCGTTTTCCCGAAGATTTCATGTTCAAGCTGACGCTCGATGAAGCCAATTCTTTAAGATCACAAATTGTGATCTTAAAGAGAGGCCAGCACATCAAGAATCCTCCCTATGCTTCTACCGAACAGGGTGTCGCCATGCTCTCCGGCGTCCTGCACAGCGAACGCGCCATCGCGGTCAACGTCGCACTCTGCGACATCCAATCTTGGGCCCGGTTCTGAGTTGGCACCAAGGAAGGCACCACGCCGTTTCGCCAGCGTGCTTCAATCCTGAATTATTGTTGTAAAATCGACGTAGTGGGCCTGTAGCTCAACGGATAGAGTACTTGGCTTCGAACCAAGTGATCCGGGTTCGATTCCTGGCGGGCCCACCAGATTTTCGCCTCATTGCCCCTCGGTTGAAATATTACCGTAACGCTTCCCTGATAACCTACCGGGGCATGCTGCTCCTCGCCGCCAGCTCGGTGTTATTGCCTATTTCAGTCTCGGCCTCTAAAATGGCCGCCGTCGCCAGGTCCACGTCGTCGGCGCGTGCCGAGCTGGGACGGGAAGCCGTCGCGATACTTTCCTCGTCGGGCGCCGATCTTGATCCCGAAGTGCGCGCCACCGTCGCGGCGACATGGGGTCTGCTTGCCAACCGCGCCGCGATTCCATTCCTCAGGCGCGCGCTGTCCGACGCAAATCCCGACGTAAGGATCGCCGCCGCCGCGAGCCTCTACCGCCTCGGCGAGGTGGACGGGCTGACCAACCTCATCGATGAAACGAAGACCGCCGGCGGCGCGCCGCCGACGACGCCGGCTCAGGAGCTCCGCCGCCTGGCACGCGACGCCGCACGCGCCCGGGCCGTGCTTAAGCTCGGCGAGATCGCCGGAGAAAATGCGCGGGCGGCCATCGAGTCCGCGCACAAGGATCCCGAGGGCATGGTCCGCGACGCGGCCGCCGTCGTCCTGGCCCGCCTCGCAGTCGCCGGCGCGTCGTCTCCTTTTCTGAGCGCCATCACCGACGCCGACGACGCCGTGCGCGCCTCCGCCGCCCGCTCGCTCGGCCTGATCGGGCGGGAGGGCCACGACGTCCTCGGAAAGCTGGCGTCGAGCGACCCCTCGGTGTCCGTGCGCGCCGAGGCCACCGCGGCGCTCGGCTCGTTTGTCAATCCGGGCGATATCGACATCCTCGTCGCCGCCCTCAAGGAAAAAAGCGGCCGGGTGCGGCTTGCGGCCGCGCGCGCACTTGCCCGCCGCGACTCTCCGGAATCGACGTCCGCTCTGAAGGCCTTGCTGGAAAAATCACCGCCGCCGGAAATCTTCCTCATCGCGCAGGTCGGCCTGGCCGAACGGGGAGAGGGAACGGACCTCAGCCTCGCCGACATGACGCTCGGCCTGGGCGACCCGGAGCTCAAGTCGCTGGCCGTACGCGTGCTCTGCGCCGCGCGCCAGCCGGAAGCCCTCGAGATCCTCGCGAAGGCCATGCGCAACGACGCTTCACGCCGCATCCGCGTCGAGGCCGCCGCCGCCGTCATCGTCCGCCTGCGGCGCGTCGGTACTCCGCGATGAGAATCGCCCTCGTCGCCGTCTTGATTTTCGCCGCGGCGCTTCCCGCCTCAGCCGTGCGCCCTTCGGCGCGCGCGAAGGCGGAGGCCAAACGCTTCGGCCTCGACAAGCTTGAACGCCGCGCGCGGCGTTCCCCGCGCCCCGATGTCCTAAACCAATTTTCCCGCTTCAATTCATCCCACGAGGGCCGCTGGAAGCTGCGCATCGATGCGCGCACCGGAGCGCCCCAGGCGCTCAGCGAGGGGCGCACCGCGCCGCGCTCGGGCCCGAGCGCGGCCATCGCACGCCGGTTTTTGCAGGAACAGGCGGGTTTCCTCGGCGTGGACCCGAACGCCCTTGAAGTCGAAAAAGAGAACACGGGCGACGGCCACCGGCACGTGCTCTACCGGCAGACCCACCGCGGCGTGCCCGTGGAGTTCGCGCGCGTCAAGGTTCACATGGATGAGAAAGGCTCGGTGATCGGCGTCAACTCCACCTACGAGCCCGACCTGAACCTCAGCCTGACGCCGGCGATCTCCGCCGCCGACGCCGTCCGTGCCGCCGAGGCCGACTCGCACGGGACCGCCGACGGCCCCGCCTCCCTCGTGGTTCTGCCTGTGGAAGCGACCGGACGGTCCCACCTCTCCTGGAAGGTGAAGGTACACGCGCCCCAAGCCGCCTGGCGCTACTACGTCGATGCACGCACCGGCCAGATCCTCTTCCGCTACAACAACCTCCGCTTCGCGGTCTGCCTGACCTCGGGCGTGATACAAGGCTCGGTGTTCGACGTTGATCCCGCGAGCACGCCCGCTCAAAATCGGCCTATCAACAACCAGTGGGTGTACATCGGCGACGCGTCCTCGCGCTCCCTGACCGGCTACGACCCTGTTTACGGCAACGGCTTTTTCTGCGGCGCCGCGCCGGGCAAGGTCAGCATGGGCTATCAGGGCCCCTATGTCAACGTGGCCAATTTCCGCGGCCCAAGCGCGCACTACGACAACGGCGCCGGCGTCTGGCAGAGCGTGGCGACCCCGGTTTCTTCCCCGCATCCGTACCTGAATTCCACGACCCAGGTCGCGACGATCGACCTGACGCTCGTCGCTCCGCTCGCGGTGAAGGTTCTTCCGGTTTTCAGCACCTTCAAGGTCGGAGAGTTCTCCGGCGCGGATGCGGACGGCGGCATCGTCGATGACGACCAACTGAGCGTCGGCGGCGACGATGGGAACCCGGTCGGCAGCTTCATCGGCGACCGCGGCGCCTTCAACGGGGCCGCCGTCGCGGGCAAGATCATGCAACTGACGCTTAAATCGAACGAAAGCGGCCAGCAGAACGGCTACGATGTGTCGCTTTCAAGCTGTCTGACGCTGACAGACCCCAGCGTCGCCGGCACGGCCGGCACGACGGATCACGTCTGGACCGCCACCGGCACGCCGATCGGCCTGCGGGGCGAGCTCAACTTGTTCTACCATCTCAATTTGATGCACGACTACTTCTTCAGCGACGTCAACCGCTCGAGCGCGGCGCCCGTGTCCCGTCCGGTCGTCGCGATGGCGCACGTCGGCCCGAACATGGCCAACGCCTTCTACAACCCCGACTACGACAACCTGATGTTCGGGGACGTCAATGCGGCGGCGCCCGAGGACGGCTTCACCGACGACGCGACCGTCTCGCGCCACGAGTACGTCCACTATCTCGTCGAAAAAATATGGCCCATGCAGAACTTCGGCCAGGCCGGCGCCATCTCCGAGGCCAACGCGGACTACTTCGCGGCGAGCTCGCTCGACGCCCCCGCGATAGGCAAGTACGTCTTAGGCTCCCTCGGCGGCACCGGCGCGCTGCGCGACCTCGACTGCCAACTGCCCAACGTGACGTGCAAGGTGCTCAGCAACCAGACCTGGTCCGGTGAAATCCATGATGACAGCATCTACCTCTCCCAGGCGCTGTGGGACATCCGTCGGGAGCGCATCTCCGCCCTCGGCTACACGCTCGGCCGTTCCTGCGCCGACGGCCTCGTCTTCCAGTCCCTGCTCTTCTTCCCGGAGAGCTTCGGCGAGTTCTACGACGCGATGCGCCGCGTGGACGCCGAGGGCCGTGTGGCGGCATGCGGCGGCACGAGCGCGGCGCAGGCGGCGATCAACACCGCGTTCGCCTCGCACGGGCTCATCCTCGGCAGCGGAGATGCGTTCGAGCGCAACGACGGCTTCGAGACCGCGACCTCTATGAGCACGCGCACCGCGATTTCAGCGACGATCTACCCGACAGGCGACACCGATTTTTACTCGTTCGGCGCGGGCCCGGGACTCGTCAAGATCACCCTGAACCTGCCGGCCTTCGGCGGCTACTATAAGGGCTATCAAATCAAGCTCTTCGACCGCTCGCATCGCCAGGTCGCCGCGGCGGCGCCGCCGTACGACGGCGTCAATACCCTAGACGGATTGTGCGAGTCCTTCGACTGCAACACAAGCGTGTCCCAGGTGGAGCTTGTCTACAACAACCCGGCGGGCGGGCAGCTCTACGTCCAGATCGTGGGCGGAGACTCGATCAACGGCTCGGCCAGCGGCGTCCAGACCACGACGCCGTACTCCCTCGTCTTTGAATACCCGCAGGGCTCAGCGCTGTCCGGCTCAATCGTCACCGCGAGCTTCGACAACGATACGATCTCCTTTAACGTCAACGTCTCCACGTTCGTGAGCACCCAGGATTGGAGGTTTTCCTCGGCCCAATTGCGGGACCACGATTTTCATCCTCTCAGCAACACCCAGGTGACTCCACCCGCGACCCCAGGCGCCTACCTGACCTTTGTCTCCTCAGGCAACGCCAACGGCCGCATAACGGGCTCTGTGAAGCTCGTCCCGGGGTTCGCCGCGCGCTATCCCGCATCGGGCACGGTGTACCTCGAAATATTCGGGTACAACGTATACGGCAGCACCGCCTCGCTGGGCATGTCTAATCCGCTCAATCTCACCGCGACAACGGCGGAATTAACAGCCTACAATAACGTATTCAACCCCGCGAGCGGGCAGAAGACGACGATCAAGTACGCGACGCTCACGCCCGGTCGCGTCGTCATCAAGCTCTACACCGCGGTGGGCACTTATATCACGACCTTGCTCGACGGCGACATGCCGGCGGGTCGCGGCAGCATGGATTGGGACGGCCGCAACATCGCCGGCTCGATCGTCGCAAGCGGAGTCTATCTGCTGCGCATCGACGCGCCCGGCATCCATAAGACCCAGAAGATCGCCATCGTGAAATGAAGCACTCCATCAAGACGAGGAGACTCCTCATCGCCCTGATAGCGCTCTCCGTCGCGGGCCACGCCCGCGGCGCGGGATCGGGCACGACGGCCGTCCCTGTTCTCCAAATTCCGATGTCCGCGCGCGCCGCTGGAATGGGCGCCTCGTTTACGGCCGTCGCGAGCGACGCCTCGGCTCTGTTCTACAACCCCGCCGGGCTTGCCCGCCTTAATGCCCACGAGTTCGACTTCAGCTTCGCCTCCGGCCAGGGGGAAACCTCGATCCAGAACTTCGCCTACGCCGGCCCGACGCCCTTCACGGGCATCTCGGGCAACGGCTACACCAGCGTTGGAGCCAACCTGCTCTATTCGCAGAGCGGCACGATCGAGATCAATCGGCTCAGCGCGAACGGCACGCTCGGCGCGAGCGAAAGCATGAGCGCGGGCTCGGACCTGGTGCTCTGCGGCGGCTATGCCGAGCGCGTGGGCATGACGCCGCTCGAGCTGCGCGATGCCACCTACCAAATCGACCATTACGCGGGGGTGACGGGGAAATACGTGCGCTCGACGATCGTCAATCAGACCGGGAGCGTCGTCGCGGCGGACGCGGGCTACCTCATACACTCGCCGGAGGCGGGCTGGAGCTTCGGCGCGGCGGCCCTCAACATCGGAGGCAAGATCAAGTACTCCGAAGAAAAAGAGCCGCTGCCCGAGATGTTTCGCGGCGGCTTCGCCTGGCAAGGAGGAGTGCCCTCGGTCCACGACACGATCGCCTCGCTTGACGGCGATTACCTAAGTCGCGAGCGCGAGTGGCACGCGAACATAGGGCTCGAGTATTTCTGGGTGAAAACCTACGGCGTGCGTCTCGGTTATCAGATCAACCGAGAGGACGCGGGACTGACAACGGGCTTTGGCCTGAAATGGAAGGGCCGCTTCCTTCTCGACTACGCGTGGGGCCTCGGCAAGGCTCTCGGCGACCAGCATCGCGTCACCGTCTCCTACCGCTTCGGCGGCGTGTCGGCGTCCCAGCGGGGGCGCCAGCGCCGCCCGTTCATCGAGTCCCTCCCGGAGCGAGACCAGATTCGCGACATCGAGGACAAGCAGTTTAAATTCACCGATCCGCCGCCTCGACCCCGAGAGGCGCCGCGCGAGCAGTCCTCCCGCATCCCAGGCTGGATCTACTAATCCCAGGCTAAGCGGCTTTTTCTTCCGAGCGCTTGCGCATCGAGCCGTTGAGCACCTTCTTGCGCAGTCGGATGCTCAGCGGCGTGACCTCGAGCAGCTCATCGTCGTCAATGAACTCGAGCGCCTGCTCAAGGCTGAGAATCTTCGGCGGCTCGAGCTGGACGGCGTCGTCGGTCGCCTTCGAGCGCATGTTCGACATCGCCTTCGCCTTGGTCGGATTGACCATCATGTCGGAGGATCGGGAGTTCGTGCCGACGATCATGCCTTCGTATACCTCGACGCCGGGTCCGAGGAAGAAGTCGGAGCGTTCCTGGAGGCCGGAGAGCGCGTAGCCCGTCGTCGTGCCGGGCGCCATCGAGATGAGCACGCCGTTGACGCGGGGCGGCGGCTCGTTGCCCTTCTTTCCATAGCCGTTGAAACTATGGTGCATCATGCCCGTGCCCTTCGTCATGGCCATGAGCTCGGTTTTAAATCCCATCAGCCCTCGCGAGGAAATCGCGTACTCGAGGCGGGTGCGAGACGAACCCTCCGGCGCCATGTTCTGGAGCTGGCCCAAGCGGCGGCCGAGCGCCTCGATGATCGAGCCCTGGTAAATGGAAGGAGCGTCGATGACGAGGTTTTCCATCGGCTCGCTCATCACGCCTTTGATCTCGCGGAAGATGACCTGCGGGCGGGAGACGGCGAGCTCGAAGCCTTCACGGCGCATCGTCTCGATGAGGATCGAGAGATGAAGCTCGCCGCGGCCGGAGACCTTGAAGTGGCCTTCGCCGACGAGCTGCTCGATTTTGAGACCGACGTTGATCTGCTGCTCCTTGAGAAGGCGCTCGCGCAGATGGCGCGAGGTAACGAGCTTGCCCTCTCGGCCCGAGAACGGACTATTGTTGATCATGAACTCCATCGACAGCGTCGGCTCGTCGATCTCGAGAGGCGGAAGCGCGATCGGATTGGCCACGTCGGAGACGGTATCTCCGACGTTGATCGTTTCCAGGCCCGCGATAGCGACGATATCGCCGGCCTCGGCGCTCTCGACGTCCCGGCGCTTGAGTCCCTGGTACATCTGGAGCATCGTGACCTTGCCGGGGATCACCTTGCCGTCCTCCGCCTTGATGAGAACGACGGTCTCGTTCTTGGCGATCTTGCCGTTCTGCATGCGGCCGATGCCGATCTTGCCGAGGTAGGAACTGTAGTCGAGCATCGTGATGAGCATCTGCAGGGGCTTGGTCGGATCCACCTGCGGGCCGGGCACCGACTTGATGATCGTGTCGAGCAACGGTTTCATGTCGGTCCCGACGGTCGTCACATCGTGGCTGGACCAACCCATCTTGCCGGCGGCATAGACGACCGCAAAATCCATCTGCGGATCCGTGGCGCCGAGGTCGATGAAAAGGTCGAAAACCTTATTGAGCGCCTCCTGCGGGCGGATGTGAGGGCGGTCCATCTTGTTGATGACGACGATCGGGTGCAGCCCGAGGGCCAGCGCCTTGCGCAGCACGAAGCGGGTCTGCGGCATCGGGCCCTCGACCGCGTCGACGATCAGCAACGCGCCGTCGACCATCTTAAGGATGCGCTCGACCTCGGAGCCGAAGTCGGCGTGGCCGGGGGTGTCGACGATGTTGATCGTCTTGTCGCCGTACGTGATCGACGTGTTTTTGGCCAAAATGGTGATGCCGCGCTCGCGCTCGAGATCGTTGGAGTCGAGAACCTGCTCCTGCGCCGCGTCGGCCTTGACATTGAATTCGCCGCTGGCCTTGAGGAGCGCATCGACGAGCGTAGTTTTGCCGTGGTCGACGTGGGCGATGATGGCGATGTTGCGGATATCTTCTCTGCGGGGGGATGACATTCGTTGTCCTTTGGTCATGCGCTGGAAATCGGCGGGGG
>JBBTJN010000198.1:0-2052 GCA_038059415.1 Elusimicrobiota bacterium | reverse complement strand
TAATATATAAGCATACAGAATAGAAAAAGTCAACGAGATGGTGGTTCTGCACCCCGCCATAGCGGAGCTGTTGATTTACGACGGAAATTTTGTTATAGTCAACTCACCCGGAGGCTTCCATGTCCAAGCAAATCGTCAGAGTCATCGTCGGCGCCGTCCTGGCCAGCCTGATGAGCGTCGTGCCGTCCTCATCGCGCCGCGTCGTGCTGGAAGACGGTTTCCTGCCGCCTAACGATCTAAAGATCTCCATCGGAAGCCTCGAAGACAAGGGCCTCACGCACGCGCAGTACGACGCCGTGTTGGACCGGATCCAGGAAATCTACGGGCCCCTCATCGCTTCGCGCGGAGGCCGTCTGGTGATCAACCGGCTCTGGGGCGATCCCACGGTCAACGCCTCCGCCAATCGAGAAGGGGATGACTACGTCATCAATATGTACGGTGGTCTGGCTCGACACGCGGCCATCACCCAGGACGGCATGGCCCTCGTCGCCTGCCATGAAGTCGGTCACCACATCGGCGGAGACCCCAAGTACCCCAACATGTGGGCTACCAACGAAGGCCAGGCGGACTACTTCGCCAACCTCAAGTGCCTGCGTCGCGTCTTCGCCGCCCCGGAGGCCGCCGCCTTCACCAAGGCGGAGGGCGACGAGTCTCTCGCACGCGAGGCCTGTGGGAAATCCTTTGAGCGGCCGCAGGACAGAGCCCTGTGCGTGCGCTCCGCAATGGCGGGGATGTCCGTGACGGAACTCTTCCGCACCATGCGCAGGGAAGACCCCGTCCCGCACTTCGACACCCCGGACCCGCGGGTCGTCGGGAACATGTTTAACAATCATCCCGGCACGCAGTGCCGTCTCGATACCTACTACCAGGGCTCGCTCTGCGCTCAACCCTTCACCACGGACGTTTCCGATACCGACCCGTCCGTCGGCACCTGCACGCGCTCGGGCGGTTTCTCCGTCGGCCTGCGGCCGCGCTGCTGGTACCTGCCCCCGGCGGGAGAATCCACGGAGTTCGAGAACGCCGGAGTCATGTCCAAGACCCCGAACGCCCCCTCCACTCTGGCCGTGCTCGAGAACGGCTGGCGGGGATTCTGATCGAAGATATGAGGAATCGCCGCATCTAAAGGCCGATATCCTCGTTCCAGAGGTCGGGCTTCTCGCGCACGAAGCGCGCCATCAGAGCGACGCAGTCCGGGTCCTGAAGCACGGTGATTTTCACCCCGCGCGCGGCGAATAGGTCCTCGGCGCCAAGAAAGTTTCTGTTCTCGCCCACAATCACGCGCGGAATGCGGTACAGCAGGACCGTCCCGGCGCACATGATGCACGGGCTGAGAGATGAGACTAAAGCGAGCTCCGGCCAGTCGCGGCGGCGGCCGGCGTTGCGCAGACAAACAACCTCGGCGTGCGCGGTGGGGTCGCCGGTCTGCACGCGCCGGTTATGTCCGCGAGCGACGATCTTCCCCTTCGCGTCGACAAGCACGGAACCGATCGGCAGCCCGCCCGCGTCATAGCCTTTCTTCGCCTCGAGATACGCCTCGCGTACCAGTTCTTGTTCGGTCATTCCACGATCTTACTTTTTCTGACGGAGAGCGATAATCCCTGCGCGCTCGTTTTTGACGGCCCGCCGCGGACGGTCTCTTTCCTCACACCGTTGCGGGGGCGGGGATTGGTACAATCGAGCCATGCTCCCGCCATTCCTGACGCCCAAGATCGTCACCACCCTCCAAGCGTATGACCGGACCCAACTCGTCAATGACCTCATCGCCGGACTCATCGTCGGCGTGGTCGCCATCCCCCTCGCCCTGGCCTTCGGTATCTCCTCGGGAGTGACCCCGGCCGAGGGACTGTACGCCGCGGTCATCGGCGGCTTCATCATCTCCCTGCTGGGCGGCAGCCGCGTCCAGATCGGCGGCCCGACCGGGGCCTTCGTGGTCATCATCTACGGCATCGTCACCCAGTACGGACGCGAGGCCCTGACCGTCTGCACGATCATGGCCGGCGTGATCCTCATCGTCATGGGCCTGTTCCGGATGGGCAACCTCATCAAGTGGAT
>JBBTJN010000197.1:0-6883 GCA_038059415.1 Elusimicrobiota bacterium | reverse complement strand
GGAGCTGCTACGTCGGTAGTAAGGTGCGAAAAATCACCGATTCGTCAGAGCTGACCGAGGGCGCGGGGCGTGAGGCACATCTTCGCAGCGCCCTATCGCCCGCAGACGCAGGGCAAGGTGGAACGCTTCAACCGGACGCTGAAGGAGAAGGTCAACTTGTGGGTTTACGGCACGCCGGAGGACCTTCAGGCGGCGATCACCAGGATGGTCGAGGCGTACAACGACACGCCGCACGAGGCGTTGAAGAACGTCGTATAATATGGGCGCGGACGCCAGAATCGCAAACTAATTCAGGCTAAAAAATTCCCAAAATCGCTGAAGACGTACACATCGTCTGTACGCCCGAACACGCCGTGGACTGCTTCGTCCGCACCAGCATGGATGTCCTGACGATCGGCGACTTCCTCGTGGGAAGGCAGGCACACCGCGAGCCCCATAATGATTAAGCTGGGCAATAAATCGCGCATAACATATCTTGCCGTCGCGATAAGCCTCCAATTACTCGCCGCCTTGGCCCTGGTCGCACTCTGGTTTCACATTTACCCGCCGAAGCTTCGCGTGCAGAAAATCGACCCGCGCGAATGGCAGGGCGTCTCGATGCTCGATGGCGCGCCTATCTGGAAAAGCCCGTTCGACGACGGGATGCGAGCACGCTGCCCGGGCGTTCCGCCGCCTTACACGAACGTCATGATCCTCAGCGACTCCATACTGTACGGCAGCGAACTGCCCAGCGACGACACCTGCGGCAAGTTCCTGGAAAAAGGTCTTAATGCGGGAAATCGCAAGAAGTTTTGCGTGCTCAATTACGGGCAACCGGCGCTCCCATTTCAAGCCAAGTATGCGTTGGCTCGCAGATTGCTGCCGGCCATCCGTCCGCGCATCCTCTTTTGGGGGGTTTCCTGGAATGAATTAAGTCGATATATTTTTATCGGTGAAACAGCCTATGAAGTCGGTCGCCGCAGGAGGAATACCGACGGCTTCCCGGCGGCTTTCCCAGTCCCCGCCGCCCTTAATGCCTGGCTGGCCAATCATATTCCGCTGTATCGGTATCTGGCCCTGACCCTCGCGCCGGCGGTGCCGGACATAGACCTATGGCAAGCATATGCGACCCGTGATTTGCCGCTCCTCGTTGAAGCGGCCCGGCGAGAGGGAACAGAATTGGTGCTGGTTTTCTGTCCTTCGCTGGATCGCGATTTCCTGGTTTCCGCGCAAACCCTCGACCCTGGATATGCCGTGGTGCAAAAGTTCGCCGAGGAACGAGGCATCATGACGATCTCTCTTGCGCAAGAAATGGTCGGACAGGACTACCGCCAACTGCGTCTTGATTCCTGCTGCCATTTCAATAAGCGCGGACAAGAGGCCATCGCCGCCATACTACAGCGCAAGACGCTGGGCATATTGCGGCGAGGTCGGGACTCAAGCTCATCCCATGACCGGCCCGCAGCACGATCACCTCTTCCTAGTGGACAGCCCCGCGATGCCCTTATAGCCCCAGTTTGGCCCAATTGGGATTAATACCATTTTCTAACTTAAACAAGAGTTCGGTTTGGGCCATTACGAGCCCGGAGGAGTCGATTTTTGGCGCAAGGACTGGCCGCTGCGCATGCGATAGAATATTTCCCCTTTACCTTCCCGTCAAGGCGATTTACTTGAGCAGTTCACTCATTTGATAGCATTGATATAAAATATGCGATCCAAGCACGCCGTCTCATTTCAAGCATTTCCTGGAAGAGGCGTCCGGGGCGGCTCCTGATTCGATTGGGCCTGCGCGTGGTCGCTTGGCAACGGGTCGCAACAGCGATTCTGCTGGCCTGCACTGCCGTCGCGCTTCTGTCCCGCGTCAAGAACTTCGTCGGGGAAGACCGCAGCGAGTATTGCCGCGAGGAATCCGACTTCCACGTCGAGCGAGGCGGCGCTTTTCTCCACGGCGTCCCTCTTGCGGACGTCGCGAAAGCCATGCCGTTTTATTCCATGCCGAACGCCTATCTCTGCCATCGCATGACGCCTGCGGCCTCCAACGCTGTCCGCTCCGCGGTTTTGTTGGCGAAAGCGGCCGTGGTCTTCGCGCTGGGGGCGCAACTTTATTCCGGCCCTTGCGGGGCGGGCGCCGCGCTCCTCTACGCGCTTGTGCCCGCCGGCGGCGAAGAACGCTGGCTCTATGTCTTGACCGTGCTGCTCGCGGCCTATTTCCTCGTCCGCCGGGTGGGAGCGCCGTCCATGACCAACAACGTATGGCTCGGGGCCGCCTGCGGGGCGAGCCTGCTTGTCCTGTCGCCGCTTTTTTTATTTCCGTTCCTGCTGGTTCTTTACGAATGGGCGCGGGACCGGAAGGCGGGCGCCGGCCGGGCCCGGAACGCGGCGGCGCTCTGCCTGCTCCCGTTTCTTTTCCTCATCCCGTGGGCCGTGATGAACTGGCGCCTATCCGGCCGCTTCGTCCTTTTCGAGGACGGCCGCGCCGACGTGAATATCATCACAGGAGTTCTTGGCCTGGTGCGCACGATGGGGATCGGGGATTACCGGGGAATGGTCGTCCCCGCTGACCAAAGCATCCTTTTGTGGGCCGCCGGCGAGATCCTGCGCCACCCCCTGCGCTACCTGGCCGCCTTTTTTGCGCGGCTCGGCTATGCCGCGAGCCTGCATCCCCTGCTCGCCCTCGCCTCCGCGGCCTCGATCTGGATTACGCGCAAGCGCGAGGACTGCCGCCAGCTCGCGCTCCTGGCCGCCTACTTCTTCGCCATCCACTGCCTGATGCCGGTGCATGAAAACTACTTCGTCCCGGCTTGGCCGCTTCTGGCCGTTCTGGCGTCCGGGCTGCTCGCCTCGTGGACGCGACCGGCCTCGAAACGATTGAAGGCCGTTTCCGCGTCGACGGTTTACGCGATTTTCGCGCTGCTGCTATCCGCCCAGGCCTGCGTGCTGGCGCTGGTGCTGGCCTATCCGGCGCGGGCAGGCGACCCTCGAGCGTTGGAACGCGAGCTGGCGAGATACCCGAACAATCCCTGGCTCTGGTCGCAGCGCGGCATGGGCCGGCTTCGCGCGGGCCGGGCGAAGGAGGCCGTCGGCGACCTCGCGCGGGCGTTCGCCCTGGACCCGCTGAAGGACCGGCAGATCAACTACGCCTGGGCGCTTCTGGCGAGAGGAGGGCCTGCCACGCGTATCTGGGAGCGCTGGAAGCCTGGAGGATTCGGGATGATCATAGATCTCCGCGAACGCGTTCTTCAGGCGATTTACCTTGCTCTGGAGGGAAGGCGGACGGAAGCGGTCGCCGCCATGGAGAATGTTCGAAAGTACAAGTGTGCCTCTAATGAGTGTACGGACTCGGCGCTTGCCGGCGCAACCCCATTGCCTCAAATCATTCTCGAGATAATTTCAAGCTGGCCGGCGGGAAAACGCCCGGCGATCCTCAATTTCTTCTCGGGAATTCCGGGTTTTGGGTTTATGAGAGAAAATATATTCGTGGATGCCTGGCTTGACGCGGTCCGCCTTAATTTCGCGGCGGGCGATCGCCGGTCCGCGCTTGAACGCTTGGCTATCGTCGAGAGCTTGAGGCTGGATCCGATGAAAATCCGGAAATTGGCCCTTGTTTACTGGGACATCGGCAGCTACAGCCGTTCTCTGGCCATCCTGAAGCGGACGGATATTGGGGGGCCCGGAGACGCCGATATGCTCCTGGATATGGCCGTCAGGGCGGCACGCTCCAACCAGCGGCGGGCGGCTCTGGAGAGCTTGGCTTTCGCCGAGAGCTTGAGCATGGATCCGGCGAGAATGCGGAGATTGATCCTCGCCTATCGCAATCTGGGAGAACCACGAAGCGCTTTGCGCGTCCGGTGCCGCCTGGAAGACCATGGCGGATTATGGCTTGACCAAGCGGAGTCCGCCGCCTCCGCTGGAGACAGGAATTCCGCTCTGGCGTATTTGGCGCGCGCGCGGGACTTGGGCCTCGCGGAGGAGGAGTCCCGGCGCCTGGCCCTGCTTTATCAAGGGCTGCGGGAATATGCCAGCGCTCTTGAGGTCGCCGATCGCCGCATTCGCGCCCGCCCCGACGACGCGCAGTGGCGCAATGACAGAGGGGTTCTGCATGCGCTCAGGGGCGAGCGTGACGCTGCCATCTCGGACTGGAATTCGGCCATCGAGCTCAATGCCGACCTCATGGCGCCCTACCTCAGCCTGGGATCTCTTTACGCATCCTTAAATCGCCGGAAAGAGGCGCTGGACCTTTATCAAAAGGCTGTGTTGAGGAGGCACGTGAAGAAGGGGGATGAGGGAATTTTGAGGCAGATTCTCGGCGAGCGTAAGAAGCTTCTATCGGCGCCGTCTGTACGGCTTCAGTGATTTCGGGAATTTTATTGGCCTGAATTAGTTTGCGGTTGTGACGTCTATGCCATAGTGTACGCTACATCTCGCATTCCTTGCCGAGCGCGGCCCGCAGGTCATCTGGCGTGCCGTGAAGCCACAGGTTTACCCGTCTCATCAGGCCGCAACGGGCACGCCAGCAGCTTTCTCGAATGGTCGTCGATCACCGCAATCGCCTTGTAGTACTCGAACTCAGGCACGAAGAAGTTCGTCGCGTCCATCTGCCAGATCTCGTCGAGCGCCTTCGTCGACTTCTTCCAAACCTTCGCCGCCGGCCGCTGGTCCTGCGGCCTCTATTGAGCTTGACTAAATGGACTGTTGGGGCAACACTAAGGTTGACATCCCTAACGATCCCGAGGGAACGCACATGAACACGATTGTCCGCGCGCTTGTGATTGGCTGCTTGACGAGTTCCCTCCGCGCGGCCGTGGTCGAGCCGGTTTCGCTGGCTCCCGCGATGGGAATGATACAGATGATCCCGGCCTTCCGAGTCTCGGTGCTCTCCCAGATCTCGCTCGTTGGTTTGTTGAGTTCCCAAGCGGTCCCCACGCTATCGCCGCTCGTAGCAGAGGTACCGACGGTCTCGGAACCGTGGCGTGCGGAAGCGGCGCGGCTCATCGGGGCGCTGGTGGCCCAGCCCCAGGCCGTCGCCCTTTATCAGGATGAACTGCGCATGGCGCTCGGAGAACAGGGTGCCGAATCGTTACGGCAGACCGCAGTGCGTCTGCAGGCGCACGCTGTCGAGCGCCCGGAACTGCTCGCCCAACTCAGCAATCTCCGCTCGGGACTCGACTTCACCGATGCCGGAGCTGTCCAAAAGTTTGGCTCGCGCCTGACCGCATTGTTCGAGAACTCGAAATCCCGCCCGGAAGACCCTTCAGGCGACGCCATCGCGGCTTCTGATTCGGCACAAAAGCAGAAGAAGATGTCCGTCTCATGGAAGTTGCGGCCCGTATCAATCGGAACTCGGAACAAAAAATATGCGAACAAGAGAGTTCCCGCCCCTACAGGATACGACGATGCTACTCTGATATATGCGCCGGAAGGCCTCCTCCGCGATCTTCCTAAGCGGTTCAGGCATGATGGAAAGATAGACTACACCCCCGACCATTACCCCGGCGCAATCAACCCCTCCGCCTCGCCGCAGTGGTCCATCGACTCCTTCCGCGCTCTGACGAAGTCCGCCTTTGATGCATGGGCTGAAGCTCCGGATGCAAGCACGCGCCTGCGGCTGCGTAGAGAGTTTATAGCCCTGGGCAAGGAGTTTGACCGCGCAAAAGGTGGAGAAATGGATTCCTCCACCTTGTCGTACCTAAAGACCTTTATTCGGGAGGAGTGGAATCAGCGGCGCCGGGCCATCATTTTATCAGAGGACCCCGAATTTGCCCGCATGTTGGGCCTGCCGTTGGGCTCGGAGCAGCGACGGGACGCAATCCGTCTGATGGCCCGTATCCGTTGGGGTGACGCTACACAGGCCCGAGGCATCCCCGATTTTCTCGAGAAATTTAAGCAGCACGGCCCTCCCAACGCCACGGCCGACATCGATGAACTCTACCAAGCCCAGGTCTGGGCGGGCCGCCTCGTCGCAGTTAACCCCACTTTACAGATCTCCTATCACCAAAACCTGAGTGCCATGAGCCCCGGCAGTTACACCTACAAGTATTACGCTGACCAGGCGCGCGAGGCCCGTACGCGTGGTGAAATGATCGTGACCGGGGGCCGACAAAGCACACGGCGCCAGACCCGGGGCGTCTGCCCCTACAACGCGGCGTGCAATCTCTTCGCGCAAGAGATTGCCGAGGCCCGATTGACCTCCAAGGATATTCTACGCGAGGCCTACCTCCGCAACCCTACCTTCGCTTCCCGTCCAGGCGATGGAGCTTCGGTGGTCAACGGACTGCCCTATGAGGAGATTCTGGGCATGTCGCAGGCCCTGGCGGCTCGGGTTGGGGCGGAGATCACGACAGTAGAGACTGGAGAAATTATCCGTTTCATGGCGTCTAAGAAGGTTCCAGTGATGGTCACATTCCTCTCGCATGGACGCACCAAAGGCCACGCCCTGCTTTTGGGCAATCCATTCGTCTTCCGGTCCCCGGATGGAGAGCGCAGCGTCGTCTTCGAGACCTACGACAGCAACAACCCGCTGGATGTCGTCGGATATATTGACAGCGAGACCGTGGCCCCGCTCATGAAAGATCGCGGCATCGCACTCCTCAAGGCACCGGCTAGCGTAGCTCCTTGAGGGCCTTGGTGACGTCTCTCCCCCCAAACTAAGGCCAATCCGAATTAGGCCGCAAGCACGCAGTTAAGTTGGCCAGGAGCCCGAGACTCGATTTCCGATGCTTCGATGCTATCCGACGCTGGGATGTCGAGTTTCCAGCGCGAAGTGATGCTCTTGAATGAGCATCACTCGGGGAATGTGGGAAAATCCTCGACGAGAAAAAGAATCGCAGCGGTTAAGCGAACCCGCTGCGATTTCTGTACGCCAGGCATGAGGTTGTTCTAGAGGGTGAAAGTCCCTTACGGGCCG
>JBBTJN010000196.1:0-10748 GCA_038059415.1 Elusimicrobiota bacterium | reverse complement strand
ACGGCAAATACATCCAGGGCCGCCCGAAGCTCAACCCCAAGCGCGCCGACTGGCTTTACGGCTTCAGCTACGCCCAACTCGACGCGGCAGGCGAGCCCGCCTCTCTGTACCTGACCAACGTCGACAGCCTGCGCGCCCAGTTCGACAAGGGCCACTGGCGCTCCGAGGAGAGCTACGGCCAGAGCCCGACCCGCGTGCGATGGCACGACAGGCTGTTCGAGTTCCACCCGTCCATGCTCTCAACCTACAACGCCAAGGGCTTCGACAAGCTGTACATCGTGCGCAACCTCGCCATGCTTGGCGGCCTCGCCACTCCCTTCGGCCTATTCAACGGCGGAGAGCTTCACGCCAAAATCTGGACCGGCGTGGCCTTCGAGACCGCATGGAGGGCAGAGCTCGGCGGCTCGTCTCCAGGCTTCGCCCTCGCCGAGCCCGAGGCGGGGCGCAAGGATCTGGTCGTCGCCATCGCGGGTTCGACCGGCAAGTCGGCGGTCTGGACCTTCGACCCCTAGATCATGTACGAGGGAAAGCCGTGAATGGCGCGGTCCTCGCGCTGGCGCTAATAATCGCGTCGGCGTCCGCTCCCGCCGCGGCGGCGGGGTTCGGCAACGCCTCGATGGGCAAGAAGCCGTACGGCGTGCTGCTCCTCGCCTACGACACGGGCGGCGCATGGAAGACAGAGCTGGGCCACATCCGCTCCGAGCTCAAAGGCATAGCCGTCGAGAGCGTCGAGTCCGCTGGCGACGGCATCGCGATCCAACGAGGCCTCGACCGCCTCAAGGGCCAGCACGTTTCGAAGGTCGTCGCCGTCCCGCTTGAGCTCGTCTGCGAGTCGCCGGTCATGGACAAGCTGCGCTACCTGTTTGGCATCCGCCCTGAGCCGACGAATGATACGCCCGACGCGCTGCGTCCCGGCATGGAGCCGATCAAGTCCGAGAAAAAAAGCTCCCTCATCTTCACCGGCAAAGGTCCCAGACGCCTCAACAGCGAGGCCGAGCTCGTCCTCGCCGCGACGATCGACAAATCCCCGGCGCTCGCCGACATCCTGGCCGACCGCGCCAAAACGCTCGCCCGCAACCCAGCCAAGGAGGCCGTGATCCTCGTTGGCCTGGCGCCTCGCTCGGACAAGGGGCTCGACGCCTGGAAGACAGCCGCGACCGCGATCGCCGAATCCGTCCGCGTCAAGGGCGGCTTCCGTGAGGCCGCCATCATCTGGGTTCGCGACGGCACGCGCGCCGGCCAGCAGGACAAAGATCGAGCCGAGAACAAGGCGACGCTTCGCCGCCTCATCACGGCAGGCGGCGTCGTAGCCGTTCCTCTTGCCCCGGACGGCCGCCGCGTCGGCAACCTTCTCCAGCGTCAGCTCGGCGCCTCCGGCTACCGTTGGAACGGCAAGGGCCTCATCGGAGATCCGCGCCTGACCGAATGGGTCGCCGCCATTTCAAAAGTCTCATCCACTTTGCCCGACGTCAGACAATATCGAGATAACATTTCAGGAGGATTCCGATGACCGATCAGACCAAGATCAATCGCGAGCCGGCGAAGGTTCTCGACAAAGGCTTCGTCCGGCTGGTGGACTTTATGGGCGGCGATCAGGGTGTTGTCGACGCCGCGCGCGTCTCCTACGGCGGCGTGTCCAAGGGCGCCGACGCCGACAAGAAGCTGATCGGCTACCTGCTCAAGCACTCCCACCTGACGCCATTCGAGCACTCGGTGTTCAAGTTCCACGTCTCAGCCCCGATCTTCGTCGCCCGCCAATGGTTTCGGCACCGATTTGCGGCCTACAACGAAGTGTCTTTCCGATATACGGAAGTGAAAGATTATTTCTACATGCCCGAGAAGTGGCGCGGTCAGGACAAGAAGAACAAGCAAGCCTCCTCGAGGGACATAGAACTCGACGAGAAGGCATTGCACGATATGTTCGCCAAACAGGTGGATGCCTCGCTCCAGACATATAAAAAGATGATCGTCATGGGCGTCGCGCGCGAAATGGCGCGAATGGTCCTGCCCGTCAACCTCTACACCGAGTTCTTCTGGACCGTAAACGCGCGCAGCCTCATGAACTTCGTGGCCCTGCGCGCCGACACGCACGCCCAGCTCGAGATTCAGGCGTACGGCGAGGCTCTGGCCAAGCAGTTCAAGGCCTTGATGCCCTGGACTTACGAAGCGTTCCTGAGAGACGGCTGGAAGGGCGAGAACCCGCTCATCGCAGCCGACAAGGCCGCCCTGATCACCTCTTCTCAATAAAACCGTGCCGCGGTACGACATCGTGCTGGTACGTCCGGACATCGCCGGCAACACCGGGCAGATCGGGCGCAGCTGCATGGCCATGGGCTGCCGACTGCACCTCGTGCATCCGCTCGGCTACAAGATCACGGACGCGAACCTCAAGCGCGCCGGCCTCGACTACTGGCCGAACCTGGACCTCAAGCAGCACGACAGCGTCGCCGACTGGCTCGACACCGTAGAGCCGGAGCGCGAGGTCTGGCTCCTGTCCACCAGAGCCGAAAAGAACTGGGACCCAGCCGAGGTGACCCCGGGCGCCACGCTCGTGTTCGGCTCCGAGACAGGCGGCATCCCCCCCGAGGTCCACGCGCGCTGGGCCGGGCGCGAGCGAAAGATCCCGATCGACGCCCGGGCCCGCAGTCTCAACTTGTCCGCGTGCGTCGCCATGACGCTGGGCAGCCTGATCCTGCGAGCGACATCAATTTGCTAACTTTACAAACCATGAAGACCCTCCTCGCCGCCGGATTCATTTTCCTCTCCTCCCGCGCGGACGCGGCGCTCGCCGTGAAGGTCAAGCGCGGCGACCTTGAGATCAAGGTCAAGGTGACGGGCACGATCGTGGCCGACGACATCTTCCGCCTCAAATCCACGATTGCGGGCCGAGTCGAGAGCGTGCTGACCTCGACCTACGTCTGGCGCGGCGCCGACCAGCCGCTCGCGTTTCTCGCGAACAAAGAACTTGCGGCGATGCTTGACTCGATAGGTTCGCAGAACGTGGATATTCTCGAGGACCGCTGGAAGGACGTCTTCCGCACGACGGCCGCACGTTGCCCGGACACATGCTTCATTCTAAAGAACTTCCTGAAACCGATGACCTGGGTGAAGCCGGAAGCGGTCATGTTCGAGGCCGCCGCGACGCTCAAGCTCGTCGGGCGCGTGCGGCCCGAGGACACGCCTTGGATCCGCGACGGCCAGGACCTTATTTTTTGGTCGGTCCTGGATCCGAAACGAATCCTGAGGGGACGCGTGACGAACTTTCTGCTTGACATCCAGGGCGAGAAAGTCGCCCCGGGCGCCACTTTCACTTTGATCCTGTCGCCCGACCGCTTCCTCAATCCGGGCACCCAATGGGAAGGCGTTATCACCGCGCTTTTAAAAAAAGACGTGCTCTACGTGCCGACCGCCTCGCTGATCTACGAAGGGGACGCCGTCTACCTCCCGGTCCGCGTCTCAACGGGCATCACAACGCGGGGCGTAACCGAAATCTCCGCCGGCGTCGAAGAAGGGCGCTCCGTCCTCGTGCTTGACGACAAGCAGCTGCGCGGGTCCGCGCGGCACAAGCAGGAGGACCCCCTCAAGACCCCGCGACAGGCGCGCAGCCCGCAGGACGAGGAAGCGTCGAGCCCGGTCGTCGACCCCGCTCCCGACAAGAAGCCGGACAAGCACGCCACGGTCATCGACAGCGCCCCTGTCGGAGAGGATGATTATGCCGAGCCCCCATAAGCCCGGCATCGCGCCGACGCGACGCGTGCTCGCAATCGTGCTGGCCGGCGGCAAGGGCGAACGCCTGCACCCTCTGACCCACGAGCGCTCCAAGCCCGCCGTTCCTTTCGGCGGGAAATACCGCATCGTGGACTTCGTGCTCTCGAACCTAGTCAACTCGAGCATGCTCTCGATCTACGTCCTGGTGCAGTACATGTCGCAGAGCCTCATCGAGCACCTGCGCTCGAACTGGCGGACCGCCGGCCTCACGCGCGAGCACTTCATCACCGTCGTGCCCCCGCAGATGCGCCTGGGCACGATGTGGTACCGCGGCACGGCCGACGCCGTGCGCCAGAACCTGAACCTGATACACGACTTCGACCCCGATCTGGTCGTCGTCTTCGGTGCGGACCATATCTACCGCATGGACATCGGCCAGATGGTCCAGTGGCACATCGAGAAGGACGCCGACGTCACTGTCTCCACGATTCCCGTCCCCCTCAAGAGCGTCCCTTCCTTCGGCATCGTGCAGACCGACGCGAAGGGTCGCGTGTGCGAGTTCATCGAGAAGCCGCTGACGGCCAAGCCCCTGCCGGGCAGCACGACGCACGCGCTCGCGTCGATGGGAAACTATATCTTCACGAAGAGCGTCCTCGTCGACCTGCTCAAAAATCATCATAAAGACGAGAGCGACCTCGATTTCGGCAAGAACGTCCTGCCCTGCATGCTCAAGACGCACAAACTCTTTTCCTACGACTTCTCGACCAATGTCCTGCCCGGGCTTAAGACATACGAGGAGCCGTCTTACTGGCGCGATGTCGGGACTATCAGCGCCTATTACCAGTCGAACATGGACATTCTCGGAGCGCGCCCGCGCCTGAACCTCAATAACCGCCGTTGGTTCATCCACTCCGGACACTACAACGGCCCGCCCGCGAAGGTGCTCGACGGCAAGCTGACGAACTGCATCATCAGCGACGGCTGCTTCGTGCGCAACGCGACGATCAAGAACTCGATCATCGGACGCGGCGTGCATATCCACGACGGGGCCGTGATCGAGGATTCGATCATCATGGACTTCTGCAAGATCAGGTCCGAGGCGCACCTCAGGCGCGTGATCGTGGACCGCTTCAACGAGATTCCCGCCAAACTGCGGCTCGGCTTCAACGTTGAGGAGGACGCGAAGCGCTACTTCGTGGACCCGAGCGGCACGGTCATCGTGCCGCGAGGCACGACCGCCCAGCGGTGAGCGCGTGAGCCATCGGCACATCTGCGTTCACGGTCATTTCTACCAGCCTCCTCGGGAGAATCCGTGGACCGGTTCGGTGGACCGCGAGGCCTCGTCCGCGCCGTTCCACGACTGGAACGCGCGCATCGCCGAGGAATGCTACGGGCCGATCACCTTCGGCATCCACGGCGGCTACGACGGCCGGACGATCGCCTACGACGAGACGCTCCCGCGCCTCTCCTATGATTTCGGCCCGACCTTGCTGGCCTGGCTCGAGAATGAGCGCCCGGCCATCCTGAGCCGGATCCTGGCCGCGGACGCCGCCACGCAGACGGCGATCGCCCAGCCCTACTTCCATAATATATTGCCGCTCGAGTCGCGCCGCGACAAGCAGACCTTGGTGCGCTGGGGCCTCGCCGAGTTTCGGCACCGATTCGGCCGCGAAGCGAAAGGCATGTGGCTTCCTGAGACCGCGGTGGACATCGAGACGCTCGAGGTCCTCGCCGAACAGGGAGTCGAATTCACCATTCTCGATGCGAAGCAAGGCGAGGCCGTGCGCGATCTCAACTCGTCCTCCTGGGTGCAGCTCGACGCCGAGCACCTCGACCCGAAGACCCCGTATCTCTGGGTCTCCCCGGCGGACCCGTCGAAGAAGCTCGCAATTTTCTTCTGCCATCACCGACTCTCCGCCGGCATCGTCACCGGCGAGACGACGGTAAGCGTCGAGCACTTCGCCGCCGCCGTGCGCGGGCGACTCCTGGAGGGCGACGCCGCCCAGCTTGCGCATGTCGCCTCCGACGGCGAGTTCTACGGCCATCATCACCCGGGCGCCGAGCGCGTGTTGCCGCGGGCGCTCGATCTCCTCGAGGCCGACGGTATTGCGGCTATCGACCCCGCCCGCTTCCTCGCGCTGTTTCCCCCGCCGCGCGAGGTCCGCATTCGGGAAAACACCTCCTGGAGCTGCGAGCACGGCCTCGGCCGCTGGGACAAGGACTGCGGCTGCCGCTGCGCGCACCTGGCCGACTGGAACCAGGCATGGCGTGCGGGGCTGCGCGACGCGCTCAATAAGCTCGCGCACCGTCTCGATACGTTTTACGAGGACGATGCCTCGCGTTTCTTCTCTGACCCGTGGAAGGTTCGAGACGAGTCGGCGGCGCTGTGGCTCACGCCCGACGACTCGCGCGCCTCCGCTTTTTTGAAAGCCCGCGCCATACGCCCCCTTCTCGTCGAGGAGGAGCAGCGCGCGCTCGAGCTGCTGATCATGCAGCGCGAACGCCTGGCCATGTTCACTAGCTGCGGCTGGTTCTTCGACGACATCTCGGGCGTCGAGGCGGTGCTGTGTCTCACGCACGCGGCACGGGCGCTCGATCTGGCGAAACTTCTAGGCGAGGACGCGGAAGAAATATTCGTCTGGCGCCTGAGCGCCTGCGCCTCGAACCTGCCCCGCTTCGCAAACGGCGCGAAGGTATGGAAGACGCTGGTGGCCTCGGCGCGCGTCAGCCTCGCCCGAGCCGCGGCGCACGCGGCCTTGCTCGATCATCTAGACCTGCCCGCGCCCGAGCCCAGGCTGCTGGGATGGAAGCTCGGCCCGGCGTTGCGCGCGCATAAGGCGGGCCTCGCGGGCCGCGAACGGACCCTGTCGGTTCGGGATGTTGCCGTCCGCGCCGCCGATACGCGCCGAAGCGCCGAGTTCCACGTCATCGTGCATCGCGCCGACCGCCTCGATTTCGCCTGCTGGCTCGCCCCGCGCCCGGAGTTCCTAGATCCAGCGGTGATCGGAGATCAGTTTCTGCGCCTCAACGACGATGATTTCCGCGCCGCGATGGACGAGCGCTTCGGCGCCTCAAACTTCGGGCTCGACGCGCTGCTCAACGACGAGCGCGCCGAGGTCGTCATGGCGCTCTCGGCCCACGACGCTCTCGACGATGCCCGCGCCGCCTTCCTGAAGCGCTGGGTCGAATGCATGTCGGCCCTGCGCCGCGGCGGAAAGGAAGACGACTCGGTGATCCAACTGCTGTCCGAGTCCGCGGCGCGCTCGTTGAACGCGGTTGAACTGCCCTGGGCCTCGGAACTCGAGGTTCGGCTGCATCGGCACATGGAGGCCGTCGTCGCGGCGCCCACCGACGCCTCACGTGTATCACGCGCCCTGCGTTGGCTCGACGCGCTGTGGGACGCCGGGCTGCTCGTCGGAATCTGGCGCCTGCGCGACGCCCAGAACCGCTGGGCCGCGGCGCTCGACGGCCAGGGCCCATGCGCGGCCCTCGACGCCTGCCGGGCCGTCGGCGCGCGCCTCGGCCTCGCGCAAGCCTTATCGGAGACCTCTCCATGACCACCAAACTCATCCGGCTCAACGACCAGGCGGAGACGGTGCGCCTCCTCGGCGAGCAAGACGCGCGCCTGCGTGAGCTCGAGCGCGACTTCGGCGTCGAAATCCTCCTGCGACAGGACGCCGCAAGCGGCGGCCTGTCGCTGAGCGTCAAGGGCGCCGCCCAGCGCGTCGAGAAGGCCTCAAAACGGCTGCGCGCGGAAATTGAGGCGTTACGGCGCCGCGCCGCGCCCATCGACCCCCAAGGTTTCGAGCCGATCAATCTGGACGCGCCCTCGCTCCCCGAGGACGGCCTGTACCGCGCCCACAACGGCAAGGTCGTGCGAGCGCGCACGCCCAACCAGCAGAAGTACTGCGACACGATCGCCGAGCATGACCTGACCTTCGGCATCGGCCCGGCCGGCACGGGCAAGACCTTCCTCGCGGTCGCCTGCGCCCTGCGCGCCCTCGAGTCGCGCCGGGTGACGAAGATCGTCCTGTCCCGACCGATCGTCGAGGCGGGAGAAAAGATCGGCTTCCTGCCCGGCGACCTGATGGAGAAGGTGAACCCCTACCTGCGCCCGCTCTACGACGCGTTCATAGCGCTCCTAGGCGGCGAGCGCTTCCGCACCTGGAGGGACAACGACGTCATAGAGATCGTGCCTCTCGCCTACATGCGCGGACGCACCTTCGAGGACGCGTTCTTGATCCTCGATGAGGCGCAGAACACCACCCCCGAGCAGATGAAGATGTTCCTCACTCGCATGGGCGCGGGCTCCAAGGTCGTCGTCACCGGCGACACGACGCAGACCGACCTCGGCGCACGGGCGACCTCGGGCCTGGTGCGAGTCCTCGAGATACTCAAGGGCGTCGACGGCATGGCCACGGTGCGCATGGCCGAGGCCGACGTGTCCCGCCACCCGATCGTCAAGAAGATCATCCGCGCCTACGACAGATGGGACGAGAAAACCGCTTAAAGATCATCATCGCGGGAATGTCCGCCTTGCCGGCGCCGGCTCGGCGCTCGGCGCTGTACCAAAAAGCGGTGCGGCTGGCCTTCGGCGCGTCGAGCAATAAGGCCGGGCCCGACGGCGAAGTCAGCGTCGTCTTCCTGAGGCGCGCGGCGATGCTGAGGATGAACCGCCATTACCTCGGGCACGATTACGACACGGACGTCATCGCCTTCAAGCACGAGGCCGTTTCGGGAATTGACCGAGCCGAGGCCCCGATCGGGGATATTTTCATCTCTTCGTGGATGGCGCGTCGGCAGGCGAGGGCGTTGGGCCATTGCGTCGCCGTCGAGGCCGCGACGCTCGCCGTCCATGGCTCTTTGCACCTGCTCGGCCACGACGATCATCGCCCCGCCGCGAAAGCCCGAATGATCAAGATTCAGGACCGGATCGTCGCGGAGTTGCGTAAGAAAACGGCCGAATGATCCCTCTCCCTCTCGCCGTCCTGTTTATTCTAGCCCCCGCACCGGCCCGCGCGACCCAGCCGCCGGATCCGGTCCTCTCTGTCGAGGCGCGTGCGTTCCAGCCCGGAGAAATTATCCTTGTCACCGTCACCGGCAACGATCCCAAGATGCCGCCCGCAGCGTCCCTGCGCGAGAGAGCACTCGACTTCTTTGCGGGCGCGTCGACGGGAACCTGGCTCGCCTTCCTCGGCCTCGACCTCGAATTTCCGACCGGCCCGGCGACGCTGGACGCCGTGATGCGCGCGCCAAGCGGTAAGCCGGTCCGCAAGTCCGAGTTCTTCAACGTCGTGGACGCCGGTTTCCCCATCGTCGAGCTCAAGGTCGAACGCAAATTCGTCACGCCCGACAAGAACGACTCCGAGCGCGCCGAGGCCGAGGCCGCGAAGCTCCATAAGTTGTTCGCCAAGACCGAGGTGAAGCGGCTGTTCGACGGCCGCTTCGACTCCCCGATCCCGGGCGCTGCGACCGGCCGCCTAGGCGAGCGGCGCGTATTCAACGGCCAGCCCCGCGCTCCCCACTCGGGCATGGACATCAAAGCCAAGCTGGGCCAGCCGGTGCGCGCCCCCGCCGCCGGGAAGGTCCTGCTCGCCGACTCCTTGTTCTTCGCGGGCAAGACCATTATCCTCGACCACGGCCTGGGCCTGACGACGCAGTACGCCCATCTCTCCAAATTCCTGGTCAAGGCCGGAGACATGGTGAAGAAGGGCCAGATCATCGGCAAGGTCGGCGCGACCGGGCGCGCCACCGGCCCGCACCTGCACTGGGCCCTGAAATTTAAAAACTCCCGCATCGACCCCTACTCGCTCGTCTTCCTCGATCTCGACGCAAAGCTTAAGGCGCGCCCTGACGATCCTCTGACGCGCTCGGCATTCTGCGGCCTTGCGGACCTGCCGAGCGCTCCGCGCTGGGGCAAGGCGTCCGCCGGCTTGCGCGCCCGCATGCGCCCCGCCAAGGCCGTTTACGCGCCCGGAGAGAGAGTCTCTCTCCTCGTCGAAATCCGGAATGTCGGCAAGAAGCCCGCCTTCGTGGACTTCGTGCGCGACGCGGCGTTGCGTCCGCTCGTGCTCGGCATCGGCGAAGTCCCGCAGCCCTACGAGACGCTCCCGTCCTCTAAGACGGCGTTGGGCCCGCTCACCGAGCAGGTCAAGATTCCTCAGGGCAAGACCCTCTGCTTCGAGCAGAACCAAAACTCGGCGGGCCCGCTACTGGCTCTCGGGACCACGACCTACGCCCTCTCCTACGACACCCAGTATCTGTACCCCTCGACTTCAGCCGCGCGCGCCGGCCTCTGGCGCGGCCGCCTCGCAATCCCTCCCGCGACCATCATCGTGTCGACCGTAGCGCTCATCCCATCACAGAGCGAAAAGCTATAATCCTCGCGTGAAGACCGAACACATCCCCTTCGCCGAGATCGAGAAGAAGTGGCAGGACAGGTGGGAGGCCGAAGGGGTTTTCCGCGCGCCGAGGACGCCGCGCCCAGGCAGGAAGTTCTACTGCCTCGACATGTTCCCCTACCCGTCGGCGGCCGGGCTCCACGTGGGCCACCCCGAGGGCTACACCGCCACCGACATCCTGTGCCGCTACAAGCGCATGAAGGACTTCGACGTCCTGCACCCGATGGGCTGGGACGCGTTCGGACTGCCCGCCGAGAACTTCGCCATCGCGACGGGCACGCATCCGGCGAAGATCACCAAGGAAAACGTCGACAACTTCAGGCGGCAGATCAAGTCGCTCGGTTTTTCCTACGACTGGAGCCGGGAAGTCGACACGACGGACCCGGCTTACTATCGCTGGACGCAGTGGATCTTCCTCCAGCTCTACAAGAAGGGTCTGGCGTATGAATCCACCGCCCCGATCAACTGGTGTCCGAAGGATCAGACCGGCCTCGCCAACGAGGAAGTGTTCAACGGCGCCTGCGAGCGCTGCGGCACCAAGGTCGAGCGCAGGAACATCCGCCAGTGGGTCCTGAAGATCACGGCGTACGCCGAGCGGCTTGAGTCCGACCTCGTCGGCCTCGACTGGCCCGAGTCCAC
>JBBTJN010000195.1:0-5128 GCA_038059415.1 Elusimicrobiota bacterium | reverse complement strand
GTTAAAGGCGGCCTCTCTCTCGGCGGGGAGAGCCGCCCGATTTAGGCGGCCTCCTCTCTCGGCGGGGGAGACCGCCGACTATAGGGCGGGCGTCCCTCTCGGCGGGGGTGCCCGCCCGTCACTCTGCGGGAAGGAACATGGTATGATGGACGCGCTCATGGGATTTGATCCAAGACGGGTGGCGAAGTTCGCAGGCTTGGGCGCCCTCTGTTTGTTCCTGTGCTGGCAGCACGTTCAGGCCACACGCATCGGCTACCGGGTCGAATCCGCCCGGCGCGAAGCTTGCGCCCTGCACAGCCGCGTCGCAAGTCTGCGCCTGCGCGTCGACGAGACCCTGGCGCCCGAGGCTCTCGCCACTCGCGCTATGACCAAACTTGGCATGATCCCCGCTTCGCCGAGCGCTCTGCGCTCGCTCCGCGGCGGCGCCGGGAAAACCGTCGGCATCCTGCCCCGTCTGTGGGCCCGCCTGGCGCAAATCGGGCCTTTTCGCAGCTGAGCGCCCCATGGATCTCGGACTTCGACTGACGGTCGCCGCCTCATTGGCGCTGGCGCCCATGATACCCTTGGGCGCGCGCCTCGCCTATCTCCAGATTCTGCGCCACGACAACCTCTCCACGCGCGCGTCAGGAGAATTCGCGCGCATCGCCCAGGAAGCGGTCCCGCGCGCCGATCTTCTCGATCGACAAGGACGCGTGCTCGCGAGATCAAACCCATCCTGGTCCTGCTTCGTGGACAAGGCGATGGTGAAGGACCCGGACGCTTTCGGCGCGAAGCTCGCATCCCTGCTACAGCTCCCCGCGTCCAAGATCGCGCGCAAAACCCGCGAAGCCGTCCGTTTCGCCTGGCTCAAGACGCGTCTGACGCAGGAGGAGTTCCAAAAGCTCACCGAGGCGCGCGTCGAAGGCTTGGGCCTCGTGCCCACGCAGGAGCGAGTTTATCCCAACGGCGACCTCGCGCGCGGTGTGCTCGGCCTCGTCGGAGCCGAGGGCAAAGGCCTCGCCGGCCTCGAACTGTCGCAGGACAAGCGCCTGAGCGGACGCGCGCGCCGCATGGAAGTCATCCGCGACGGCCGGGGCCGCTCGATCTACAAGAATGTCGCGGACACGGGCGACAGCCCGGCGCCCCTGCGCCTGACCCTCGACCGGACCGCGCAGTTCCTCGCCGAGGAAGCCCTGCGCGAGGGCGGAGAAAAGGGCCAGTTCAAGGAAGGCATCGTCGCGATCCAGGATCCGCGCAACGGCGAGATTCTAGCCATGGCCGCGTGGCCGCCCAAGCCACTGCGAAATCCATTGGTCCAGGATGCCTTTGAGCCCGGCTCGACTTTCAAGATCGTCACCGCTCTCGCCGCCGTGGACGACGATATCGTGCGCCCGAACGAAACCTTCAACGGCGAGCACGGCAAGTATCAGCTTGCCCCCGGAGTCACCATTACGGACCATGAGCCGGGGGGGGAGATGACCTTGTCTCAGATTATGGAGAAGTCGTCGAACATCGGCATCGCCAAAGTCGTCGAGCGCGTGGGCCCGTCGCGTTTCTACCGCCTGGCGCGCGCATTCGGCTTCGGCACCAGGACCGGCGCGCCGTTGCCCGGCGAAAGCGCCGGCGAGATCAAGCCTCTGTCCGACATGACCAAGATCGGCCTCGCCGTGTCCTCCTACGGCTACGGCCTGACGGTCAGCCCCCTACAGATGCTGGGCGCGTATTCCTCGATCGCCAACGGCGGCACGCTGTGGGAGCCGAAGCTGCTCGCCGACGGCAAGCCCCCCGTCAAGGTCCGCCGGGTCGCGTGCGAACGCGCGGTTCACGAGATCGCGCTGATGCTCGAGGGCGTCGTGGACCGCGGCACCGCAGTCAACGCGAAAATCCCCGGATATCGCGCCGCCGGCAAGACCGGCACCGCGCGTAAGATCGATCCCCTCACCCGGAAGTATTCCACAACCGCGTATACCTCGTCCTTTGTGGGCTTCCTGCCCGCCTCATCGCCGCGCTGGACAATCCTCGTCGTCCTTCACGAGCCCAAAGGCGCCTACTACGGCGGATTGGTCGCCGCACCCATCTTCGCCCGCGTGGGCAGCCGCCTCCTGACGCTCGAAGGCCTGCCGCCCGACCGTCCCGACGACCCCACCCTCGCAACGGCGACGCGCTAGGGAAGTCGCATGAGCGAGAATAAGACGCTCGCCGAGCTGCTGCGCGCCGCGGCCCCGCGGCGCGTCGCCGGATCCGTGGACGTGCAGATCTCCGGCCTCCGGCACGATTCCCGCGAGGTCGTTACCGGCGATCTGTTCTTCGCCATGCCCGGAGCAAAGACGGATGGAAATAGGCACGCGAAGGAAGCCTTCCAAAACGGCGCGGTGGCCATCGTCAGCGAGCTCGAACCGCCGCCTGCGCCTGCCGTAATGAAGGGAACCTGGGTGCAGGTAGAGGACATCGCCGAGGCCATGGCGGGAATCTCCGACGTGTTCTACGGGCATCCGTCCGGGGCGATGACCGTCGTCGGGGTGACGGGGACGAACGGCAAAACGACGACGACCTACCTGCTTGAATCCATCGTGAAGGCCGCCGGGGGACGCCCCGCCATGTCCGGGACGATAGAGAGCCGGCTCAACGGCGAACCGCTTGGGAAGTCGATCAATACAACGCCGGTCTCGCTGACGCTGACGAAGCTGCTGGCTCGCTTTCGAGACGGCGGGGCCACGCATGGGATCCTCGAGGTTTCATCCCACGCCCTTGCGCTCAAACGGGTCGAGAACGTCGAGTTCGACGCCGCGATCTTTCTCAATCTGACTCGGGACCATCTGGATTTCCACGGGACCGTCGCCGCTTATTTCGACGCGAAGACGCGTCTCTTTGATCTGCTCGCGCGGGCCGACAATAAAAAATCGCCGAGGGTGGCGGCGTTGAACTACGACGATCCGAGGGCGCATCTGCTCGTTAAAAAAGCCGTCGATTGCGAGGTCATCCGATTCGGACTGACGCAAGCGGCAACGGACCTCCATGGGAAAATAATAAAATCGGATTTGAGCGGCACGACATTCGAGATCACCTTCCGGGGCAAGACGCATGAAGCCCGGCTGCCGCTTCCCGGACGGCACAACGTCGAGAACGCCCTGGCGGCCGCCGCCGCCATGCTCGGACTCAATACGGCGCCCGAGGCCGTCCTCAACGGCATCGCCGCACTGCGCGCGGTGCCTGGAAGGCTGGAATCCATATCGGAAGGACAAGACTTTCATGTTTTTGTCGATTACGCCCATACCGACAGCGCCCTGGAAACGATCCTTGCTCTGCTCGCCTCGCTGCCTCACAAACGGATCATTACCGTCTTCGGTTGCGGCGGAAACCGCGACAAAACGAAACGCGGACCCATGGGCATCGCCGCGTGCCGCGGTGCGGATCTGGCCATCTTTACCAACGACAACCCCCGTTCGGAGGACCCGGCATCGATTCTCGACGATATAGAAGCCGGCGCTCGCAGCGTTAACCTCCAAAATTATAGAATCCTACCCGATCGAGGCGTTGCGATCGCCGCCGCTATCGCGCAGGCCCGTGCCGGCGATGTGGTGCTGATCGCCGGAAAGGGCCACGAGGACTACCAGATACTGGCCGACCGCACGATGCCCTTCGATGATCGAGAGACGGCACGCGCGTCGCTGAGATTGCTCAAATGAAACTTAACCTTAAATGGGGAGAACTGGCGCGAGCGGCGGGCGGACGCCTGACTCACGGCGACGCGTCCGCGTCCATCGACTCACTGACGACCGACACGCGGGCCATGAGGCCGGGCCAGGCGTTCTGGGCCCTGGTTGGAGACCGGATCGACGCGCATGCGTTGCTGACCGAGGCATTATCGGAAATTTCGACCGGCTGGATCATTGCGGACGGCAAGCTCGCCCCGGACGCGCCTCGCCCGGCGCATGTAGTGGAGGTCCCCGACACGCTCAAGGCCCTCCAGGCCCTCGCTCACTTTCACCGCAAACGCTTCGACATCCCCGTCACAGGCATCGTCGGCTCGAACGGAAAAACGACTACGAAGGAGATGCTGAAGTCCGTCTGCGCCCAGGTCGGGCCCGTGTGCGCGACGCCCGGCAACTGGAACAACGAGATCGGCGTGCCTCTGTCGGTGCTCGAGCTTCTCCCCGAGCATCGCCACGCAATTTTCGAGCTCGCCGCGTGCCGCAAGGGGGAGATTGCGGAGCTCGCCCGCGTGGCCCAGCCGACCGTCGCCCTGCTCACAAATATCGGTCCCGATCATCTCGAGAGCTTCGAAACGATCGAGACCACATTCCAGACCAACTCAGAGATCATGGCCGTTCTCCCTGAGGACGGCGCCGCCGTCATCAACGCCGACGACCCTTGGCTGACCGCCCTCGAAACGCGGCTTGGCTCGCGCGCGGTGACCTACGGCATGGGCGCCAACTGCAAAGTACGCATCGAGGGGAAAGACGGCCTCATCATCGACCGGCACCGCCTGACGGTGAAGCTGCGCGCCTTCGGCGCGTTTAACCGCTACAACGCCGCCGCGGCCGCCGCGGCGGCCTGGGCGATGGGCTTGGCGCCCGACGCGATCCGCGCCGGGCTCGAAGCGCACTCGCCGGGCATGCTGCGCCAGGAACCCCTGCCCCACGCAAGCGGCGCTTGCCTCGTGCTCGACGCCTACAACGCCAACCCCGCGTCCATGCGCGCCTCCATCGAGGCCTTTTGCGAGGAGTTCAAGAAGCGGGAAAAGACGCTCGTCCTGGGCGATATGAAAGAACTCGGACCGACTTCGACGAGCTATCATCGGGAGCTCGGGGAGTGGTTGGCGACGCTTGACCTGAAGGCCGTCTATCTGACCGGGCCTGAAATGAAGTCGGCCGCCGACGCGCTGTCCGTCTCCAAGCCGCGCTTTCACGTCGAGTACGCGCTCGACATGAAGGCCTGGCCGTCCCTCATAAAAGAAATCAAATCCACGCTGACTTCCCGAAACGCCGTGCTGTTTAAGGCGTCCCGCGCGATGCGCCTTGAGGAACTCGCCAAGGCGCTCTGACATGCTCTACTACCTCTTCTTGCTGCGCGACCATTTCGGCCCCTTGAACGTCTTCCAGTACATCACCTTCCGCGCCGGCGGCGCGGCCGTGACCTCCCTGGGCCT
>JBBTJN010000194.1:0-7321 GCA_038059415.1 Elusimicrobiota bacterium | reverse complement strand
AGCTGAACGCGGTCCCCACCTGTCCCGTGGCTGTCCCGGCGCTGGTGATGACCGGTGCCGCGGAGTTGATCGTCAAGACCAGGACCTTGGTTCCCGTTCCGCTCGCGTTGGTGGCGCCCAAGGTCACGTTGGAAGTCGCGGCGGCCGTAGGCGTACCGGAGATAAGGCCCCCGGCGCTGACCGAGAGCCCCGCCGGCAGGCCCGTCGCGCTGAAGCTGGTGGGGCTGTTGCTGGCGGTGATCTGATAGCTGAACGCGGTCCCCACCTGTCCCGTGGCTGTCCCGGCGCTGGTGATGACCGGCGCAGGCGGAAGAACCGTCAACGTGCCCCCGGTACCCGTGCCGGTGATGGAGGTTCCATTGGGATCCGAGTAGACGACGCCGGACACCGGCAGGCTCAAGGTTCCGGTCGCCGTTGCGGAGATCTTCAACTCCACCGTCAAGAGAGAACCGCTGGCGATCGTGTTTTGATTGAGCCCGAAGATGATGAAGGTCCAGGTACTGCCCGTAAGATTGGCGCTCACGCTCTTGACGGCCGTGTTGAGGATCGATCCGGGCGTGATAGTCCCCGTGCTCAGACCCGCGGGCACGGTGATATTGAACTGCATACCCGCCACTGAGGACGTGCCGGGATTAAAGGTGATGGGAAGGGTCACCGTGGTGCCCGCCTGTCCGGAAACGTTGCCCACCGTCAAGGCCGGCGCCGCCCCGGCTGAGGTGGCCATCGCGCAGGAGAAAAGCGCCACTCCGACCTGAATCCATTTTCGCGTGTTCATGGACCACAGAGTAGCCCCGGCAACGAAAAGTATCCACCGCATTACGGTAAAAAAATGGTGAATAAACGGTAAACAGGCTCATTGACTTTGCCCGCACGGCCCGCTTATCCTATAATCCGCGTATACATGCTCACCCCTCTGAAAATCGCGGTCTGCGGAGCATCCGGACGAACAGGATCGCGCGTTGCCGCGCTGGCCGCGGTTGATCCGCGCTTCCACCTGCTGGCTCGCATAGGGCGAGCGCAGGTTTCCGCGATGGAGGACGAGATCGGCGCGTGCGGCGCGGTGATTGATTTCACCGCGCCCGAATCCTGCGTGAGGTTCGCCGCCGCGTGCGGTCGCGCGAAGGTCCCTTTCGTGACCGGCACCACGGGCCTCACCGAAGTCCAGCGCGCCCAGGTCGCCGCCGCCGCGCGCAAGACCGCGATGTTCATGGCCCCGAATTTCAGCCGCGGCGTGACCTTGCTCCTGCATCTGGCCGGCGAGGCCGCGCGCCGCCTGCCCGACTACGACGCCGCGATCATCGAGACTCATCATAAGACGAAGAAGGACGCGCCCTCGGGCACGGCCCTGCGCCTGGCGCAAGCGGTCGCCGAAGGCCGCCGCTGCGATGCCCCCGTGCCGACGGCTTCGCTTCGCGTCGGCGGCGTCGTCGGCGATCACAGCCTGATCCTGGCCGGACCATTCGAACGGCTCACGCTCTCTCATGGCGCGCAGTCGCGCGACGCGTTCGCCCTCGGCGCGCTCGAGGCGGCGCTCTGGACCGCGCGCAAGCGCCCGGGACTCTACGACATGTTCGATCTGATGGGACTGCGATGAACCTCTGGAAATCCTGGGTCGAGCTCTTTGAGGAGGAAGGCCCGGATGTGCCGCGCTTCGATGCGGTCCACCTCGCCGTCGTCCTTGTCGCCTGCCAGGCCGCCGTCGGCATACTATTCTGGCTGCTGTGGACCGCAATGGTGTACGAAGGCGGGTTCGGCACGGGCGAGGGGAAGATCGGGAACTTCCTCGCTCTGGCCATCCTCGCCGCGATCGTCGAAGCCCTGCGACGCGCCGATGACCGCGCCATAAGGCGAGCAGGCTCCGCTTCCACGCGGCCGGGGGAAACGGCCCGCCGCGAAGCGAAATGAAAGCCCGCCGCGCGCTGCTCCTCCTTGGGGCCAATCTCGGGAACCGCGCCGCCGCTTTGCGCCGCGCGGTCGCGGGACTCAACGGTCTCGAAGGCTGCCGCGTGCTCAAGGCCTCGCGTCTCTATGAGACCGCGCCCGTGGGGCCCAGCGACAAACCCTACTTAAATCAGGCCGTCGAACTGAAAACGACCCGCAGCGCCATGGGCCTTCTCATCGAGGCCAAGCGCCTTGAAGCCGCCGCCGGCCGCCGTCCCGGCATCCGGTGGGGCGCCCGCGCGCTGGATGTTGATTTGCTGGCGTTGGGAACGGAGAAAATCCGCACCGCCTGGCTGAGGGTTCCCCATCCGACGACGGTCGACCGGGCCTTCGCCTTGGCCCCGCTGCGCGACATCGCCCCCGCCTTCAAGCCCGGCGGCCGCCGCAACGTGCGGTCCCTGCTCGCGGCTATGAAGCCGGACCCTCGAATTGTTAAGCTGTGGCGAAATGACCGATCAAATGAAGCCCGCCTCCCCAAGGACAGTCACGATCAGCACCCTGCTCGACCTCAAGCGCAAGGGCGTTAAGATCGCGGCGCTCACGGCCTACGACTTCCCGACCGCGCGCCTGGCCGAGGAGGCGGGCGTGGACGTGATCCTCGTCGGCGACTCGGTCGCCATGACGAAGCTGGGCTATGAAAACACCTTGCCGGTCACCATCGACGAGATGGTCCACCACACGAAGGCCGTCAAGCGCGGCATATCGCGCGCTCTGCTCGTGGCCGACATGCCCTACCTCTCCTACGAAGTGGACCTCAAGGAAGCCGTGCGCAACGCCGGCCGCCTCTTAAAGGAAGGCGGCGCACACGCCGTGAAAGTGGAAGGCGGCATCGAAGTCGCCTCGACGATCAAGGAATTCTTGAAAATCAACGTCCCCGTGTTCGGCCACCTCGGCCTGACGCCGCAGGCGGTCAACCGCCTCGGCGGCTACAAGGTCCAGGGCCGCAGCCCCGAGGCGGCCGAAAAGATCCTGACCGAGGCGAGAATACTCGAGGGCGCCGGGTGCTGCGCCGTCGTGCTCGAGTGCGTGCCCGCCGACCTCGCCAAGGAAATCACCAAGCGCCTCCAGATACCCACCATCGGCATCGGCGCGGGCCCGCACTGCGACGGGCAAGTGCTGGTCAGCGACGACATGCTTGGGCTCTCGGAGTCCGGACCGACTAAGTTCGTCAAGCGCTACGCCGACCTGCGCGCGCAGTCGCTCAAGGCGATCGGCGACTACTGCCGCGAAGTTCGCGACGGGTCCTTCCCCGGCCCCGAGCATTCGTTCACCTCCAAAAAATGATTTGGCTGAGCGTCGCCCTCGTTTTCGCCGCCGCCGTCTACGCGCTCTGCTGGCGGGGCGCGGGCCTCATCCTGCATCCGCCGTCGATGTCGCCGATGTGGATCTTCCCCGAACAGTTCGGCCTGCGCTACGAGAAAATCTCCTTTAAAACGCGCGACGGCCTCGAGCTCAGGGGCTGGTTCATCCCATCGACGACGGGCGACAAGCGCACGATCCTGATGTGTCACGGCTGGGGCGACAACAAGGGAGAGCTGCTCAAGCAAACCTATTTCCTCAACGAAAACGGCGGCTTCAACCTGATGTACTTCGACTTCCGGTCGCACGGCGAAAGCGAGGGCGAGATCACGACGATCGGCGGTCTCGAAACGATCGACTTCGATGCGGCGATCAAATGGTTGCGGGAGGCCAAGCTGGAGTTCGCCGACTCGATCGGCGTGTTCGGGATGTCCATGGGCGCGGCGGTGACCGTCGCTTCCCTGCCCAAACACCCTGACTTACGCTGCGCCGTCGTCGAGAGCCCGTTCTCCGACTACCGCACCGTCATCAAGCGCTGGGGCTGGAACAACATGAGGATCCCCTATTACCCTCTCATCGCCCTGACCCTCCTCCTCCTGCGCTCGCGCGTGAAGGACCCCGAGATCGACCGGTTCAACCCGGTCGAGGCCGCTTCTAAAATATCGCCACGCCCCTTGTTCGTGATCGGCGGAGAATTCGACGACCTGATGACGCCCGAGGACGTCAAGAGTGTGTTTACGGCCGCGCGCGAGCCCAAGCAGCTTTGGATCGTGCCCGAGGCCCGGCACGCGAAATGCCGCGAGGCCGCGGGCATGGAGTACGACACGCGCGTCATCGGCTTCTTTGCGAGGAACCTTTGATCGCGGTGGTCCGTACGAAGGCCGCGCTCGCGCGCCTCGTCGCGGGCTGGCGCAAGAAGGGCCGGACCGTCGGCTTCGTGCCCACGATGGGCGCCTTGCACCCGGGCCACGCGGCGCTCGTGCGTCGCGCCGCGGCCGAGAACGACCGGACGATCGTGTCCATCTTCGTCAATCCGCTGCAGTTCGGTCCTGATGAAGACTTCGGGCGCTACCCGCGGGCGCTGCCCGCCGACTGCAAGCTCGTCGCGACGGCCGGGGCCTCAGCCGTCTATGCCCCCTCGTCCGCGGAGATGTACCCGAAAGGTTTTCACACGCACGTCGAGGTCGAAGGGCTGTCGGACCTCTATTGCGGCAAATACCGCCCCGGCCATTTTCGGGGAGTATCGACCGTGGTCCTCAAACTGTTCAATCAGGTCCGAGCCGACCGCGCGTACTTCGGCGAAAAGGACTGGCAGCAGGTCCGCATCATCGAGGACATGATCCGCGATCTTGACGTCAATATCGCGCTCGTGCGCGTGCCCATCATGCGCGAGAAAGACGGCCTCGCCCTGTCGAGCCGCAATGCCTACCTGTCCCCCGCCGAGCGCCGCGCGGCCCCCTCCCTGCGCCGCGCCCTCGAAACCGGCCGCATTGAGGCGTTGCGGCCGCGTTCCCGGCCGCAAACCGTCGCCGCCGCGGTTCGCCGCTCTCTTGCCGGCACCGGCCTCAAGTTCCAGTACGCCTCCGTCTGGGACGGCCGACTGCTTGCCGCCGCCCATCTGGGACGAACACGCCTCATTGACAACATTCGACTCTAAAGTTACTATAATCCCGCGATGACGCAGAAGGGACACGCTCACGAGAAAGCGGCGCCGCCGAAGCTTTCTTACAAGAGGCAGCAGTACTGGGTCGACGCCCCCCTCCAGCTTCAAATGGTGGGCTTCGTCGTCCTCCTGATATCCGCAAGCCTGCTCCTGACCGCGTTCTCCGTGTTCCGCGGCGTCCAGGAAGCCTCGATCTCCTCCCGCCAGATTTTTCATTCCCTCGAGTGGATCAAGGACGCCTTGCGCGCCCCGTTGCTGATCGCGTCCGCGATCTCCCTCCTGGCCGGCGGCCTCATCACCCTGTTCTGGTCGCACCGCTTCGCGGGCCCCCTGAGGGTGATCTCGGCCGGCATCGCCCGCATTCGCCACGGCAATCTCGCCGTCACCGTTCGCGTGCGCACGACCGACGCGCATCAGGCGTTCGCCCACGAGTTCCAGCTCATGCAGGACGAACTGCGCAAGATGATCGCGCAAGACCGCGCGCACGTAGTCGAAGCCGTCGCTTTGCTCGAAGAGGTCGAGAGGGACAAGCCGTCGGATGAAATCGGCCAGGCCCTGGATCATCTGCGTCAGGCCTGCGCGAAGTACCACCTCTGACGAGCGCCGCGCTCATCGCCCAGCTTCGAGCTTCAAGAGAAGCGTCTTCGCGGCGACGAGATTGTCGGGATACTCAGCCGGGTCCGCGGGGTCCTTGATCGCCGCGACGGCCTTCAGAATCTTGACGGCATCCTCTTTACGATCGAAGCGCAGATAGGCCTCAGCCAGAGGCAGATAGTTCTCCGAGTTGGTCGGCGAGAGCTTCACGGCAAGTTCGAATTGCGCGAGCGCCTTCTTCTTGTCGCCGCCCGCGATGCCCGGCGTCTGCCAAAGAATCTCGGCGAGGACGTGATGTGCGCCCCCGTGCCGGGGATCGATCTTGAGAGTCGCCGCCATCTCCTTCTTGATCGTGCCGAGCGTAAACAAGGCCTTCATCATGCCCTTCGTTTCGGCCCATCGACCGAGGCCGACGCCGAGCCAGAAGTGGGCGTCCGCGGTCTGAGGGAAGAGCGCGACCGACTTTTCGCAGTCGCGCCTGGCCGACGAATATTCGAGCAGTTTTTTAGATTTCTCCGTAAGGGTCTCGCCGCGACGAACCTTGGCGCGGCACAGGCGCCACAAATAGCCGGCTTTCCAGAGCTCACCCTCGCCGGTGACTTCGCTCCTCAGGATACCCTCGAGCCCTTCGATGTTCTTCTGAAGGTTGTCGCCGCTGTTTCTCTGAAAGTATTGGGCGTCGAACGCCTGCGCGGATGCGAGCATATCGGCGCGCGCGGGCACGTTCAATACCGCAAATACCGCAAGGCCTGACACCGCCATCGCGGCGGCCTTGCCCGCCCACTTCGCGGCGTTGAGCATCGAGTCGTTCACGGATTGGGCGCCGGCGTCGGAGAACGAGACGATCTTCTGGAACGGGAAAACGGCGACCTCGACTTGCCCCGCTATCGCGACACAGGGGACTCCCGCCTTCTTCGCGGCACGGGCCAAGGCCACCGGCGCTTTGCCGTATAAGCTGGTCTTATCGAGACGACCTTCAGCACTCAGCGCCAGATCGCAGTTCTTCAAGGCCTTCAGCGCCCCCGTATTCTCCAGGACCCACTGCGCCCCGGGCACGATCTCGGCCCGCGCGAAGGCGAGGAGTCCCGCGCCCAGGCCGCCGGCCGCGCCCGCCGCGCGAACTCCGGCGACGCGCGCGCCCGTATCGCGGGCAAGTATCGCCGCCCAACGGGTCAGCGCGCGCTCGATGAGCCTCACCTCGGATTTCGACGCCCCCTTCTGCGGGCCGAATATGGCCGCCGAGCCCCTGTGCCCGAGCAGCGGGTTGGTCACGTCCGCGAGCGCCGATATGCTCACGCCCGCGAGCAGGCGTTGAGAGGCCTCCGTCTCGACGCGCGCGAGGCGCAAAAGCGCCTCGGCACCGTCGGGTAGATCGCGGCCCGCGGCGTCCAGGAGCCGGGCGCCGAGAGCGCTCGCCATGCCCGCGCCGCCATCGCTCGAGGCCGTGCCGCCCATGCCTACGATGATCGTGCGCGCGCCGCGGCGCACGGCGTCGCGCATCAGGTCCCCAACGCCGCGCGAGGTCGCGTCCAAGGGCCGCCGGTTTTCGACGGGAACCAAGGCCAGGCCCGAAGCGCGGGCCATCTCGATGACGGCGAGATTTTGGGCCCCAACCCACAGATAGGCCGCTCGCCGGCGCTCGCCAAGCGGGCCGCGCACGCGGGCCGAGACGACTTTTCCTCCCATGGCGACGCGCAAGGCGTCGATCAACCCGTCGCCGCCGTCGGCGATCGGAATGGAGACGACCTTCGCGCCCTTTAAAGCGGCGCGGACGCCGCGGGCCATGGCCCTTGCGGCGTCCACGCACGACAGCGACCCCTTGAA
>JBBTJN010000193.1:0-4156 GCA_038059415.1 Elusimicrobiota bacterium | reverse complement strand
GATGGACTACAAAAGGGACAGGTTTTCGCGGACACTTCAAAGTCATGTCCACTGGAGTTCTCGTCGGAAGAATCCGGCTATGTCAGGCGGTCTGGCAGTTAGGCTATGGACGCAAGGACATCGAGGCGGCCGCGGCGCGGGGCATGTCCCACGGTGTCTGCGAATTTGAGGAGCTCCGGAAGGCAGCCGCCGGCGGCAATGGAATTTAAGAAACATCGCCGGAGGAGCTGCTCGGGCCGCTCAACGAAGTTGAGCGCAAGAACGCCCCACGCGCGCTTTACGTCGCGGGAGACATCGGCTTGTGCCGCGGCTGCGCCAGGGTGTCCGTCATTGGGACGCGTGAGGTCTCGCCGGCTGGCCTTAAGCGTACGCAGGACCTGGTGCGGATGCTAGTCGACCGCGGCGCCGTCATCGTCAGCGGCCTCGCTCGCGGCGTCGACACCTGCGCGCACCGCGCCGCGACCCTCGCCGGCGGTCGGACCATCGCCGTGATCGGCACGCCGCTCGGGTCTTTCTACCCCAGGGAGAATGAGGAGCTGTAGCGGAAGATCATGGCCGAGCATCTTGTGATCTCACGATTTCCGGCGGGTACTCCGGCCGAGAGGAAGAACTTCGCGATCCGCAACAAAACGATGGCGCTTGTCTCCCATGCGACGGTCATAGTCGAGGCGGGCGAGGGCAGCGGGACGCTGCATCATGGCTGGGAGGCCTTGCGGCTCGGCCGCCCTCTGTTCCTGCTCGAGTCCTTGGTTAAGCGCGCGGATTTAAAGTGGCCCGGCGAGATGATGGGCTATGGTGCCCAGGTGCTCACGCGCGGCAACATCGACGTTCTCTCGGAATGCCTTCCCCAGGAAGTCCCGGCTGGCGCAGCCGTAGCGTTGTCTTTCTAGATTTCGGCGCGGTCTTTAGCGTCGCGCGTGGAGGGGGCCGCCACGAATTTCCTTGTTCAACCCCTCGCCGACCCAGGTTTGAAGGACCCTTTGATACGGCCGCTTCTGTTGTTTGGCGATCCTCTTAGCCGTGTCCAATTGCCAGACCGGCAACCTTAGCGTGACCAAACGCTTCGAGGAACGTTCTTTGATCCGTTGTGCAAGCTTAGGGTCGAGGAGCATCTGATCGATGGGTTCCATGTCATCGAAGTAAGGAGCCATGTCGTGGTTCTCCACGAAGCGGCCGAACTCCTCGTCGGTCTTAAAGTGTGGTAGTTTCTTTTTTTTCATATGTACTCCCTACGAATAGCGTCTTCTCTCCGCACTGGTCATATCCCGTGCGGTGATCGTTCGCACCGTGCCTGCGCGCAAGATGAAGGCGATCATAAGATAGCGTCCAGCCGCGCTTCGTGCGAGCAGCGTATACCGGCTGGCTATGGATCTGCGGATCTGGTGTCGGCCTTGGAAGGCCTCTTCAACCTCCTCCGGCGTGACATTGTGGCGTACGATATGCGCGACATTAGCGTCGTCCCACTCAAAAGAACTCAATCGCATATTGGCTTACGATATTGTAACACATTAACGTAGTTTGTCAATGGGATTTACAGACTTGCTGAAGATTTGCCATAAGGCCCCTGGGCGCGCGGCACCGCCTGTGCGGACGTCGGCGAAGGCGGCTCAAACCAGCGGGCGGGTTTCCTCATTTCGAACTTGCAGCCTTCTGGCGGCAGGGATACATTCGGCGAACACGTCTGGGGTAGCCGCAGCAGGGGCATGCTCCTCTGGGCCCGTCGATCGCGCGCCGGCCACTTCGGAGCTCCCGGCGCGGGGCTTCAGCATTTGAATCCCACTTCCCAGGCGCCTGCGGCGTGCGGCTTTCGGCTTCGCCGAAAGCTCCAACAACAAACGACAGTTTAGAATCCGAGCTCAGCTGCACGATCAGTCGGTGCTCCGGATCCAAGTCCAGGCTTGAACTCGCCACCTGGCCGCCGCCATTATGTGATGGATGATCCCCAGTTGCGGCCGGTCCGCTTCCCCTCGACTGAGCGACTGGCTGTTCCGGAACCTCCAAACTGGCGGGCTTGCCCAAGCGTACCAACCATTTGCCGACGGCTGTCTTGCCAACGCCGAGCCGCTGGGCGATTTCCCGAACGCTCAGTCCCGCGCGCTGGAGCACCCTCGCGGCCTTCACCCATGGACCGGGGATCGCTTCCGATCCCCGCGGCCGACCACCAGCCCTCCCCAACTGTTCCATCCCGCCTGACTCGAAGCGCTGACGTTGGCGCAGCAACGTCCGTCGCGAGACCCCAAAAGCACGCACCACCTCGCTTTGGTCCGCATATCCGCATCGTACGAGCATGACCATGGCATAGGCTTCCGTCATCCGGTCTCCGTTCATCCAGTGATGCACGGCCAAACCAGCGACGTATACAACGCGTGCGGGACCATCTTTCTTCAACGTGCACTTGCCGTTGATTGGGACGGTTTCGGGACTCGGCGTGATGACCAAGCCCAACTCGGACTCTGCGCGGGAGTGATCCATCCTGCAAGCGTACCTGCTTCAAGATGGACTACAAAAGGGACAGGTTTTCGCGGACACTTCAAAGTCATGTCCACTGGGGTTCTCGTCGGAAGAATCCGGCTATGTCAGGCGGTCTGGACATCGAGGATATCGTCGCGGTCCTCGACGGCTGTCCCGATCTGAAGGAGCTGATCCAAAGCGCCCCGGCCGACGTTCGATCATACCTGGCGGACAAGTTCCAGGGGCTCCTGTCGAACGACTGTTTCGTGGAGAATATCCGAGGGCATGTTCTTGATCGAGCGAACGCGCAGGCGCGCGCGGCTCGCGTACCGGCCCTGCTCAAGGAACTTTCGGTCCGCCCCTGAGCCGACGGCCCGAACCTTCGCCCTTAGAAGTAGCTTTCGGGAATGAAGACGATGTCGTTGGGCTCGAGGGCGATGTCCTTGTCCTTCTCGCCCCGCTTGGTGATGGCGGAGACCTCGATGGTGAAGGACTGGCTGACGCCGTTGAGCATGCGCACGACGCGGGTGCGGTCCGGAGCGGCCAAAGGCGTGAAGCCGCCGGCCTGGGAGATGGCCTCAAGCACGGTGAGCCTGGTCTCGGTGGGAATCTCGATGGCGCCGGGCTTGTTGACGTGGCCGAAGACGAAGACTTTCTTGTTGCCGTATTCCTTGATGAAGACGGTGACCTGGGCGCCGCGCAGGAAGTCGTTGAGCTTGGTCGCGATGGCGGTCTCGGCCTGAGAGGTGGAGAGCTCCCCCACCGAGACCGAGCCGATCAAAGGATAGGTGATGGTGCCGTTCTGGCTGACGCGGACCTCGCGCGCCATATCTTCCTCGCCCAGCACGGTGATGCGGATCAGGTCGGCGTTGGTGATGCGGTAGTCGGACTTCTTGCTTTCAATCTGCTGGATGGCGGAGGCTATGGCGGCGTCCTCGGCCTGGGCCTGAGGGAGCGCGGACTTCGCGGCGGGGGCGGAGGGGCCGGAAACACAGGCGGGGAGGAGCGCGAGGACGAGGAAGATAGGAAGGCGGTTCACGTCGATGATCATAACAAATGGCAGGCCAGGGCTGCTGAAAAAGGAGCGGCTCAGGGAACTTTTAAGGGGGCGCAATCGTATGGTAGATAGGACTTCGGGCCCTTGCGGCTCGACGGCCCGGAGGGCTATAATGACCGACAGGGTGAGACAGGAATTCAACGACGTGAAAGCGGCAGGCGCCGCGCTTGGCGTGCAGATGACCGCGATGCGGACGGAATTCGGCGTGATGAAGCAGGATATCAGCACGCTCAAGACGGATGTCGTCGCGCTCAAGACGGATGTCGCCGAACTTAAGACGCTTGCGCGCAATACAGCGGTCGTCGTCAGCGGCCACACCGAGACTCTCGGCCTGATTTCGCAACAACTCCGCAAACTCAACGAACTCGACGGCATCAAGAAATGCCTCGAAGCGTTCACCTCCGAGATCATCGCCTCGCGCCACGAGCGCGCGCTCGCGGGGAAAAGCTTCATCGATCAGCAGGCGACGCTCACCGACCACGAGCTGCGCCTGACCCGCCTCGAACTTCGCGGCAATCAGTCCTAACGGACTTGCCCCCCTGACGTCCGCAGCGAGCGCACCGCTGCGATTCCCGCAACGGATTGCTCGCTTGAAATCGAGTAGGCGGGGCCTCTAGGAATCCCTAAAGGCCCCGCCTCTCACACCAC
>JBBTJN010000192.1:14235-18076 GCA_038059415.1 Elusimicrobiota bacterium | reverse complement strand
TCGCGACCGGCATCAAGTGCTCGAACCCCGAGATGCAGGTGTGGGTCGTGACCGGAGACGGCGATGGCCTGTCCATCGGCGGCAACCATCTCATCCACGCCCTGCGCCGCAACGTGGACATTAAAATTCTCTTGTTCAACAATCGCATATACGGGTTGACCAAGGGTCAGTATTCGCCGACCTCGGAGTTCGGCAAGAAGACGAAGTCTTCCCCGATGGGCTCGATCGACGCTCCGATCAACCCGATCGCCCTGGCGCTCGCCTCCGAGGCGAGCTTCGTCGCGCGCGCCGTCGACACCGACTTGCCGTTTCTCGGGGAGGTGCTGACGCGGGCCGCTCATCATAAAGGCTCCGTGTTCATCGAGATCTTCCAAAACTGCATCGTCTTCAATGACGGCGCCTTCGAGTCCGTTGTCGCGAAGGAGATTCGCGACGATAGGATGATGAAGGTCGCCCACGGCAAGCCCATGATCTTCGGCGCCCGGCGCGACAAGGGCATCGTCCTCAACGGCCTCGAGCCCGAAGTCATCTCCTTCGACCCCGCTAATCCGCCGAAGAACATTCTTATCCACGACGAGAAGGCGCCGTCGGCGACGCTCGCCAACTTCCTCGCCCACATGATCGAACCGGTGCCTCAGGGCATCTTGCGCGACGTCGAGCGACCGGTGCTTCACGACTTGATGAACGCGCAGATCGATCAGGCCAAGAAGGACAAACCCGCCAATCTGCAGAAGTTGCTGCAGGGTCCCGAGACCTGGACCGTCGCCGCCGATGGGGGAGAAATATGAAGCTTCTTGAGCACGAAGGCAAGGAAATCCTGAAGGCGCGGGGCGTCCCCGTGCCGCCGTTCGGCGGCCTGATCACGGCGGCGGCTCAAACGGCCGCCGCGCTAAAACGCGCCGGCAAGGCGCCCTGGGTCGTCAAAGCCCAAGTGCTCGCCGGCGGACGCGGCAAGGCCGGAGGCATCAAGCTCGCGATGACCCCGGCGCAAGCCAAGGATATCGCCAGGGCCATGATCGGAATGAACCTGGTCACACACCAAACGCACGGTCAGGCCATCAAGGTCAAGGAGCTGCTTATCGAGGGAGGCGTTAAGATCGAGCGCGAGATATACTTCTCCGTCGTCATGGACCGCAAGAACGCGGTCCCGACGATCATCGCCTCCGCCCAGGGCGGCATGGAGATCGAGACCCTCGCCGAGGAGCATCCCGAGGCGATCATCCGCATGCCCGTGGATCCGAACGTCGGCCTTCGTGATTTCGCGGCCCGCCGCCTGGCCTTCACGCTCAACGTGCCCGCGACGCACGCCGTCGAGTTCTGCCGCGTTGCGAAGATCCTGGTCAAGGCCTTCATCGACCTTGATTGCTTGATGCTTGAGATCAACCCGCTGATCCTGACCCCGAAGGGCGTCATGGCGCTGGACTGCAAACTGAGCAGCGACGATAACGGGGCCTACCGCCAGCCCGAATTGGACAAGTTCAAGGACCATGAAGCCAGCGCGCTCGAACTCGAGGCCAAGAAGGCCGATATCTCCTACATCGGCCTCGACGGCAACATCGGCTGCATGGTCAACGGCGCGGGCCTCGCCATGGGAACGATGGACACCATCGCGCTCGCGGGCGGCAGCCCGGCGAACTTCCTCGATGTCGGCGGCGGGGCCAACGAGGAGCGCGTCATGAAAGCGCTCCAGATCATCGTCAAGGACAAGAAGGTCAGGGCGATCTTGATCAACATCTTCGGCGGGATCGTGAAGTGCGACATGATCGCGGCGGGCGTTGTCGGCGCATTGGGAAAGATCAAGCTGAAAGTTCCGCTCGTCGTGCGCCTGCAGGGCACGAACGTGGAGGCCGGCCGGGAGATCCTGAAGAAGTCGGGCATCTCGATCATCGTCGCCGACGAACTGTGGGATGCGGCGATGAAAGCGGTGGAGGCGGCGAAATAACATGTCCATTATTCTCGACAAAGACTCAAAAATTCTTGTCCAGGGCTTCACCGGCTCGCAGGGCACCTTCCATTCGAAGCAGTGTATGGACTACGGCACGCAGATCGTCGCCGGCGTCACCCCCGGCCGCGGCGGCCAGACCCACCTCGACCGCCCGGTCTTCAACACCGTGCATGACGCGGTCCGCAACACGGGCGCGTTCGTCTCGATGATCCTGGTGCCGGCTCCGTACGCGGCCGATTCCATCATGGAAGCCGTGGACGGAGGCTGCTCGGTCGTCATCTGCATCACCGAGGGCATTCCGATCATGGACATGGCGAAGGTCAAGCGCTACGTCCAACAGGCGGAGCGCTCCGGCCGCGAGATCACGCTCATCGGGCCGAACTGCCCCGGCGTGATCACGCCCGGGCAGTGCAAGGTCGGCATCATGCCTGCTTTCATCCATAAGCCCGGCAGCATCGGCGTGGTGTCTCGTTCCGGCACTTTGACCTACGAGGCCGTCGACCAACTCACCAAGCGAGGCCTCGGCCAGTCCACCGTCGTCGGCATCGGCGGCGACCCCATCAACGGTTCGAGCTTCTGCGACATCCTCGCCAGGTTCGAGGAGGACGAGGCGACCGACGCCGTCGTCATGATAGGCGAGATCGGCGGCTGCGCCGAAGAGGACGCCGCGCGCTTCTTCAGGGACGAGATGACCAAGCCCGTGTTCGGCTTTATCGCCGGGAAAGCCGCCCCCGAGGGACGGCGAATGGGCCACGCGGGCGCGATCGTCGAGGGAGGGGCCGGCACGCACGCCTCGAAGATCAAAGCCATGCGCGAGGCGGGCATCATCGTCGTGGAGAACCTATCCGGGATTGGCGAGACCGTCGCCAAGTCCCGCAGGCCGCTGGCGGCCTGACCGGCCATCAAGGCGCTGTTATTCGCCCGGCGGGCGAGCGTTTCGGCGCGGTGGATCAAGGATCACGAGTACCGGCTGGCGCGGCCGCATGACGAGGACGCATCGCAGGACGCGCGCGCTCGAGGCGAAATTCCGGGGAATGATCTTAACGGTGAATTGGCGCGCCATGATCGCGAGCTCGCCCAATCGTACCGCGACGGCCTTTGAATCGATCTTGCGGTCGCCTAACGCGGGGTAAATAAGTAAAATCAGACTCTGACCGCCGGGAGTCAATTCATGGCATTCTTCAGCGCGCCCAAACGCATTAAACCGTTGATCCTCCACGTCGACGATTCGGATGACGTCCTCACGGTCACGGAAGTGATGCTGAAGCGAATCGGCCTTGACGTCGTCGGCTTGCTCCAGCCGGTCGACATGATTCGGCTGGCGGAGAAGCACGGCCCCGATTTGATTTTGCTGGACGTCATAATGCCGGGCGTCAGCGGCTATGCCGTCTGCCGCGGCTTGAAGGACAACGCAAAAACAAAAGCCATCCCCGTCATCATGGCGACAAGCGAAGACACGGTCAAGGATATCGACAAGGCGCTCTCGTACTACGGCGCCGATGACTATATCATCAAGCCCTTTACCGTGGAAAAACTGCGGGCGAAGATCGCCAAGTTTCTAACGCTGCCGGCTTGCTAGGCCGCAGGCGGGGGCTTTGACGTGATGGGCTGAAGATGTTTAAGCGCGCTTTTCTTCGAGAGAGGCGATGCGCTTCTCGTGGTCGTCTAGCCGCGATCGGTTCTTGGCCGACGAATAGTCGAAGTCGGCGACGCGGCCGGCGAATGCGTCCATGCGTGAATGGAACTCATCGCGGGTCACCATCTTGTCCTTGATGTGACCGCGGATGTCGGCCAATTCGACGGTGTGATGGGCTAAAGTGATGGCGATGGGGCGAAACATCTCGTGAATTTCGGCGCGGAATGATCGGAATTCATCGCGAATCGCTTCCTTTGTCG
>JBBTJN010000192.1:0-14135 GCA_038059415.1 Elusimicrobiota bacterium | reverse complement strand
CGAACGCGCTCAGATCCGCCTTTGTCGCGAACGCGTTCAGATCCGCCTTTGTCGCGAACGCGCTCAGATCCGCCTTTGTCGCGAACGCGCTCAGATCCGCCTTTGTCGCGAACGCGTTCAGATCCGCCTTTGTCGCCGGTCGGCGCCCGTCGTCTCTCATCTCGTCCTTCATTGTAACCCCCCAGGCCGTCGAGCCGCAAGGGCCGGAAGTCCTATCTACCAGACGATTGAGGGGCCGAAAAAGTTTCGTCGGGCGACCCCAAACCCCGTGAGCATGGAGAAAATAACCCTTGAATTATACGGGCTGGGGGCTTACACTATTGCCCATGCGGGAGGCTCCGGCGGCAAACGGGTTAATTTCGCCTCCCTTGTCGATGAGGATCATCCGGCCGGTGATCTTGTTGCTGGACAGGATGAAGTACAAGCAGAAGACGGTCCTGCTGGGCTGCGTCGTTCTCCTGCCCTTCATCATGACGCAATGTTTTCTGTTCAGAGATCTCTACGACGGCGTTATGTTCACGCGCCGGGAGAGGATGGGCATCGAGTACGTCCGCCCCCTGATGAACCTGCTGCGGGATGTGCAGCGGCACCGGGGGATGTTGAGTGCGATCGCGGGCGGCGATGCCTCCTTCAAAGACGGGCTGTCGGCACAAGAAGCGCGCATTGCCGCCGACGTCGCGGCCGTGGACCGCGCGGATCGCAGGCTGGGTTCGCGTCTGCGCACGACCGGGCTCTGGAACGCCTTGAGGCGGAGAATTCCGGCTCTCAAGACCCCGGTTTGGAGAATGTACGCGCGCGGGCGCCGCGACGAGCATGACGCCCTGATCGCCGATATCCTCTCCCTGGTCACCTCGGTAGGGAACACCTCCAACTTGATACTCGATCCCTATCTTGACAGCTACCACCTCTCCAACGCGCTCATCACGCTCCTCCCCGCCCTGAGCGAATACATGGGCCAGGAAAGGGCCATCGGCACGGCCATGGCGGTCGCAAAGGGGCTTCCAACGCAGAAACACAAGCTTCTCGTGCTGCGCGGCAGGGCCCTCGCCGTCGTTGATATGAACGCCAACGGTTTTTCGAGCGCCTTCTCGCAAAGGCCGGGCCTCGCATCCAGACTGGCCATCCCCCTCGAGCGCTGTCATGCGAGCGTTCGCGCCTTCCAGGAGATCGTCTGGGAAAAACTCATAGATGTGGACCGCGTCGGCGTCAAACCCGACGAATACTATCGCAGCGCCACCAGTGCCGTCGATACCGTCTTCGAACTCTACGCCCTGAGCGCGTCCGAGCTCGACGCCGTCCTGGCGGCGCGAATTGAGAAGGACAAAAACAGGGGGCTGCTCTCCGCTGCCATCGCCCTGCTCGCTTTGGCCGCCGCGACGCTGCTCTTCATCGCCCTCCACGTGTCCATCAAATTATCGATCTCGGACATGACGCGCCTGGCCGCCGGTCTGGCGTCCGGCGATACGGGCATCCGTCTGGAGGCGGCGGCGCAGGACGAGTTGGGAGATTTGGCGCGGCGTCTCAATGGGATGGCGGAGCGGGTCGGTGAAATCCTTCAGGAGCTCGATCTGCGCCGCAAGCACGCCGAGATCATCATCTCCAGCGTGCCCGCGGGCCTTCTCGCCCTGAACTCGGACCTCGCCGTGCTCTGGGCCAATCGCCCGTTTTGCGAGGCCTTCGGCGTCGACGGGGCCGAGCTTTCCCGCCGCCCGCCGCTGTCCGATTTGCTGCCGGTGGAGGGGCTCAGGGAGGAGGTCCTCGGAGTTCTGGCCACGGGCAAGACTCGGTTCGGCCTCGAACTGGGCCTGTGCGCGAGCGACGGCTCGAAGAGGTCCTTTCGGATCACCATCGCGCAAACGCGCCTTGTCGAGGGAGAAGACCAGCAGCGGCTGCTGCTGGTCGTGGAGGATATCAGCGAAAAATCCCGGTCGTCAGAACGCATCACGCTGCAGGCCGCCGCCCTTGACGCCGCCGGAGAATCCGTCGTCATCGCCGACCGCGACGCCTCGATCATTTTCGTCAATGACGCCTTCTGCCGGCAGAACGGCTACGTCCCTACGGAGGTCATCGGGAAGAATCCGCGCATCCTTGCGTCGGGCCGCACGGACAGAGAGACCTATCGGAAGATGTGGAAAACGATACTATCCGGCGGGATATGGAAAGGCGAAGTGGTCAACCGCCGCCGCGACGGGAGCTTATACGACGCCGCGTTGACCATCGCGCCCGTGCGCGAAGCGTCGGGCCGCATCAGCCATTACGTCGCCGCGCATCACGACCTGACGGAGCGCCACAAGGCCGAGTCGCAGCTGCGCCAGGCGCAGAAAATGGAGTCGGTCGGCAGGCTCGCGGGAGGCGTCGCCCACGACTTCAACAACGTGTTGACGACTATTCTGGGCTACAGTTCCTTCCTGCTGCAGAATCTGAAGCCCGACGACCCCAACCGGGCCGATGTCCAGGAGATCAAGGTCGGCGGCGAGAGAGCGGCCGCCCTCACGCAGCAGCTTCTGCTCTTCAGCCGCAAGCAAGTGGTCCTGCCCCAACGCTTGGACATCACCGGCGTGGTCAAGCAGATCAAAAACATGCTGGGCAAGCTCATCGGCGAGGACATCAGCCTTCTGTTTCTGCCCCATGACAAGCCGCTCGAAGTGAACGCGGACAAAGGCCAACTCGAGCAGGTCCTCATGAACCTGGTCGTCAACGCCAGGGACGCCATGCCTCAGGGCGGCCGGATCGTCATCGAGACCGCGCCCATCACGCTGGAGAAGGCCCGCATCCACCGGCACGGCGTGGTTCCGCCGGGGTCCTACGTCCTGCTCAGCGTCGGCGACACGGGCGGCGGCATGAGCCCGGAGGTGCAGGCCCATCTCTTCGAGCCGTTCTTCACCACCAAGGAACCCGGCAAAGGAACCGGCTTGGGGCTCTCGGTCATTTACGGCATCGTCGAGCAAAGCGGGGGCTTCGTCGAGGTCGATAGCGAGCCGGGACGGGGCACCGCGTTCAAACTCTATCTGCCTCAGGCGTCGGAGGGTGACGCGCGGACACAAGCCACGGCCCCGGAAGCGGCGTTGCCGACGGGAACGGGGACCATCCTGGTGCTGGAGGACGAGACATCCGTGCGGGAATTGACGCGGCGCGCCCTCGTGCAGAACGGGTTTACGGTGCTCGTCGCCGCCGATCCCGAGCAAGCCATCGCCATCTGCGAACGCCGCAAGGAGCCCATCCGTCTCCTGTTGACGGACATGGTGATGCCTCAGATGAACGGCCCGGAAGCGGCGCGGCGCATTTCCGCCCTGCACCCTGAAACCAGGATTCTTTACATGTCGGGCTACACCGAGCACGTCGCGCTGGAGGAGGATCTCTCCAAAACGGAGGTGGCCTTCCTCATGAAGCCGTTCACGCCGAGAGTTCTCCTGGCCAAGGTCCACAAGACCCTGGGTAGCTAGGGTTGCTCGAACTCGCGGCGGCGGAACAGGGCCTTGACCCTCGCCCGCAGGACACGGGGGTTGAACGGCTTGGTCAGGTAGTCGTCGGCGCCCAGCTCCAACGCCAGGGCCTGTGATTGCGCCTCCCCCATCGCCGTGATGATGAGGATGGGAAGGTCGGCCATGCCCATCTCGCCGCGAAGCCGCCTGACCACGGCAAATCCATCCACCTCCGGCATCATGAGGTCGAGCAGGACCAAGTCGGGCTTGTTCCGGGAGATCGACTCCAGGGCCTCGGCCCCGCCGTCGGCCTCGGCCAGATCGAAGCCCTCGGTTGAGAGCGTCTGCCGGACCACGGTGCGATTGTCCGTATTGTCGTCGACGATGAGCACCCGGCGCGCCTGGGGCGCCGAGGACGGCGCGCTCGCCCGCGCGGGCGCTTCGCCCGAAGACGCCTTGGCTTGGAGGTAGGGGGGGCGGCCTCCTCAAAGGTCACATTGCCTTGGGAGAGATGCCACAAGGCGTCCTGCGCCATCGGCATGAGCCAGCCCCGTTTGAGCGCCTCCTCGCGCAGGTTGAAACTCCCGGCCGAAGCCGAAAGCATGTCCCGAGCGGCCGGCGAGCTGAGGTCCAGGAGGTCGCAGAGGGCGATGCGCCCCTTGAGCCCCGTGAAGGCGCAGTTCTCGCAGCCCTTGCCCTTGAAGCGGCGTCGGGGCAGGCCCGCCTTCGCGAATAATTCGACGCAGGCGCCGTCTCCGGCGATCTCCTCGCGGCAATCGGGGCAGATGCGGCGCACGAGCCTCTGGGAGCACACCCCGATGAGCGCCGGGCCCATCTTGAAGCGCTCGACGCCCATGTCGAGCAGGCGCTCGACGCTGGCCACGGCGTCGTTGGTGTGCAGGGTGGAGAAGACCAGGTGGCCCGTCAGGGCGGCCTGGAAGGCGATGTCGGCGGTCTCATGGTCGCGGATTTCACCGACGAGCACCACGTCGGGATCCTGGCGCAGCACCGAGCGCAGCACCGAGGCGAAGGCCATCCCGGTCTTCTCGTTGACCTGGATCTGGTTGATGCCGTCGAGGCGGTACTCGATGGGGTCCTCGACCGTGACGATGTTGATGTCCTCGGATTTGAGCCTATGGAGGAGCGAGTAGAGTGTGGTCGTCTTGCCCGAGCCGGTCGGACCGGTCACCAGGAGGATGCCCGAGTTGGACGAAGAGAGAGAGAGACCAGCCGGGACAGTATCTCGGGCCGAAATCCCAACGCCTCGAGAGGGACCTCGGCCTGGCGATTGTCGAGTATGCGCATCACGACCTTCTCGCCGAAGGAGGTCGGCATCGTCGAGACCCGCAGACCGATCTCCTCCGAGCCGACCTTGAGCTTGGCGCGGCCGTCCTGCGGCCGGCGGCGGTCGGCGACGTCGAGATTGGCCATGATCTTGATGCGGGAGACCAGAGGGCCCTCCCCGATGTGCTTGGGGACCTTCATGATGGCGCGCAGGTCGCCGTCGACGCGGTAGCGCACGATGGTGACGCGCTCCTCGTGCTCGATGTGGATGTCCGAGGCCTTCATGCGCACCGCCGAAGAGATCAGCTGGTTGGCCAGGCGGATCACGGGAGCGCCAATCGAGTTCGCCGGCTCGGCGGTCTGCTCCGCGCCCGAGTCGAGGCAGGTCACCGGCGCCTCGTCCGGGAGCTTGTGGAGCAGTTCGAAGACCGCCGCGTCCTCCCCGTAGCCCGCCGTGATGAGCTCCTCGATCTTATCGGGCAGGCCGAAGAGGGGGACGGGGCGGCGACCGGAGAGCGCCATGACCGAGTCCATGACGACGCTGTCCAGCGGATTGGCCATCAGGAGCTCGATGGTCTCCTCGTCGACGCGCAGCGGGAACAGCATGTGCCGGCGGCAGATCTCCTCGGGGACCAGCGAGACCGCGATCTTGTCGCACGAGCCGGCGGCGGGCTCGGCGAACGGGATGCCGTATTGCTCCCGCACGAGCTCGGCCAGGCGTTCCTTGGAGACCGCCTTGCGCCTCAAGAGCGACGTGGAGGCGAAAGGCGAGGCGTCCGAGAGGATGTCCTCGGCGTCTTTCGCCGCGAGCGCGCCTTTAGACGACAGCAGCCGCACGAGCCATTCGTCGCCGCATCGTGTCATGGTTTCCATGTTATTGTCCCACCTTGATCCTGATCAGATCGACGACGTCCTTCGGTATGCACGGCTTTGAAATATAGCCGTCGCAGCCGGCCCGCCTGGCCTTGAGCTCGTCTCCCGACAAAGCGAAGGCCGTAAAGGCGAAAATGGGGATTTCCTTGGTTTGGGGCAGGGCCTTCAGGCGCTTGACCGCCTCCCAGCCGCTGACCCCCGGCATGGCCATGTCGAGGAGTATGAGATCGGGAACCTCCCTGAGGGCGGACTCGACAGCTTCGCCCCCGTCGCGGGCCTGGCAGACCCGGTAGCCCGACGTGGCCAGCGCGGCCGCGATGATCGCCCGGTTGTCGGCTTCGTCGTCGGCGACGAGGATGGTGAGGGCCATATCAGCGCGCCTCCGCCATGGCCAGGAGCTTCCCCTTGAGGGAGTCGAGTATCGCCGAAAGGCTGACCGAGCCCTTCTCGATGACCTTCACGGCTTTACCGTGGAGCTCGTCGAATTCCCGGGAAGAAAGGGCGCTCCCCGTCAGAACGAAAATGCGCATCTCCTTGAGGGAAGGGTCCTTCCCCAGTTCCGCCAGGACTTCCCAGCCGCTCATGTCGGGCAGGTTGAGGTCGAGGAACAGGAAGTCGGGCCGCCTGAGAGCTATGGCGGCCAACGCCGCCCGACCGGTCGCCGCGCCCTCGACTTGGTAGCCCTCGTTCTTGAGGCCCGTCTCGATGAGCTCCCGCACACCTTCCTCGTCATCGGCGACGAGGACCCTCTTGCCGGCGATGCTCCGAAGATTGCCCAGTTTCTCCAGGAGGACTTGGCGCTCGAAAGGCTTGACGATGTAATCGGCCACGCCCAAGGAGAACCCCAGGGCCCTGTTCTCCATGATCGAGAGGATGATCACGGGGATGGCTTTGAGCTGAGGGTCGCTCTTGAGCGCTTGGAGCACGTTCCAGCCGTCGCGATGCGGCATCATGATGTCGAGCGTGATGACGAAAGGCTTGACGCTCCGGGCAAGGGCCAGACCTTCTTCCGCCGTCGAAGCGCCGACCATGGCGTAGTCCGTCGCCTTCAAGCTGTCCCGCAGGAGCTTGAGGACCTCGGGATCGTCATCGATGGCGAGCAGCACCTTCTGCCGGGCGTCCGGCGCGGACAGGACGCTCTCCGGCGGCGGGAGAGCGTCCTGAGGCGCCACCTCCCGCATCATGCTCACGATGAAGGTCGCACCGCGTCCCAGCCCGCTTTCGACGCGGATGCCGCCTCCAAGAAGCTCGACGAGCTTCCTGGTAATCGAGAGTCCCAGTCCGGTGCCGCCGTGCTTGCGAGTCGCGGCGCCGTCGAGCTGCTTGAACTCCTCGAAGACGGCGGGGATGTCCTTGTCGGCGATGCCCGGCCCGGAGTCGCTCACGCTCAGGCTCACCTCGGGCCCGTCGGGGTCCCGCGCGACGGTGATCATGACCCCGCCCGCGACGGTGAATTTCACCGCGTTGCCCACCAGGTTGATCAAGATCTGCTTGATCTTCGTCTTGTCGCTCTTGACCATCAGCGGGCCCGGGTCTTGCGAGCGCAGCGAGATCCGTTTTTCCATGGCCAGGCATTGCATCGTGTCGGCCACTTCCCGGGCGACCGCGCTGAGGTCGAACTCCTCGATATGAGTGGACATCATGCCGGCATTGAGCTTGGAGAAATCGAGGATGTTGTTGATCAGGGCGAGGAGGTTCTTCGAATTGATCAGGACCCGGTCCAGGGCCGCGGCCTGCGCGGCGGGCACCTCCCCGTAGATCTTGTCCAGGATCAGGGAGGAATAGCCCACGATCGCGTTTAACGGCGTGCGCAGTTCATGGCTCATGTTGGCGAGGAATTCCGACTTCAGGCGGTTGGTCTGCTCCAGCTCGTCGACCTTGGCCCGCAGCCGGCCCCGTTCGAGGGCTTTCTGCATGACGTTGCACAGCTGGTCCAATTGATACGGCTTGGTGATGAAGTCGTAAGCGCCGAGCCTCATCGCTTCGACCGCGTTCTCGATCGTGCCGTTTCCCGTCACCATGACGACTTCCATCCCCGGGTGAGCCCGCTTGAGCGCCTGGAGGGTCGCGATGCCGTCCATCCCCGGCATTATCATGTCGCAAAGCGCCAGGTCGAAGGCCTCCTCGGCGGCCATCGAGACGGCCTGACCCCCGTTCTCGGCCGGCGAGACCGCGTAGCTCAGGGCGCTCAGGGCTCGGGTCAGTATGTCGCGCAGCGGCTTCTCATCGTCGATCACCAGGACCTTCGGCTTGGCTTGGTTCATGCCCGCAGCGTATCAGCGGGAGTTGTGGGAGGGCTTAGCGGGCGCTTATGTGTTCCTTAATCCAGGAGCTCGTGGATTTTTTCCAGGAAGGCGTCCGGCGTAAAGGGCTTTTGCAGGAATGCGCTCTTGTGCTCTGCCGTGTTCAGTTCAATGACGGGGTGCTGGGTGTAGCCCGAGATGTAGAGCACCGGGGTCGTGGGCCGCGCGGCCCGCACTTTGCGGGCCACCTCCAGGCCGTTGAGCCGAGGCATGATCATGTCGGTGACGAGCAGACGGATGGGCGCCTTGCGGCTCTCGCAGAGGGCGAGCGCATCCACGGGGTCCGCGGCGGCGATCACCGTGAAGCCGTTCTGCGTCAGGATGCGGCGCGCCAGATCCGAGACGGCGGGTTCGTCCTCGACGAGCAGGACCACCCCGCTCCCCCGGGGGATCTCCTTCTTGGGAGGCGGCGCCGATTCGACGTCTTCAGGGGGCTCTCCGGCCTTGGGCAGGTATATTCTGAAGGTCGATCCCCGCCCTTGCGCGCTGTCAACCGTGATGTGACCGCCGCTTTGAGCGATGATGCCGTAGACCGTGGAAAGGCCCAGTCCCGTCCCCTTGCCCTGCTCCTTGGTCGTGAAGAAAGGCTCGAAGATATGCTCCCGCACCTCCGGGCTCATGCCGGCACCGGTGTCGCTGAGCGTCAGCGTCGCATAAGACCCGGGGGCGATCGCGACGTCGCGGTGAACGCGGGCGTCTACAAGCTCGATGGCCGAGGTCGCGATGGTGATCTTGCCGCCCTTGGGCAGGGCGTCCCTGGCGTTGACGACCAAGTTGATGATGACCTGTTCGATCTGCCCCTGGTCCACCCGGACGGCCAGGGGCTGGTCCGAAAGCCGGAGAGACAGATCGATGTCCTCTCTGACGAGCCGCCGCAACATGCCCAGGATATCTTGAACCACGATGTTGAGGTCCAGGCGCCTGGGCGAGAGCATCTGTTTGCGGCCGAAAGCCAGTATCTGCTGCGTGAGGTCAGCCGCGCGCTTGGCCGCGGCCTCTATTCCCAGCACGTCCTCCCGATTCGGGTCGTCGGGCTTGAGATTTTGCAGGAGAAAGGCGCTGAAACCCAGGATGGCGGTCAAGAGATTGTTGAAGTCGTGGGCGATCCCGCCGGCGAGCTTGCCGACCGCATCCAATTTCTGAGATTGGCGCAGCTGCTCATCCCGCTCGGCCAGGGCCGCTTCGTTCCTGCGGCGCTCGGTGACGTCCCTGAGGACCGCGGTGAATACATATTGAGCGTCCGCTCGGTGGGAGTTGATCGACAGCTCCAGGGGGAAGGTCTCGCCGCCCCGACGCAGGCCATCGACCGACGTCACACGGCCCAGAATGCTGGGCTGCCCCGTTTTTATGTAGCGCTGCACTCCGCGCTCGTGGGCCTCGCGGTATCGCTTCGGCATGAGCATCGTGACCGGCTGCCCCAGCATCTCGGGCCGCTCGTATCCGAACATCCTCTCCGCGGCCGCGTTGAGATAGGATATCAGTCCGTCCTCGCCCATGACGATGATCGCGTCGAGGGCGTTCTCCATGATCTCATGATAGCGGCGTCCCATCTCGACCGCGACGCGGGTGAGCTCCTCGTTGAGGGAGATGTCATCGATGACGATCACCAGACGTTCTTCCTCTTTTTCATGCCGCGTCCCCGCTATGGAGACGCGCAAGGACCGTTTCGAGCCGTCCTTGTCGACGAGGTTGAATTGAAGGCCGCGCTTGGACCGGCCCGTGGAGAGGACGTCGAGGGCCGCCTCCTTGAGGCCCTGCGCCGCGATCAGATCCGTCAGTCCGGGGCGGCGGGCGAGCTCGGCCGCGTCGACGCCGAAGGTCTCGCAGAAAGAGCGGTTCGCCCGAAGCACGGCGAGGTCCTCGCTCAGGGCGAGAAGTCCTGCGGGCATGTTGGCGACGATGATCTCGGCGTGTCGGCGGCTCATATCCAGCGCGGCCAGCAGGCGCTGGATCCGCGTCGTCATATCGTTGAAGACGGAGGCGAGATCCGACATCTCGTCGCCTGTCGAGATATCAAGACGCTGGGTAAAATCCCCGGCGCCGATGCGCAGGGCCGCTTTGTGCATGCGCAGGATGGGATGGATGATGTAGCGCCGGGCGAGCAGGATGCTCGCCAGGAAGATGAGGCCGGTCAGCCCCGAGATGAGCCAAAGCGTCGTGATCATCTCGGCTCGCAGGCGGCTGGATCGCGCCGAGAAGATCGTGACGACCTGGTGAGACAGGTCCCGCAGATTCTCCGCTTCCGGCCTGGCGCGGTAGGCTTCGAAGCGGAAATCCTTGCGCTGCCGGGCGGCGATGGCGGCCAATTCCGGTTTAAGCCCGCGCCACAGGTCTCTCACCGCGGCCAACGGGGCGGCGACTTCCTCGGGAGGCGGGGCGAGAGACGTGCCCAGGACGTCGCCCCCGCGCTCCATCGCGGCGAGCGCCTCATCGAAGGCCGCGATATGATTTTGCAGGCCCTTCCGATTCTCATCTTGGCCCATGGCCACCATGTTGACTTCATCGCGTATGCTCGCCGACAGCATCCTCTGACGTCCGGCTACGTTTATGAAGTGGTTGTCCGTCTTGGTCCGATCCAGGTACCGCGTGACCAGGGGGATGGTCGCCATGGAGCCGATGAGCGGCAGCGCGAGGAGGAGTCCGATCTTCGCCGTGAAGCCCAGACGGACGCTCCGGCCGGGGCCCGCGGGCGCGTGAAATCCGCTCATGGATTGGATTATAAGTTTTTTACCTTTAATTTACTGGCATTTCCGAGGTCGATCAGCCATACTTCCGCTATGCCAGCCAATGAGGTAGAATCGGGACTCAAACCAGAGGCTGCGAAAAAAATATGAAATCGATATGCAGAGCATTCATCGCCCTCGCCTTCGGCTTGCTTTCGAGCGCGGCATGGGCGAGCTTCCAAGACGTTCCCAAAAGCGTCAAGGCCGAAGCCTTGGGCGGCGCCTTCGTGGCGCTGGCCGACGACTCCAGCGCCGGCTTCATCAATCCCGCCGGCCTAGTCAATGTCCACTCCCTGCAGGGCGCCCTCATGTACGGCAAGCCGCTCTACGGCGTCAACGACGTGGACATCTCCGAGGGCTACATGTCCCTGGGTTTGCCCCTGGGAAGCAGGGTTTCGGCGAGTCTACAGGGCACCCTGTACAAGGCCGTGGGACTAGTCAGCGAATATCAGTTTGGGGGAGGGCTCGGCGTTTTGGCCATACCCCAGTTGGCCGTGGGAGGCGCGGTCAGCTACCTGCATCATAGTTTTGACATAGGCAGTGACCCCGCCTTTTCTGGCCAATCGGCGTTCGCTTCCGGAACGTCCAAGGGCGCGGTGGGCGTCAATCTCGGCGTGCTGATGTTTCTCACGCCCAAACTGCAGTTCGGGGCGTCCGCCATCAATCTCAACAAGCCGGACGTCGGACTCATCGTGCCCGACATCGTGCCCCGCGAGATCAAGTTCGGGGCCCTGTACCGGCTGCCCTATGCCGAACTCCTGGCTGAAGTGGAACAGCGCGACGACGCCGCGAGCAAGACCAACAACTGGAAGCTGGGCGTGGAAGTGCCCCTGCCCCGCGTCGCCCTTCGCGCGGGCATCAACGACAACGCGCTGACGGTCGGATTCGGCCTCCAATTGGGATCCTTCGGGGTGGACTACGCCTTCCACATGCTTAAGACCGTGGCCACATCCAACTCCGGGAGCCAGTTCTTGTCCGTCTCCTACCGGATGAAGAGCTTCAGCGAAAACCAGCCCGACAAGCTGCGCAAACTGAGGCCCGGCGACTCTCCCATTTACATCAACGATTAACGGGAGGACATGTTCTCCGATAAAATGCGGACCCTCGCGGCGGCTCAAGTCATTTTCCTCTTGGCTCTGGCCGAGGGGTGCGCGGGAGTCTACCGCGTCAAAACGGATATGACGCCCGGCTTGGACATCTCCAGGTATGTCCGCGTGGCCGTCCTTCCCGCATCCTCATCCTCCGTTGAGGCGAGGCTGGCCGACGAATTTTCCCACGAATTGACGGAGATGGGCAAGATCGCGTCCCAGCGGCCCGTCTTGACCGCGCAGATGGGGTCGCTGCCGAAGACCTGGAACACGGATCTCGTCAAGCAGATCGCGGCCGCGGCTCAACTGGACCTCGTGGGATTGGTCGCGTTGAGATACCACCACGGCGTGACCGTCGTCACCCTGAGCCTGCTCGACGCGCGCACGGGCCTGCCCGTGATCATCGTCACGCTGGAGCGTGAAAGCGCCCTGCTCTCAGGAGGCATTCCCTATCACGACATCGCGTCGATGATGATCGAAGACGTCAAGAAGAGCATCGTCTCTCCCGGCCGCCGGGAACGCAGGCGAAGTTGGTGAAAAGACCTAATGTCGAGGCGGCGATGCGCTCGGCGAGGCGGCAAGCACGGTCACCGCGCCTCCTTTAAGCGCGCCCGGGTTGATGGCGACTCCATTGAGATCGGCATAGACGACCGAGGACACCGGCACATTCAGGGTCCCAGCCGCCGCCCCCGGAGCGATCCTCATCTGCACCGTCAGAAGCGGACCGGCGCCGATGGCGTTTTGATTGAGTCCGAAGACGATGAAGGTCCAGTTTCTGCCCCTGCGGTTGGCGCTCACGCCCTTGCCGGCCGCGGCGAGGATCGCTCCGGGCGTGATCGTTCCCGTGCTCAGGCTCGGCGGCAAAGTGAGGTTGAACTGCATGCTCAGCACGGAGGCCGCGCCGGGATCAAAACTGATAGGAAGGTTCACCGTCGTCCCCGCCTGTCCCGAAGCGGTCCCCACCGTGAGCGCCGGCGCCGCCCACGCCGAGGCGGCCAAGACGGAGGACAGCAGGGCGCATCCGACCTGAATACATTTTCGCATGTTCATAGTGTCTCCTCAATAAACGGTAAACAACCGCCACAGAACGAGCGAAGTATAACATAGTTGAGGCAATATTGGTTCGGCCCTCGACCCGACAGGGCACCCGAAAGGCCTAGACGGATGGCAGGTCTTTTGCTATTACCTACGCGTACGCCTCCCGGAGGGCACGCCGAGATGACCATGACGACCCTGGCTTTCACACTCGCCGCGAGTCTCATCGCCGCACCCGTCCGTGCCGAAACTCCCGCCGTGAACTTCGACCAGGGGATCAATCCGTCCGAGATACTCAAGCAGTCGAAGGAAGCCGCCAAGTCCGACGTGAAGGGCGTCGCTGGCCAGGACATGGGCGGACGCCGCACGGTTGCCGACTGCGTGAGCGTCTCCTTCGGCGCGTACGATACCGCCGTCTCGCCAACCTTCGAGCTCCACAGCACGGAATACGTTGAGGAGTGCTCTCAGACCGGTGATCCCCGCCACGGCGGCGGCCGCAGGTGCTACGAGCGCGTCGGCATGACCTATTACGGCCGCGCCTCGGTCACGATCCAGGACCGACTGCCCCTGATGCCGTGGGAACGCGATACGTTCCGCGTCTGCCTTGACGGTCCGTGGCTGAGCCTCGACGAGATCGAGACCGCCTACGACTACCACCTGATCTCCGACGCCAACTACAGCGGCGCCTACGTCGTCGGGCCGGGCCGGAAGATCGCGCAGCGCCCCGACCCGGTCGGCGTGCTCGGCGAGCTCGACTCCTCGATGCATCTCGCGCTCAAGGACAAGTGGGCGCCATACTATGCCGGCGAGCGCATCGAGATCAAGTACGCCTTGAAGAGGTACGTGGAGAACTGGTTCGACCCGACCATCGCCGAGGGAACCCTGAGCTCGGTCGTCGCCGAGTCCTACCTCGTGGATCTCTCGAAGAATAAGTTCGAGAACGGCGAGCAATACTACGTCGAATATTCGATGCGCCGCGTCGGCAAGGTGTCCACGGACTCCTTCACGCAAACCCTCGAGACCGGGAAGACGGCATACGCCTCGTCGAACCGGACGCAGGTCCTGTCCCGTCCCGACGTTTTGTAGACTCTTCGAGGTGAGAAAGAAGCGCAAGTTCCGGCGGGGGCTGCCTGTCGGCGTATTTAAGCTCGACAACGGTCTGACCGTCGTCGTCCAGGAAGACCGTTCCGCGCCGCTGACCGCCGTCTCCCTCACTTATAAGGTCGGCTCGCTCGACGAGGAGAAGGGCCGCGGCGGCTTCGCCCACCTGTTCGAGCACCTGATGTTCCAGGGCACGGCGAACCTCGCCCCCAACGAGGTCTCCCGCCTCGTCGAATCCCACGGCGGCACGGACAACGCCTACACGATGAAGACGAACACGACCTATCACGAGGTCGTGCCGTCGAA
>JBBTJN010000191.1:0-7283 GCA_038059415.1 Elusimicrobiota bacterium | reverse complement strand
TCACCTGCGGCGGCGGCGGCATGATCATCACCGACGACGCCGCGCTGGCCAAACGGATGAAGCATCTGACCCAACAGGCCAAATCCCATCCCACGGAGTATTTCCACGACGCGGTCGGCTGGAATTATCGCATGACGAACCTCTCCGCCGCTCTGGGGCTTTCCCAGATGGAACTTCTACCGCGCTTCCTGAAAAAAAGAACGCAAATCGCCAGCTGGTACCGGCGCGGTCTGCCGGCTGTTCCTGTTCAAGAGCCGCGGAAGGGAGAACACTGGAACCATTGGCTCATGGGCGTCACCGTCGTCGGCTCCGCCGCGAAGAATCGTCTCCTCAAAACGCTCAACGGCGCCGGCTGCCAGGCCCGGCCGCTCTGGGCGCCCTTGCCGCTGCAGCGGCCGTACCGCGGAAGCCTCGGCACGCCCATCCCCCGGGCGAAGCGCGCCTACGATACCGTCGTGAACATTCCCTCCTCCACATCGCTGACGCAAGCCGACGTCGAGCGCGTTTGCCGCCATCTGCGGCGCGTGGAGCTGACGGGGCTGCTGGCGTAGCCGATATGATAAATTGAACAAACGCCCTGTTTCCATGACGCGAACCTACAAGAAACATAACAGCTTCGTTGAAATCCGCCAGAAGAAGCCCCTAGCCGACGGTGGCGCGCGCCTGACGCCGATCCTTGAGAACCGCTCCGACATGGACCTGCCCAAAGGCCGCGCCGACATCGTGCGCCGAGCCTGCGCCGAAGCCCTGGGCCAAACGTCCGCCCCCGCCGGACACGCTCCCTTCTCCCTCCATCCGAACGTTCTCGAGGAGCTGTCGCGCCTGACGGACGCGGAGCTGCCGCGCTACCTCTACTACCGTTTCCGATACGAAGCCTTCCCGGACCGCAAGCTCCTCGACGCCGCCCCGCCGCTCCTTCAGATCGAGCCGGCCTCGGCCTGCAACTTCCGCTGCGTGTTCTGCTACCAGACCGACAAGGCCTTCACCCGCAAGAGCAACGGCTTCATGGGCTACATGACGCTGGACGTCTTCAAGGGCCTCATCGATCAAGCCCAGGGCCCTATTGAAGCCATAACTCTGGCCTCGCGCGGCGAGCCCCTCCTGTGCCCCGACATCGCGGATATGCTCGCCTACGCGGCCGGCAAGTTTCTCGCCCTCAAGCTCAACACCAACGCCTCCTTGCTCGATGAGAAGAAGATCCACGCCATCTTGTCGGCGGGCGTGCAGACCCTCGTCTTCTCCGCCGATGCCGCCGAGGAGAAATCCTACGGCAAGCTGCGCGTGGGCGGCGACCTCAAGAAGGTCCTGGCCAACGTCGAACTGTTCTCCGCCATCCGCGCCAAGCATTACCCGCGGTCGCGCATGATCACCCGCGTCTCCGGCGTGAAGGTGCCGGGCTCGGGCGGCCTCGACGACATGGAAGCCTTCTGGGGCCGCTTCGTCGACCAGGTCGCCTTCGTCAACTACAACCCCTGGGAGAACGCTTACGAGGCCCCGCTCAACGGCCTCGAGACGCCATGCTCCGACCTGTGGCGGCGCATGTTCGTCTGGTGGGACGGCGACACGAACCCGTGCGACGTGGACTTTAAGTCCGAGCTCAAAGTGGGCAACGCCAAGGAGAAAAACCTAGGCGCTCTCTGGCGCTCTCCGGTCTACGAAAAGCTGCGCGCGGATCATCTGGCGGGGAAGCGTTCGTCGCTCTCGCCCTGCTCGAGATGCACGGTCGTATGATCTGTGCTCTCATGCTCGGCCGCGACGGAAGCCGGGGCTTCCCCGGGAAAAACACGACGCCCGTGCTCGGCCGCCCGCTCATGGCCTACCCGTTGCTCGCCGCCAAGGCGTCGAAGCACGTTGAGCGCGCCTACGTCTCCACCGATTCCCCCGGGATCAAGAAGATCGCCCTCGAGTTCGGCGCCCGCGTCATCGACCGCCCGGCCGAGCTATGCACGCCGCAGGCCCTCGGCGAGGACGCCTTCGCCCACGGCTACCGGGTCATCCGCGACGAGCTGAAAAAAGAGGGCCATGAACTGGAGTTTCTCCTCCTCCTCTTCTGCAATGCCGCCACGGTCAGCGCCGAGCTCATCAATGAGGGCGTAAACGCTCTGCGCGAACGCCCCGAGGCGGACTCGGTCGTCAGCGTTTCGCGCTACAACATGTGGAGCCCGCTGCGCGCGCGCAAGGAAAACAAGAAGGGTTTTCTCGATCCCTTCGTACCCTTCGAGACCTTTGGCGACCCCAAGACGCTCAACTGCGACCGCGACTCCCAGGGCGACGTCTGGTACGCCGACATGGGCCTGTCCATCGTAAGGCCGCGTTGCTTCGACGCGATGCAAGACGGACTCCTGCCCCAGCGCTGGATGGGCAAGAACATCCACCCGCTCAAGCAATGGGGCGGCTGCGACGTGGACTACGAATGGCAGATGCCTGGCGTCGAGTACTGGCTGCTCAAGCACGGCGTCAAACCCGCGGAGAAAATCTAGATGAGAAAGCTCGAGGGAAAAGTCGCTTTGGTCACAGGAGCCTCGGGCGGCATCGGCTCGGCCATCGCCAAGTCCCTGGCCGGCGCGGGCTGCGCCGTCGCCGTCCATTACTCCTCCGACGCCGCCTCGGCCAAGTCCGTAGCCGCCAAGATCATGGCTATGGGCGGACGCGCGGACATATTCAAAGCCGATCTTCTCGCCGTCAACGCGCCGAAGACGCTCGTCGCGGCCTGCCTTAGGAAATTCGGCCGCTTGGACATTCTTGTAAACAACGCCGGAGCCATACTCGGCGGCGAGCACTTCCTCGACATGCCCGTGACAAGCTGGGCAAAGACCTTGCGACTCAACGCCGAGGCACCCTTCTTCCTGACGCGCGAGGCCTTCCGCGTCATGAAGCCCGGTTCGCGCGTCGTTAATATCAGCTCGATCGCCGCCAAGTTCGGCGGCTCGGCGCGCTCGATCCACTACGGCGCTTCCAAGGCGGCGCTCGAGGCCCTGACGCGCGGCTTCGCCCGCGAGGGCGCTCCCCGCGGCATACTCGTCAACGCGATCCGAGCCGGCGTCATCGATACTCCCCTCCACGGCAAGTTCCGCAAGGACATGGCCAAACGCATCGCCCTGATCCCACTCAAGCGCATGGGCCGCCCCGAGGACGTGGCCTCCCTGGTCCTCCACCTGGCCGCCGATGGGGACTTCATTACGGGACAGATCCTGTCCGTCACCGGAGGCGAATGAAGATTCTGGTCACGACTTCCTCCTTCTCCCAACAGGACCCGGCTGCGAGAGCGGCCCTAACCGGAGCGGGCTTCGAGATCCACGAGAACCCGTTCAAGCGCAAGCTCACCGAAGCCGAAGTCTTAAGCCTGCTCGCCCAGCATAAGCCGGTCGGGCTCTTCGCCGGCATCGAACCGCTCACCGCGAAAGCATTAGAAGCGTCCGCGTCCCATCTCAAGGTCATCTCCCGCTGCGGCATCGGCCTGGACACCGTCGACCTGGATGCGGCCAAACGCCTGGGCATCAAGGTCTTCAACACCCCCGACGCCCCGTCTCAAGCCGTGGCCGAGCTCACGATCGGGCTGATGCTCGCCGTCCTGCGCCGCATCGCCGAGGCCGACGCGGCGGTGCGCCGCGGCGACTGGAAGACCATGATGGGGCGCCTGCTGGGATCCCGCACCGTGGGCGTCGTCGGTCTCGGACGCATCGGCTCGCGCGTGGCCAAGCTCGCCTCCGCCTTCGGCTCCCCGGTCCTCGCCTACGAGCCCCGCGACGCCGCCGCCGCGCCCGCGGGAACCAAGCGCGCATCGCTCGAGGAAGTCCTCAAGGGCTCCGATATCATCACCTTGCACGTGCCGATGTCACCGGAAAACAAAAACCTGATCGACGCGAGCCGCATCGCAGCGATGAAGCCGGGCGCCATCCTCATCAACGCCTCCCGCGGCGGCCTCGTAGACGAGGCGGCGTTGCTCCAGGCTCTTAAAGACAAGCGCCTATCGGGCGCCGGACTCGACACCTTCGAGGGCGAGCCGTACAAGGGACCGCTGAAAGAATTGCCTCAGGTCGTGCTCACGCCGCACATGGGCTCCGCCGCCGAGGAATGCCGCTCGCGCATGGAGCGCGAGGCGGCGGATAATCTCATCGTCGGATTGCGCGCCCTGGGGGTCATATGAATAAAGTTCTCGTCTGCGGCGGGACCGGTTTTCTGGGCAGCCATGTGACCGACGCCCTCACCGAGGCCGGCCATTCGGTGCGCATCTTCGACACGCTCCCCTCCGCCCATCTGCGCGACGGCCAGGAAATGATCGTCGGCGACATGCTCGACCTCGACGCCCTGTGCAAGGCCGCCCGCGGCTGCGCCGCCGTCTACAACTTCGCGGCCATCGCCGACATCGACGAGTCGCGCAAGCGTCCGCTTGACGCCCTTAAGATCAATGTCGTCGGCAACGCCCACGCCCTCGAGGCGGCGCGCCGCGCCAAGACGGACCGCTTCGTCCTGGCGTCCAGCCTGTATGTCTACAGCCGCTCCGGCGCTTTCTACCGCGCCACCAAGCAGGCCGCCGAGCAGTACACCGAGACCTTCCAGGAAGAGTTCGGCCTGGACTACACCATCGTGCGCTACGGCTCGCTCTACGGCCGCCGCGCCGACGAGCGCAACGGCATCTACCGCATGCTCCACTCGGCCCTGACGGAAGGGCGCGTACGCTACGCGGGCACGGGCGAAGAGCTGCGTGAGTACATCCATGTCGATGACGCGGCGCGCCTCTCCGTTGAAATTCTCAAGCCTGAATATAAAAATATGCCGGTGACGTTGACGGGGCACCACCCCATGCGCGTGCGCGACGTCATGGAGATGGTCCGCGAGATGCTGGGCGGCAAGGTCAAGCTCGAGTTCGACAACGAGGCGATCAGCGGCCACTACAACATCACGCCGTACAGCTATCATCCCAAGCTCGCCAAAAAGCTCGTCAGCACCCTCTACACCGACATGGGGCAAGGCTTGCTTGACTGCATCGCGGAGATCTCGGCTGGGAGGGCGCAGGCGCCGGCGCCGGCGAAAGCCCGCAAGGCCCGGCGTGCCTAAGGCGATCATCTTCGATTTCGACGGCGTCATCCTCCAGTCCGTCGATATCAAAACCCGCGCCTTCGAAGCGCTGTTCGCCTTTGAAGGCCCCGAGGCCGTCGCGCGCATCGTAGACCATCATCGCGCCAACGGCGGCGTCTCGCGCTACGAGAAGTTCCGCCACGCCTACCGGGAGATCCTGCGCCGTCCGCTCTCGGCAGAACAGGAAAAAACGCTCGGCGAGCGCTTCAATATCTTGGTCGAGGATGCCGTCTCGGCATGTCCCTGGGTGCCGGGCGCCCGGGAATTTCTGGAAGCGCGCCATAAACAATTCCCGCTCTTCATCGCCTCGGGCACGCCACAGGAAGAGCTGAGCCGCATCGTGGAGCGTCGGGGGCTGAACGGATTTTTTCGCGCCGTTTACGGAACACCCGCTCAGAAAGACGCCATCCTGCGCAAGATCGCCGCCGATTTACCCTGCGCGCCCGAAGACCTGCTCATGGTGGGCGATGCCGGCGGCGACTACGAAGCCGCGCACGCCGTGGGCGCGGCTTTCGTGGGCGTCGTGGCACCGGGAGTGCCCAATCCCTTTCTCCCGGGCGTCGCGGTTCTTCCTGATCTGACCGGCTTGGAGACGTTTCTCTAGTAATTCTACTCCTAGTTTTCCTCATACGCGGGATCGAGGGCAGGCTGCTCCTCAAAATATTCCCGAGGCTTGTATCGAGCCGCGCTCCAGATGAAGATGACTGAGACGGCGGCCATCAGCCCGGCGAAGAAGAAGAAGAACATCGCGCCCTTGAATATGTTGATCGCGGCGATCCACGCCGTGATCATATTTCCCACGAACACGGTCAGCAGCCAGAAGCTCATGATGGTGCTTTTCATCGAACGCGGAGCCTGTGTGTAGGCAAACTCCAGGCCCGTAATCGAGATCATCACCTCGCTGACCGTGATGAGTACATATTGGATAAACTGCCAGGAGACATTGACCTTGATGCCTCCGTCGAGCGCAACCTCCACAAGGCCGGCCGCCACGAAGGAGAGCGCGGTCAGCACCATGCCGACTGACATGCGGCGCAGCGGCGTCATTATGATGCCGAAGAGCTTCTCGATGCCCGGATAAATGCCGTAGGCGAAAATCGGGATGAGCCCCATCACCATCAGCGGGTTGAGCGCGGCGATTTGGGAGGCCTTGAACTGCACGCCCAGCACGTTGAGGTCCATCTGCTGGGCCTGCAGGACCCAGCTCGAGCCGTGCTGGTCAAAAAGGGCCCAAAAGATGGATACGGTGGCAAACAGCTTAAAGATTGCTCCCGCCGCCCCGGCGGCCTCGACATCGGCTACCTTAAACTTTTTTCTTGCGGGGGCCCAGAAGCCGTTGCCCTGGCGGTTCCAGTTTATCAGCGCGTACCAAAAGATCGGGATGAAGCCCACCGAACCGGTCGTCCTTGTCGGAGGCGCGTTCACGTATTGGGCGCGTCCAAGCCAGAAGATGAACAGCGCGATGGCCATGAGGACGCCCGGTATGCCAAACGCCCACGAGGGGCCGAAGCGGTCGAGCACCCACGGGATCATCATGGTAGAAAAGAATGAGCCGAAGTTGATCGCCCAGTAGAATACGTTGAATACCGATTTGACCAGATGCTTATTCTTGGAAGTGAACTGGTCGCCGACGAACGCCGACACGCAGGGCTTGATGCCTCCCGAGCCCAGCGCGATGAAGAACAGCCCTGCGTAGAGTCCCGCCTTGCTGTCAAACATCGCGAGTATGCCATGGCCGAGGCAGTAGCCTAGCGAGAGGATTAGGATCGTTTTGTATTTGCCCCAGAAGCGGTCGGCGATCCATGCGCCCAGGAGCGGGAAGAGGTAGCATGCGCTGACGAAGTAGTGGTAAACGGCGGTCGATTCCGACTTCTCCATGAGGAGTTGTCCGACCATGAAGACGACAAGAATGGAGCGCATGCCGTAGAAGCTGAAGCGCTCGCAGGCCTCGTTGCCTACGATGTAGCGGATCTGTCTGGGAAAGCGATCAGTCTTAACGGCGGTCATAGCGATCTCCGGGCATGCTCGATGTCTTCACAATGACAAGCATACCACAGGTGCCTAAGCGCTCTGGTGTATGCCGAACGCAGAGGCTGACGAGCGGCGGCTTCAACTGTCCAACCAAACGAGGCCGCCGTCTGGTCAAGCCAATGAAGCTGTGAAAAAATACCACAAGCAGGCATTCACATAGCTATATAGCTAGT
>JBBTJN010000190.1:0-10555 GCA_038059415.1 Elusimicrobiota bacterium | reverse complement strand
CGAAGTCGTGGGGTGTCAAGCACCGAGAGTGGCTGAGGGCACTGCGCTTCGAGTTCGAGAGATATCTGTCTGGCTCATGGATTGAGCAGGCGAACTCCGCAATCCGCGAGGTCCTTGACGTTCCTCGTCACGACCGTGCAGTCGGCCACAATGGCCATGGCTGCGATGAAGGCGTCCAGGATCGGCAATATGCGATTGCCGAATCTGTTCGTCACGGCCTGCCGGACCCATCCACTCACAGCAGCCTGTTGTTTACGGACCGACGACGCATAGTCCTCCCAGGCTGGCATTGACATCCCTTTGGACGTCGATGACGTTGCACGCACCGTCGCGGTTTAAATCCGACGTGCAAGCCGCCGCGCCCAGAGCCTGATTGACCTGCAATTGCACGTCGACTACGTTGGTCGACAAATCCCGGTTGAGATCGCAGGCCGAATAGACGCTCAACGACAGGCTCGCAGAGCCCGCGCCGCTCGCGTTGGCGGCGCTGATGGTCACGCTGGAAGTTCCGATAGTCGTGGGAGTTCCGGAAATGAGTCCCCCGGCGCTCACGGATAAGCCCGCCGACAGGCCCCCCGCGCTAAAGCTCGTGGGGCTGTTGGTGGCCGTGATCTGATAGCTAAAAGCGGTTCCTGTCGTGCCGCTGGCGCTTTGCGTGCTGGTGATGACCGGCAAGGAATTAACCAAAACATAGTTGCCTTGGGCGGTGCAGGCGTGCAGATCCCCATTTCTGGGATCGACCGCAAGGGATGTGATCATCGAATATGGACCCAAATTCAATCCGATATCTTCCCAGGTTTGGCCGCCATCGCTGGAGCGATAAATGAAGGATTGAAGATGGCGCGATGCAAAACCAGCCATCCCAACATAGATCCTGCTCGAATTGGTCGGGTCGACGACAACGCTTCGGGATGCAAATAAACTGCTTCCGGAGACGACATCGGCAGGAATGCCTCCGCTTTTGCCGATCTCCTTCCAACTCGTGCCGTTGAATTGATAAATCCCGCTCGATGCCGCCGCGTATAGCTTGTTGGAATCCTGGGGATCGATATCCATTTCATGAACGCTGCTAAACGGGTTAGTCCCCAAGTCAGCCCAGGTTGCCCCCTTGTCCTGGGAACGCCATAATTTCGAATACCCCGAAGCCGGCAATTCGATGGCGTAGATGATATCCCCATTTTTAGGATAAACCGCCCGGATGCTCTTCCCGGGAAATTCCGTCCATGTCTGGCCGTTATCCTGGCTCACCAATCCCAGCGAACTCCCAATCCCTCCTTCGGAATTATACAGATCAAAGCCGGCATAGATATAATTAGAATTCTGGGGATGAAAACTCAGGAAACGAGGGATGGAATCGTTTAAAGTGGGGTGCACAGTGCTCCAATCGCTTTCGTTGCTTCCCCCGTTTGTAGTTCTTATCAGAGTGTATTGAACGGGAGATGCCCAGGTGCCGACGGGAGTGATGATCGTCTGGGAATTATTGGGGTCCACCGCGCCTACAAAGGTCGCTTGCCCGCCTATGCGCGGGACGCTCAGACTCCGCCATGTGCCTCCACCGTCTTCGCTCAGGAAGGGACCGAAATCGACCAAGAAGAATATGCTTCTCAGGGGATTTTTTAGGTCAAAATACGCGGATGTCTTGCCTGCCGCGCGGCGGGCGCCCATATAGCCATTGCCGGAATATCTCCAGGTCTGCCCGCCATTGGCCGTATTTGAAAGAGCATCTTGTTGCATCGACACGATAGCCGCATTTTTGTCTGCGGGGTGCGGAGCGGTCGGCGTACCCCAATACCCTGCGCCGTTTGAAGAAAGAAGATTGTCCTCGTCTGTGCTCGTTGGCTTGCTCCAGTTATCCCCTCCATCATTGCTGTAGAAAATATTAGATCCGGTCATATCAAGCTTGACATATAAATAATTGGAATCCACCGGGCTGATGTCGATACTTTGATAATATCCGCTATTGGTCGTCAGGCCATTGTTTTTGCTTATAAAATAATTCCCGCCGTCCGTTGATTGATAGACCTTGTACGTCCCGACGGCGGCATAAATGATGTCGTTGTTGGGATTAGGTTGAGCCGCCAGCGCCAGGGTTCTCGGATAATCGGGCAGATTGCCGACAGGAACCGCGGAGACCGTCTCGTTATTGTCAATAATTTTGTAAAGCCCGTTAGCGGAAGCCGCTATTGCGTTGTTGTTTCGATTATTGGCGGCTACGTACAGTATCGTTTGAGAACCGTTTTTATGAATCTCCAAATCCGCGACTCTCATCTTGTCGAGATTCGTATTGGTCGGCCATTGCGTCCATGTCATCCCTCCATCCGTCGACTTGAGAACACCTTTGGTATGAGACGCCGCATAGATGGTCTGATGCCTTGATCCGTTAAAACTATCCGGGTCAAAAACGAAATGCTGTCCTTCCCTGTCGCGATAATAATCCGTTTGGTAAACCAATTGCCATGTATCGCCTCCGTCGGTGGTACGGTAAATACCATCGACAACGGCGGAAACGAAAGTCCCATCGGCCCTATGCACGGAACCGCTGACAAAAACCGTATTCTCGTCTTTCGGGTCGACGGCTAAAGAAACCCCGCCCAACGACCTGAAGCCGTTTCTCTTCGAGATCCAGCTGTTTCCTCCATCAACGGATTTCCAGACTTGGGAAGTATCCACGGCAAAATAAGCGACGTTGGGATTCGATGGGGCATAAGAAATGCTGTATATCATCTGCATCCCTTCTCCGCCGGCTAATCCGGCGTCTTTTTGGACTTGAGATCTTAAGGGGATCGGCTTCCAAGGAGAACTACTGGGGATGGCCTCCGGGGTATAAGTTATTGTCATCGTTTTTGCCGCGCTGACATTGCCTTGCCTGTCTTTGGCCGTCACCGAGATGGTATTTGCGCCTTGGTTTAATTGGGCGGCCTTGATCGTCCATTGAGTCGTTCCGGCGGCTGTGCCGGAATTGTGATCGCTCGACCAACTGATCGTCTCTATACCGCTTCCTGCGTCTGAAGCCGTGCCCGATATCGTGATCTTGTCGCTTTTGGACGTATACGCCGCGCCTGTGGATGGAATCGTGATCGAAAGGCTGGGAGGCGTCGTGTCCGGAGCTGACAGGGTGGTAAAAGATTGCTCGGCGCCGTAGGCCGTACCCATACTGTTGGCGGCTGCTATCCGGTAGTAATGGGTGAGATTGGAATTCAGGCTGGATAGGCTGACCGCTATGTTGGTGTTGGTATTGTTTCCTATGACCGTCTGGCTTGCCGTTTGGCTATTTAAATAACCGCTTACTTGGCCATATTGGAAATAAGCAACGGCGTTTTCGTCTTTCGCATTCACGGTCGCGCTCAAATCCACCGACGAAGCGGTTATGTTGGTCGCCGGATTGGTGGTGACCGTTAACCCCGCGGAGACATAGAGTCCTTGAACCTCAACGCCGGTTAGGGCCCGGGCGTATATCCTGATCTCATCAATGACGCCGTTAAAATAGCCGCTGTTGACCCGGGAATAACCGATACGCATATCCGGGTAGGAGGAATAGGTCAAAGGCACTATAGTATTGCCGACAGTATGGGTTTGGGTATTGACCAATACGCCGTTGATGTAAAGCTTTTGCTCTCCGCTGGTTTTATTATAGGTGCCTGCGGCATGATACCAGCTTCCGGTGGAGATCACCACGTCTTTAGAAGCGGTTTTCTGAGTCTTGGTTTCGATGGAATTCCAGGTCACTGCGGTGAATTGTAAAATATTGGAATTAATTGGAAATCTCAGCTCGATTCCTTCCTGAAGTTGGGTGTCGGAGTTCCATCTCCAACCCCCCAGTATGGCATCGGCGTTGGCGGTGTCGGCGGAATTCCGGTAGAACCAGGCGGATACGGTTATCTCGTCATAGTTCATCCGAGGTATGGAGACATAATTGCTGGTGCCGTTAAAGCTCAAGGCGCTGTTGCCTACCTTGCCCGCGGTCCAGGCAGCTCCGCTAATCGTGCCGTTGAAGTTATTGCCGGAGGCATCATAGACGACAGCGCCAAGGCCTTCGTCAAAGTTGTACGAGGCTTTCAGGCTGGAGTCGGCGACGGCGGCGTAGGCAATCGGATGAATGAGAATGAATTGCGTCAAAAAAACGATTGAAGCTAAATGGAATATGTGTTTCATGACCGTTTTTGTCTACGGACCGAGGACGCAGGACCCTCCCAGGCTGACATTCACGTCCCTTTGGACGTCGGCGACGTTGCACGCGCCGTCGCGGTTTAGACCCGACGCGCAGACCGCAGCCCCCAGGGCCGCATTGACCTGCAGTAGTATAGACGACCCGCCTCTCAAACACCAGTAATCTTTCGGTAAAAACGACTCGGGTCTTCTTCGGAGCTCTCGTCGGCGCGAGGTCCAGCGGATGAGTTTCGGGCGATAGGAGTACGCGATCTATCCGACCGCAGCCCCCCCCAAAAAAAAAGACGCGGAAGCCCAAAAAACCACTAGGCCTTTCTGAATCCATTTGCTAAATTCCCCATAGAGACGATGGACCTACTGCGTCGAGATGCCCCCTGTCGGCCCCGCTCCAGGCGGGAAGGAGAAAAGTAAAATGAAACTTCTGCTCACGCTCATCGCCGCTCTCTTGGCCGCCGCGCCGGCTCTAGGCGGTCCGACCCCCGTCATTATAGAGGGCAACAGGCGCTGGATCGTGATCTTCAAGCCCCAGGTGAGACGCGAGGGACGCGAGAGTGCCCTGGCGACGCTCGGAGCGAAGCTCGTCAAGCACGTGGCGACGGACGGCGACACGGACAACGAGTTCTCGGCCGCGGTGGTGGATCTTCCTGTCGGCGAGACCTTGGGCAAGTCCCTGCCCATTTTTGATGCAATGACCGCCGAAGACGCCTTCGCTGAAGACATCGTTTCCATCGAGGCCGACCAGCGCCTCAATTGGATAAAGCAGACCTCCTTCCAGGCTCACCCTCTGCCCGGCTTCGACCACGTCATGGAGAGTCTCAATGTCCCGAAAGCGGTCCAATTCGCCGAGATTGCGCGCACGGCAAGCTTTGCCGCCAACCGCCCCGAAATCACCTGGGGCATCAACCGCGTCCACGCCCCCGCGGCGTGGGACACGACCGAGGGCGCCGGCGCCAGGGTCGCCGTCATCGACACCGGCATCGACATGACTCACCCGGACTTGGCCGGCCAGGTCGACGGCGGCTACTCCTCCATCACAAAGACCGAGAACCCCGAGGACTACACGGACGACAACGGCCACGGCACGCACGTCGCCGGCACCATCGCCGCCGTCAGGGACGGCAAGGGCGTAGTCGGCGTGGCTCCGAAAGCGCGTCTCTACGCGGTGAAGGTCATGGACGCCGACGGCTCGGGCAACATGTCGGACGTCATCGACGGCATCGTGTGGGCGGCCAAGAACGGCATGCAGATCGCCAACATGAGCCTCGGCGCCCCGGAGGGCAGCGACGCCATGCGTAGCGCGGTCATCTATGCCAAGAGCAAAAACGTCGTGCTCGTGGCCGCAGCCGGCAACAGCTACGGCGACCCGGTGAGTTTCCCCGCGGCTTATCCCGAGGTGATCGCGGTCTCCGCGTCCGACGCGAAGGACATTCTCGCCCCCTTCTCAAGCCGCGGTCCGCAGGTCCAATTCATCGCCCCCGGAATGGATGTGATTTCCTCCAAGATGGGCGGGGGCTTCGCCTCTTTCTCCGGGACTTCGATGGCCTGCCCGCACGTGGCGGGCCTGGCCGCGCTGACCATCTCCCAGGGTTACGTCGGTCTCTCCGGTCCGGACGGCGTGCTCGCCCAACTCAAGAGGGCGGCCAAGCGCTTGCCCGGCCTCCAGCCCGAGGAGCAGGGCTTCGGCATGATCGACGCCGGCAAGCTTGTCCACTAAAGAGTTGGCCCCGCCCTCGTAAGCCCCTTTGCGAGTCCGTCAATCTTTGACGCGGACGACGCCGAGAATGGCGCCCCCATCCCCAGAAAGCCCTCTCCCATCACGCGAGGTGATATCAAACGATGGTCTCTTTTGTATGATCAGACCATGGCTCTCATTTTGGCTGCTGACGATGACGAGGTGCTCGTCGCTATGCTTCAGGCACATCTGGAGTCCGCCGGGCACCGCGTGGTCATCGCGAACGACGGCCCTTCGGTGACCCGGAAGGCTCGAGAGTCCCTCCCCGACCTGATGATCTTGGATTTGAAAATGCCGGGGCTCTCCGGTGCGGCTACGTTCAGGGCGCTCGACGAGGAAATAACCCGCAAAGTCCCCGTCATCTTCATCTCAGGCCTGCCCGAGGAGAAGGCCCGCCGTCAGACCCTCCTGCCCTTGTGGTCGCGCGGGCGTTTTCTCGTCAAACCGCTCGACTTCAATCAGCTCGACGCGATGATCGACGAGTTGCTCAAATCCAACGAGTAACGGCGGCGGGGCTATGCTGGAAACGTAAAATGGAAGCTCGTCCCCTCGTTGTACACGCTCTCAACCCAAATCCTTCCTCCCTGCGCTTCGACGATCTGCTTGCAGATGACGAGACCGAGCCCGGTTCCCTTGCTGTCGCGAACCTTATTGCGCGTCTCCAAAACCATGGAAAACTTCTGAAAGAGCGTCTCGATCTTGTCCTTCGGAATTCCGATTCCGGTATCCCGGACGGTCAGGCGGTCCTCGCCCGTGGGCAGACGCGCATACTCGAGAAACACGGACCCCTTGGCCGGAGTGAATTTTAGGGCGTTGGAGACCAAGTTGAGCAGGACGCGCCGCAACCCCTCCTCGTCGCACATGATGCTGGTGCCGGGAGGGATGCCCTGGGCATCGAGCGCGACGCCGAACTCGTCGCCCTTCACCCGCATGAGCTCCAGCACGGAATCGGCGCATGCGCGGGCGTCCATCGGCCGGCGCGTGAATCCCATTTTCCCGGCCTCGAGCTTCGTCAGATCGAGGATGTTGTCGATAAGCCTGGAGAGCGCGCGACCGCTGTTGAGCACGATGTCCAGAGATTTCATCTGCCTGTCGGACAACGGCCCCTGTTTGCCCCGCATGAGGATCTCCACGTAGCCGAGGATGCCAGCCAAGGGATTGCGCAGGTCGTGAGTGATGTTCGAAATGAAATTTTCTTTAAGCTCATCAAGCTCGCCCAGTTTCTGGGCCATGGAATTGAACTCCCGCGCGAGCTCGCCCAGTTCGTCCTTCCTCGTGTCGACGATGCGGTAGCCTAGTTTCCCCTTTCCGATCTCCCGGGCCCCGGCGCCGATCCGGCGGATGGGGTCCGTCATATTTTCGGCGATGAAAAAGGCCGCCAGCACGGCGAAAGCCATCGTGCCGAGAAAGACGAGGCTGATGCGCTGCAGAATCTCCAAGAGTTTGTGGTCCAGTTGGCGCCGCAAATAGAGAAGGCTGGCGCCTGCCACCGCCGCGCCTACGGGCAGTCCCGAAAACCAGACCGGCCGGGACATCTCCCATACGACGCGTCCGCCGGGCTCGACGTAGGTTCTCTCGAAAGTGGCATATCGGCGGCGTGCCAGATCTTGCGCGCCGATTCGTTCGCCGATGCGCTCAGAGTCGGAATCCGCCCAGATCCTTCCCTGGGAGTCGATGCAGGTCGCGTGATGCACCGCGGCATCCTGCATGAGCGTCCTGATATTATTGAGCGCCGAGGGCCAGTCCTCCTGAACAAACGCGTTGCGGCAGGTGAGGACCATCTCCGTGAGCGTTGCGAAGAATTTCTGCCGCTGAAGCTCGAGGAGCGTGCGCCGTTCCAGGACATAGTACGTCACGCTGAAGATCGCCAACATGAGGCAGATAAAGCCCGAGAAGACGAGCAGGAACCGTGTTTTTAATTTCATCGGCGCGGGTGCGCTTGAGGCCCTTTGAGGTCTTTGCGCACACGCTCCAAGGTGGAGCCTATGAGCTTGCTGTCCGGGTCGAGCCGCCGCGCTTGATTGAGAAGCTTGACTGATTGGGAAATATCTCCGACATTATAGGCGCGCAGCCCCTGAAAAAACAACGCCATGGCCGGCGTGTCGGTCCGATAAGAGGATGAAACGGATCGCGCGGCGGCCGGCGCGGTCGAAGGCTCATCTGGAACGTCAGCCACCTCCGGGTCCCGGGAGCAGGCGGCCACAATCAAGACGAAACAGCACAAGGCAAGCGGGAGGCTGGCGCGCAAGGTCAAGGCCGATGTATGAAGTGCACTACTAATTGCGTGGGCCCATTTGTCTTGCGCCCCCGCTTTCCGTGATCCGGCCGCTGTCCGTGACCTCATAGCCCCAGTTTGTATATGGCTCATTATTCGTGCAGCCGGACCCGCCATCAGAACAGCGCTGTGCCCTCGCCACGACCCCTGAGATACCGGCCACGGGCGTGATCGTGTAGCCGATAGCGTCCCAATCCTCCTTGGGCAGGTAGCCGCAGGCCACCAATTTGCAGTTTGGCGTGGCTGACCCGCATCTCACCCTGTTGCATCTATTCGTGATAGCCGTGCCGTTTCCCGCCCAGATAGTCGGGTTGTCGGCGTGATATATCCGGTTGGCGGCGCCGACCATCAGGAGTTTGGTGGCGGCGTTATCGGCTTTGGCGGTTTCGACGGCCTCCGTATATTGCGGAACGGCGATGGCGGCAACGACACCCACGATAACCACGGCGACGAGAATCTCGACCAACGTAAAGCCGCGCTCTGAATTCGCCAACCGCATAAAGCCTCTCCAAACCCAATGCCTACTACCGCGTAGGGTAACAGCCCCACCGCCTATTGTCAATAGGGCCCGACATCCAGTAGCTATTGCAACACTTGACCTAAGCCGTCGTCTTCGTATTGATCCGTTTTCCTTGCCGTTATCTTAGCCGTTGCCGTTAGGCCCGATCCAGAGATGTCGCCGGAGGTCGCGCGCCGTTGAGCTGGGAGGTAGGGTGGGCGGACGCTCCGCAGGGAGCCGGCGCGCGGTCGCCGGGCCCGGAGGAGCGTCCGACCGCACGCGACTACGCGAGCTCAGGCGAGGCGCGACCGCCAAAGCCCGTGAACATGGAGGGCCATCCAACATATTTTATGGAGCGATGCCGGGGAGAACGAAGGCGATTGGACGGTCGCGGTTGGGCACGTACTTCGTCGAACAAACGACGAAGCCGGTGGTCTTGTAGAACGGCATTTGCAGAGGCTTGGTGCAGGCGGTCACGGTGACGACGTTCCAGACCTGGGTGCGCTGGACGGTGACGCCGGGCTTGCTCGGGCAGTTCGTCGAAGGGCGGCAGTAGTCCACCAGGTCAAGGAACGTCGCGGAATCGGTGCCGTAGCCGAGGTAGGTCAGGACGTGCTCCTGGATGTGCGGGCGCAGGGTGCCTTCATCCCAGGCTTCGTGGCTGGCGTTGCGATGCGATTCGAGCTGCCAACGCCGGGCGGCGTAGAAGGACGCTATCTCGAGCTTCTGCATGAGGATGAGCAGGGCGAAAAGCTTCGCGAAGGCGAACAGAAAGAACATGAAGATCGGAAAAAGGAGCACGACCTCGGTGGTCGCCTGGCCCCTTTCCTGACGGAATTTGGAAGGGACATATCCTCGCCTTATGGCTCGGTCAATCCAGATCAAGGGAACTGCCTCACCTGGAACTTGGGCGTCGGGTCCGGCCAGACCTTCGCGTTCGAGTTGTTGGCGCCAACCGATACGGTCGTGTGCAGTTCGGGCGAACTGTCCTTGAAATACTGGGGCATGTTGCCGAAGTCCACGTTGAAATAGTTCTTGCCCGGGATCTGCCAACGCAAGCTCAGAGACAGTCCGGGATACGCGCCTGAGCCGGCCTTGCGGAGGGCGTCGAGGGTCACCTTGTCGACGGTCTGAATCTGGAAAAGTCCGCCTCCGGGCCCGCAGCCTTCCGGAGACGTGCCGGGGCTGTCCGGGAGATCGATGGGCGGATCGGTGCCGTAGACGCGGTACTGCTGGATGCCGGAGCCGCCCAGGTGGCGGTTGCCGTTGTAGACCAGCTTGCGCACGCAATGCGCCCGCGTCTTGAAGTCGCCCAGGGCCGCGTCGAAGCTGTTCGCGAGTTCGTCGCCGTAGCCTTTGGCGTCGCCGGTATTGAGCCAGTAGGATTTCTGCAGGAAGCTGTGCTTTGAGTCCTTGGTCAGGCGCTTGAGCACCTGCCACTGCGCGTCCTCGACGGAGCCGAGCAAGGAGTAAACCTGCACGTAGAGCTTGTAGACCTCGGTCGCGAGATCCCACGGATGCCAATACTTCTTGGCGTTGTCCAACGAAAAGAGAACGACGGGGTCGGGCATCTCCGGATCCGAGGAATTCTTGTTGACGCCCACGCCGCCGTATTCGATGTCCCAGACGGGCTCATCTGTAAAGAGCGTCGGATCGCCGGTGCCGGTGCCGCGACTGCGGCTGCGCGGGAAGATGCCGTTCTGGTAGAGGACTTCGGCATAGGAAATATTTTCGCAGTGCTCGACCTTGTTTTCGCAATCCGCGGGAAAATCTTTGTAGCCCTGCTCGAAGATGCGCATCGGGAAGGCGCCGTTGACGTAGGCGGAACGGTTGAGGAAGTCGGAGTAGTTCGTCGCCTCGACGAAGGCCGCGGCGTCCATCG
>JBBTJN010000189.1:0-13101 GCA_038059415.1 Elusimicrobiota bacterium | reverse complement strand
CGCAGTTCGGCGGCGCGCACTCCGCTTTGTTCCAGGGCGTCAGCTACCAGAGCCTTGCCTTCGTCATCCCGTGGGGCCGCAGCGAGGACCGCGAGCGCATCGAGACGGAGGGCAACAAGCACGCGCTCGGCCTTTCTATCTACTACCTCGGGGTGGGGGATATCGAGCGCCGCAGCGGAGACTCGACGCTTCCTGCCGGCACCTTCAACTCGGCGGACTCCGCCTATGCGTTTTCCTATTCCTATGCGCCCAACGATCGCCTGAGCCTCGGATTGACGGGCAAGTATATTCATGAGTCCATCGACTCCTTTAGCGGCAGCGCCATGGCCGCCGACCTCGGCGTTCTCTACCGGGTCAGTCCTCATGCAAATAGGCCGATCACGCTCGCGACCTCGATACGCAACATCGGCAACCGCATCGGTTATGTGTCGAGCGAGACCGACCCGCTGCCCACGACGGTCGTGCTCGCCGGGGCCGTCGCGCTCACCAAGGGCTTGACCCTGGACCTCGACTTCGGCAAGGCCCGGGACGGCGATCTCTACGCCGCGCTGGGCATGGAAGGCCGCCGCTCTCTGTCCGAGGGCGTGTGGGGGGCTTTCCGCTTCGGCTATACGTCCGCGCGCCGCGACAACGGCGGCTTAAGCGGCGTTGCCGCAGGCGCCGGCCTGACCTTCCAGAAGGCGTCCTTCGACTTCGCCTGGATTCCGTTTGGGACCCTCGGCGACGCCTTCCGCTTCTCACTGAACTTTAAGTTCTAGATGCCCTCATACATGGCTAAATACGCGCGAATGATTTGTGTCGGTCTCTTCGCAGTCAGCCTGCTTGGCTCCCCCAGCCGGGCACGCAAGCGCGGCGACTCTCAGTCGGGCTTCGGGGGCCTCATGAAGATAACGGAGCGCGGAGGTCACTGCCGCTACGGGGAGTGTTACTCCGAGCTGATAATCGAAAAAAACGGCGACTACGCGTGGGCGCAGGGAGCTCCTGGCGCCGCTATCAGACGCAAGGGCCGCATCAGCGCTCAGGAGGTTTTGCAGTTAACGGCTCAGATCAAGGCGACGAAATTCGCAACGATAAAGGCCCGGAAATTCATCGGCACTTGTCCAAGAGCTTACGACGGCCGGGAGAGAACGTATATTTTCAACACCGCGGAGGGGATCGCAGCGATTTCTGCATGCACTTATGAGGTCGACAGCACTCTGCCTTTATTCCACATGGCGAATGATCTGATCGCCGGAATTTACGCGCGCGAGCGTTAGGCGCTACTTCTCTTCCAAAATCAAGGGAGGATCCAGACCTCTTCCATCCCTCCGTATGCTCTCTGTAGCGGTGTCTCTTAAGGACGGGCGGCTTCGAGGGTCTTGAGGCGACCCTCGTGGTCCTTCAGGCCGACTTGGACGTCCGTCAAGGCTCGCCCGTGAAGTACGACGGCATTGTCATTGATTTCAGACTTCTTGGTGAAGGCGTCTATGGCGCTCAAGACGCGGCTGATATCGTCTTTGGTGGCCATCTTGGTCGCCATATCATTCCTGATTTCTCTGACGTTTTCCTGGGTGTTGACGAGCGCCGCGGCCACGCGGTCGATCTTTTTGTCCAAGCAGGCCAGTTCGGTCTTGGTCGCCAGAAGGGAGATGTCGGCCTTAACATCGGTAATGTCGGCCCTAACGGCGGTCATGTCGGCCCTAACGGCGACTATGTCGGCCTTAACGTAGGCAATGTCGGCTTTCGTCGCTGGTTTTTCGTTATCGTCGAGCATGGGGTGATGATACCGCATCCGCCGAGAGATGAGAAGGGTCCGAAGACCTATGCTGGTTAGGGGCGGACGAGGTGATCCGATGCTCAAAGACCTGATCGCGTTACTTTTCCGCCAAAATCAGGGAGATCCAGACCTCTTCCATCCCGCCGTTTTCATCGCGGGCGAACTTGCCGTCGCCCTCGGCGCCGCTGCCGCCTTCCCAGTAGACATGCGACTTGCCAAAGCCCGCCTCGGCCATCAGCTCGCGGATTTCAGCGAGCGACCAGAGGCGCCAATCGTAGGTGAAGACGTTTTTGAACTTCTTGCGGCCTTTCGGTTTGAAGTGAATCGCGCAATGGGCCGTGTTGTAGACCGGGTCGTAGTCGAACTGCTCCCAATAGTAGACGAAGCGGGGGTGGACGGTTCTTTCCACGTTCGGCCGGTGGATGCCGCCGCCGCCGAAACAGTCCACCGCGAGGACGCCGCCGGGGCGGAGTTGCTTGAATCCGTTCGCGAAGTATGCCTTGAGCTCCGCGCGCTTCTTGAAGATGAAGTAGGAGAAGTTCATCGCGACGATCAGGTCGCTCTTCGGTCCGCCGGGCTCGAGGACGTCCTTGCGCTCGATCTTGACGCGGGATCTCTGCTCGGGCGTGAGCCTCGAATGGGAATGCTCGAACCCGTATTGGATCGGTTCGCTGCCGAGATCGCGTCCATACGCGCGGTAGTCGGGTCCGAGCTTCACCCATTCGCAACAGACCCCGAACGTTCCACAAAAGTCCTCCCGCAGGAGCTTGGGCGCGCGGCCCTTCAACTCGCGGTAGAGTTCGCGCAAAAAGCGAACATCCACTTTGGGCTGTTGGACCGCGGAGACGTAAAGCGCATATTTGTCGATGGGAGCCGGCGCTGAGCTTTTCGTCATGGGGGCTATTCTACGTTTGTTAACGGAATGCCCGGGAGCGCTGCTTCTCTTCCGATATTATCTTGAGCTGCGCGGCGGCGTAGCGGGTATTTTTTGAATCCTTCGTCTTGACGGGCTTCGCGACGAGGCCTTCGCTGGGCTTGATGAGGGCGGGAGGTTCGGCGAATTTGAGCGGGATCGTTTCGCCGGAGGCGATGCGCACCGCGCCCGTGACTTCTCCGGGGCCCTTGCGGATCAGCATGTGCCTCATGATTTGCTGCGTCAGGGGATCGTTGGTGATCGGGGGCCGGGCTATGTCCGCGGCGGCGGACAGGGCCGCGAAGACCATCATCGCCGAGAACGTCGCCGTCTTGAGGTTGGTTCTCATTTCCTTTCCTTGCCAGGAGGATAGCGGGAAAGGATTTCGCGCGTCAGTGTCCTAGGACCTGGGAGGGCCTAGGGCCATGGACCTAGGCTATTCGTTCGGAGAAAATTGAACCTTACCCAGGTAATTCTCGTCCACGGGCGGATCGGGCCTGCGAGAGGAGTTCGCCGTGTCGTTGAAGGTCGAGACGCCGCCACCTATGAGGGCCTCGCTGTTCTCCGCGGCCTCTCTGATCTGGGTGTAAGTATATCCGCGCTCGGCCGCGGTCTTCGCGATACTGCCCGGCACCGTGATGACCGATTCCCCGTTGGGGTTGAACGCAGGCTCGGTCGGGGGCGCGGGGTCGTCATTCATGCCGGCCTGGATGGAGCTGATCGATCGGCCGTCCTCCTTGCCGCCGGGGTACATGTTAGTGCTCTCCTTAACGGTTGCGGCGATTTCCTTTTTTGCCGTGCCTTTCTCAGCGTCGGTCATTTTGCGGGGTATGCCGCAGCTGAGGGCGTTGCAGTCGGACACCATGCCGTTGCCCATGTCGATGGTATAGGCCTCCGGCTCGATGGGTGGGTTCTGGCCCAACCACTGGATCTCGGTGAAGAGCGGCGGCGTCGTTGCGCTGGGGCCGGGGGGGGGGGGGCCCACGAAAGGGGTGAGCTGCGCCATGGCGGCTGAGGCCGTCATCAGGAAGGCCAGCGCGAGGGGGGTTTTTGTATTCATCATCATTCTCCGGTCTTTTCTGCGACCTCCACAGCATAGCCCCGGAATGGCTGCGGCGCCATGGGTCCAAAGGCCCAAAGACCCATTGGCCCATTGGCCTATGCAGAGCGAGGCGAATCTAGGCATTGACCTTTGACCGCGCTTTTCCTAATATGCGGCCCACGATTCAATAGGCTCAAGGGGCAAAATGATTAGATTCGGCACTTCTGGTTGGCGCGGCATCGTCTCGGACGATTTTACGTTCCAGAATGTGCGAAAGGTCGCCCACAGCGTCGCGGGCTGCGTGAAGGAGAGCCCCGATGTCGGCTACATCAGCGACGAGTATCGTCAGTTTTTGGCGGGGACCGCGCCTTCGCGCGTCCCGACTGTCATCGTGGGCTACGACACGCGCTTTCAGTCCGAGGACTTCGCGCATGATGTCGCCGCGGTGTTCGCCAACGACGGAATCCGAACCTTGTTCTCCGTCGCCGACATCCCGACGCCCGCCGTCGCCTGGGCCGTTCTCGCCAACAAGGCCGTCGGCGGCGTGATGATCACCGCCTCGCACAACCCCGCGCAGTACAACGGCTTCAAGTGGATGCCATACTGGGGAGGCCCGGCCTCGCCGGCCGTGACCAACGACCTGGAGCGCCGCATCGAGCTTCTCGGCGACCATGCGATCAAGACGATGACGGATGAACGCTCGACCAAGGAAGCCTGGATCGACAAGATGGATTTCCGAAAATCCTACTTCGACCAACTCGAAAGCCTCGTGGACGTCAAGGCCATAAGGAAAGCGAAGCTCAAGGTCGGCGTCGACGCCATGCACGGCTCCGCGCGCCTGTACCTGCGCTCGTTTCTCGAGGAGCGGCTGGGCGTGGAGGTCTTCGCGCGCAATGAGGATCGCGACGTGCTTCTGGGGGGCATCTCGCCTGAGCCCACGCCCGAATCTACCGCGGGCCTTGCGCAACAGGTCAAGAAACAGAGGTTGTCCCTCGGTCTTGCCTGCGACGGTGACGGGGATCGCTTCGGCATCATTGACGCAGGCGGCGTCTGGATCCCGCCGAACGAAGTCATCGCGCTGGCCTACGAGCACCTCGTCGTCAACCGCGGCCTGAAGGGCAAGGCGGCACGCTCGGTCATGACCTCGCATTTCATCGATGCCGTGGCCAAGTCCCACGGCTCGGAGACGCGCGAGACGCCGGTCGGCTTCAAGCACCTTTGCGAGCTTCTGCGTTCGGGGCCGTTCCTGCTCGCGGGAGAGGAGTCGGGGGGGCTCTCGATTCGCGGCCACGTGCCCGAAAAAGACGGCATCCTCGCCTGCGTGCTGATGATCGAGCTTGTCGCCTTCGAGAAGAAGCCGCTCGCCGCCGTGCGCGACCGGCTGTTTAAGAATCTCGACGCCTTCCATGGCGCGCGCATCAACTGCAAGATGGAGCGGCTGCGCGACATCATCGAACTCGAGGGACGTCTCAAGCTCAAGCCGCCGCTCGAGCTGGCCGGCGCCTCGGTGTGGCGCATCGACCAGTCCGACGGCTTCAAGTTCATTCTGCGCGACGGCTCGTGGCTCGGCCTGCGCAGCTCGGGCACCGAGCCGGTGTTTCGCGTGTACGCCGAGGCGCATACGCCCAAGCGGTTGGCCGAGATGATCGATGCAGGCAAGAAACTGCTCCGGGGGAAATTCTAGTGTCAAAAATCGAGTCCATCCGCGCGCAGGAGATTCTCGACAGCCGGGGTTACCCGACGGTCGCGGCCGAGGTCGTTCTTGCCGACGGCTCCACCGGCTGGGCGGGCGTGCCCAGCGGCGCGTCCACGGGCCAGCACGAGGCCGTCGAGCTGCGCGACGGCGATAAGGCGCGCTACTTCGGCAAGGGCGTGCTCAAGGCCGTCAAGAACGTCGAGTGCGAGATCGCCAAGGCCGTGAAGGGCTTTGACGCCGCCGACCTCGCGGCGCTCGACGCGAAGATGATCGCTCTCGACGGCGCCCCGAACAAGGGTCGTCTCGGCGCCAACGCGATTTTGGCCGTCTCCATGGCGGCGGCCCGCGCGGCGGCGGTCTCCGCCAGGCAGCCGCTGTACGCGTTCCTACGCATGGCGTACGCAATCAAGTCGGACACATGGCTGCTGCCCGCTCCGATGCTCAACGTCGTCAACGGCGGCAAGCACGCCGACTCCGGCCTCGACGTCCAGGAATTCATGCTCGTCCCGACCGAGGCGCCGACCTTCGCCGAGGCGCTGCGCGCCGGCGCCGAGGTCTATCAGATCCTCAAGAAGAAGTTGACCGCGCTGAAGATGACGACCGCGGTCGGCGACGAGGGCGGCTTTGCGCCCCGGATCAAGACCCATAGGGAAGTCCTCGAGATCCTCGCCGCGTCCATCGCCGAAGGCGGCTACCAAGGCAAGGTCCGCCTGGCGCTCGACTGCGCCGCGAGCGAGTTCTACAAGGACGGCAAGTATATCCTCGAGGGCGAGCCTCTGACCTCCGCGGAGATCGCGGACGTGTACGCGTCGTGGGCGGGCAAGCACGGCATCGTCTCCATCGAGGATCCTCTCGACGAGAACGACTGGCCGGGATGGAGCGCCATGACCGCCAAGGTCGGTGATCGCCTGCGCGTGATCGGCGACGACTTGTTCGTCACCAACCCCGAGCGCCTGGCGCGGGGCATCATGGAGAAATCGGCCAACGCCATTCTCATCAAGCTCAACCAGATCGGCACGATCACCGAAACCGTCAAGGCCGTGACCGACGCGCAGAAGGCCGGGTTCTCGACGGTCATCTCCCACCGTTCGGGCGAGACCGAGGACGCGTTTATCGCGGATCTCGCCGTGGCGCTCAATGCGGGCGCGATCAAGACCGGCGCGCCGTGCCGCTCGGAGCGTTTGGCGAAGTACAACCGCCTCCTACAGATCGAGGCGGCGCTTGGAAGCAAGGCCTCCTACGCCGGCGGAGGAGCCTTTGCCTCTGCGGCCGGAGCGCGGTGAAGGCGAGGGTCCGGCGCGCGTCTGATTTCGTCCGCGCGCGCTGGGGCCGCCTGCTTGCCGGAGCCGTACTGCTGTTCGTGTTCTTCGGCAACGGCGGCTTCCGCTCCCTGATGCGCAACTGGCTCGAGCTCCGCCGCCTTAATGGGGAGATCCTCGCGCTTAATCGAGAGGAGCTGGAACTTGACGGCCGCCTCAAGGCCCTGCGCTCCGGCGACGGCCCGGTCGAGCGCCTCGCCCGCCGCGAGCTCGGCTACATCAAGAAGGGCGAGATCGAGTACCGCTTCCCTCCTCCCGAGAAGAAATAATGTGGCCGGTCCTTCTGGCCTTCGGCCCGCTGCGCCTCCACGGCTACGGCGCCGCGATCATGCTCGGCGGCGTCATCGGGATCCGCCTTCTTTGGCTGCGCCGCGAGAAGATGGGCCTGCGCGACGAGGAGTCCTTCTGGGCGCTGATCAACCTCGCCGTGGCGTCGGGTTTTCTCGGCGGCAAGCTCCTGTTCATGCTCCAGTACGGTTTTCGAGAGGGGCTTTCGCTTACGAACGGCTATTCGGCGTTCGGCGGCTTTGTCGGCGTGCCGCTGTGCGTGGTGATCTTCGCGCGCTGGGAAAAGATCCCCGTGCTCAAGCTCGCGGACTATATGTTCCTGGGCGCGTTGATGTGGCACATCTTCGGCAGGCTCGGTTGCTTCCTCGCCGGCTGCTGCTACGGCCGGCCGACCGACCTTCCCTGGGGCGTCGTATTCCGGGATGCTCGTTCGATGATCCCGCCGGAAATGCTCGGCGTGCGTCTTCACCCGGTCCAGATCTATGAGGCGGTGGGAGACCTGATGATCGCTCTCGTTCTGTGGCGCGTCCTGCACGCGACGGAGGAAGGGAAATACAAGCCCGGCCTTGTCGCGGCCGGCTATTTCGCCGCGTACGGCGTCCTGCGTTTCTGCCTCGAGTTTCTGCGCGCCGACACCTTGCCGATGCCGGGGCCTCTTTCCCAAGGGCAGGCGTTGGGCCTGGGGCTCATCGCGGCCTCGACCGGGATCATGGTCTGGAGGGGTCGATGCTTCCCGTCCTGCTGAAGCTCGGCCCGCTCGATCTCTCGACCTACGGCGTGATCGTGGCGCTCGCCTGGCTGGCGGGCGTGCGCTGGCTCGTCTCCCGCCGCGCGGACATGGGGCTCACCGAGAATCAGATATGGGACATCGTTTGCTGGGTGTTCGGCGGCGCTTTCATCGGCGGCAAGGTCATGTACTTCATCGTCACGCCCGGCTCGCTTGCGTTCACCTTCGGGGCCCTTCGCTATGGCTTCGTCTTCTACGGCGGGCTCATCGGCGGCCTCGCGGTAGGCCTGTGGCACGCGCGGCGGCAAAAGCTTCCGTTTTTAAAGCTCGCGGACTGGTGCCTGACGGGGCTGGCGCTCGGCCACGGCATCGGGCGCTTGGGCTGCCTCGCGGCGGGTTGCTGCTACGGCCGCCGCACGAACCTGCCCTGGGGCGTGGCGATGGCGGGCGACCCGTCCCGCCATCCGACCCAGGTCTACGAGGCCGTTCTGAACCTCGCCCTGTTCGGCCTGCTCGCGCGCTTCGCCCTGCCGCGCGTGTCGGACGGGCGTTGGCGCCCCGGAAGCGTGCTCGCCGCCTATATCGTGGGCTACTCCGCCCTGCGCTTCGCAGTCGAGTTCCTGCGCGGCGACGACCGCGGCGCCTTCGTCGCCGGACTGTCCCCGTCGCAGTGGGTGGCGCTCACGGCCGCCGCGGCGACGCTCGCCGCCCTGGCTTTACGGAGAAAATCTCAATGAAGAAACGCCTGATCGTGGAGAGCGACCTGCCCCGCCTAGACGCGTTTCTCTCGAAAAATCTGACCGGATTTAGCCGGGCCTTCTTGAAGGACATGATCAAGCGCGGCATGGTCCAGGTCGACGGGGTCGTCGTCGACGCCGATGAGGCCATCCGAGAAGGCCAGAAGGTCGATATCGAGCTCCCTGAGACGGCCTCCGCTTCCTCCGATGACTTCGAGTCCTGGATGCTGTACGAGGACAAACGCCTGCTCGTTCTCAATAAGCCCTCCGGTCTGCTCATGCACCCGCTGGGCGACTCCTGGCTCAAGAGCCCGGAGGCGGCGCGCGCCGGACGAGAGACGAACCTCGCCGCGGAGATACAGGTCCACCGTCCCTCGATTCTGAAGGCCGGGACGCCGCGATGCGGCATCGTCCACCGTCTCGACCGTCCGACCAGCGGGGTGCTTCTCGTCGCCAAGGATCCCGAGACCTATGCCGCGATCACCGACATGTTCAAGGAACGCTACATGGACAAGACCTACCGCGCGATCGTGCGCGGCGTTCCGCCGCCGACCTCGAGCGTCTCGGCCCCGATCGGACGCGAGCCCGGTCGGCGCCGGATCGTCGTGACGCCGCTCGGCAAGCTCGCCGAGACCTCGTTTCGGGTCGTCGCCAAGAAGAAGATCGCGGCCCTAGTCGAGGCAAAGCCCCTGACCGGCCGCACCCATCAGATCCGCGCTCACCTTGCCCACATCGGCCATCCCGTGATGGGCGACCCCGAGTTCGACCGCAAGGGCGTGCCTTCGGCGCCGCGCTTGATGCTGCACGCCTACCGCATCTCCTTCGAGCACCCGTTCACGGGCCGTCCGGCGCGCTTCCAGGCGCCGCCGCCCGCGGACTTCCTGAAGTTCTGGAAGGGGCTTAGCGGGGAATGCTAGAATCGCGCCGATGAGAGCGCTCACCTTCCTGGCCCGACGTTTCGTCGCGGGCGACGATCTCTCCGAAGCGATCGACGCCGTCCGTGAATTGAACGCCGACGGTCTGAAGGCCACGCTCGACAACCTCGGCGAGGACAGCCTCGATCGTGCGCAGGCGCTCGCCGCCGCCGATGAGAACCTCGCCATGCTTCGACGCCTCTCCGAGTCCGGCGTGGACGCGAACATCTCGCTTAAGCTCACCCAGCTGGGGCTTTCCTTCGATGAGAAGCTGGCCGCTGAGAGCCTTCTGCGCATCGTGGAGGAGGCGCAGCGGCTCAAGAACTTCGTACGCATCGACATGGAAGCCTCGCAGTGGACGCAGAAGACGCTCGATCTGTTCTACTCGCTCCACGGCAAGTACCCCGGCGTTGGCATCGTGCTGCAGTCCAACCTGCGCCGCACGGAGCAGGACGCGCGGGACGCCGTCGCACGCAAGGCCCGTGTGCGCCTGTGCAAGGGCGCGTACCGGGAGCCCGCTACGGTCGCTTTCCCGGACAAGAAGGACGTGGACGCCAGCTACGACCGGTGTTCGGCGATCCTCGCCGGCGCGCCGATCCCGGCCGTGGCGACGCACGATGACGCCCGCATCGCGGCGGCGTTGAAGGCCTTCGACGCGGCGGGGCTAGTCAAGTCCGACTACGAGCTGCAGATGCTGTACGGCATCCGCGGCAAGCGTGCGCGCGAACTGCGTTCGTTGGGCCATACGGTGCGCATCTACGTTCCATATGGAAGCCGCTGGTTTGCTTACTTTTACCGGCGCATACGCGAGCGCAAGGAGAATCTGCTGTTCGTGGCGAGGAATTTAGTCGAATGAAAGCCCTATTAAAAAAAACGCCGGCGCCGGGAGCGGTCTTCGAGGCAGTGGACGATCTTCGCATCAAGCCCGATGAGGTCCTCGTTAAAGTGCATCGGGCCTCGATTTGCGGGTCGGATCTTCCCATCTACGGCTGGAACTCCTGGGCGCCCGAGCGCTTCAAGACGCCGAGCACCTTCGGCCATGAGTTCTGCGGCACGATCGAGGAGGTCGGCGCGTCCGCGCGCGACTTCAAGAAAGGCGACTTCGTCTCCATCGAGAGCCACATCTTCTGCGGCCTGTGCTATCAGTGCCAGAACGGCCAGCGCCACGTTTGCCGCGAGATGAAGATCATCGGCGTCGACGGCCCCGGCGGCTTTGGCGAATACGCGGCCGTGCCCGCGCGCTGCGCTTGGAAGCACGGCGACGATTCGTTGAGAGATATGGGCTCTCTGTTTGAACCCTTCGGCAACGCGGTGTACTCCGTGCTCGTCGAGCCCGTGGCCGCGAAGTCGGTGCTGGTGATGGGCTGCGGCCCGCAGGGCCTGTTCGCGATCGCCGTCGCGAAGGCCTCGGGCGCGGACCGGGTCGTCGCCGTCGAAGGTTCGAAGTACCGAGCCGAGCTCGCGATCCGGATGGGAGCTACGGCCGTCGTGTCGCCCGGTGAGGATCCGATCAAGGCCGGCAAGGTGAAGGATGGGTATGATGTCGTCTGTGAGATGTCCGGCGCGCAGGAGGCCATCACGCAGGCCTTCAAGTGCGTGCGCAGCGGCGGCCGCATCACCGCTTTCGGCATCCCCTCGAAGAAGATCGAGCTCGACTGGGCCAACGACCTGATCTTCAAGGGCGTGCGCGTGCACGGCATCGTCGGCCGCGAGATCTTCGAGACGTGGTACAAGGCCGACCGTCTGCTGCGCTCCGGCGCGATCGACCTGAAGCCCGTCGTGACGCACACGTTCCCGCTGAAGGACTACGCGGCGGGCTTCGCCGCTATGACCGGATCCGCGCGCGACTGCGGCAAGGTCGTCTTCATCCCCTAGCCGCGGTCCTACCGAGCGGCGGGTACGACGGCCCAACGGTAGAAGGGCGGGGCCGCGCACTCGGGGCACTGGTCCGAATCGAAGGCAAGCGCGCCGTCGCAGCGGGCGGCCGGGGTCCCGGCGCGGTGGAAAAACAGCGGGAGCGCGGTGAAGCTTCGCTCCTCATGGGCGATATGGCAGGCGCCGGAGGCGTCAAAGGCGGCGAACAGCCCCTCCTTGCGGGCGAAATCCTTGGAGTTCTCTTCCCGCCAGCCGACGTGGAAGTTTAATGGATGGCGGTCGCCCGGTGAGCTGATCTCGCGCAGCAGAAAAATCTGTGTCGCGAACGCCGCCGCGATCATGCAGCGGTGGATGCGGCTCCTGTCGGCGCGCGCGAGCCTTGGCAGGGCGGCTGAGAGCGCGAGGGCGCCGAGCAGCGCCGGCAGAGAGTAGTAGCGCAGGGAACTCGTATGGCGGATGAGGATGAAGATCGTCGCGAAGGCCGCCGGCCAGAGCAGCAGCGTGCGCTCGTGGAAGCTCAGGCTTTCGTCGTGCCACGCGCGCACGCTGCTCCAGGCGAGCAGGCCGGCTAGAAAGAGGCCCCAGGCATAGAACATCACGTTCAGCACGCTGGGAAGCTCATGGGAGAACAGGCGCTTGAACACGACCGGCCCCGCGAAAATCTGGATCAGCGCGATAAGATGCCAGATGACGAAGGCGGCGGTCGTCAACGTCAAAAAAATCGAAAGCTCCCTGCGGGCGCGCGTGAACGGCAGCATCAGGAGGTCGTCGGGAGCGCGCCGGACGACCGCGGCGGCCAGGACGGGAAGGAGGACGAGCGCTGCGAGCAGCGCCGGGCGGTGCGCGGCCCAGAGTGCGTCTGTGAGGGGATACTTGATGAGCGCCAGGACGACGCCGGCCGCGAGCGCCGATGCCGCGTCGCGCAGACGGCCCTCGGCTTCCTTTTCGCCGCGCCAGGCCGCTCGTACGCCGAACAGCGCGACGAGCGAGGCCGGAATCGAGAGATAGATGAAATGGTTCTGCACGCCGAGCATGGTGAGCGCTACGAGGGCCGCCGCGCCTCCCGGCCGGGCCAGGACGGCGAGCGTGCCGAGGATCAGGATCGGGTGCAGCGCGTATACCTCCCACGCTAGACGCGACTTCATCAGGAAATACGCCGAGCCGGCGCAGAGCAGGGCCCAGGATGCGGCGGCTTCCGGAGAGACGCGCCTGCGCAGATGCAGCCAGAGGCCCGCGAGCGCCACGGCATTGAGCAGGGCGCCCGGTAGGCGCAGGCTTTCCAGGGTGACGCCGCGCGCGTAAAAGCACGCCGACACGAGCCACGCGTAGGCCGGGCCCGTGTAGCGGTTCATCTGGTGCGGCGTATAGGCCCCGAGGTCTCGAAGGCGCTGGGCCATCATCCCGATCCAGGCCTCGTCGAGGGACATCGCGGGTACGCTTCCAAGCCGCGCGAGCATCCCGAAGAGGCATAGGGCGAGGAGAAGGATGGAGTCCGCGTCGGTGCGCTTCATGGCCCACATTCTATATAATCGCGGCATGGCGACTAAGACCGATGGTTTGATGGACTTCCTTGATGTGGAGAACGCCCAACTCAAGGCCGAGGGCCGATTCGTGAGGCTGAGGGTGCTGACGGGACATCAAGCTCCTGTCTCGATTGTAGACGGCAAGAAGGTCGTGAATCTAACGTCCAACAATTACCTGGATCTGACCGGGCATCCCAAGCTCAAGGCCGCGGCGAAGGCCGCCATCGACAGCCACGGCGTGGGCACAGCGGCCGTGCGCCCGATCATCGGCACGCAGGACCTGCACCTGGCGCTCGAGCAGAAGCTCGCCA
>JBBTJN010000188.1:0-1000 GCA_038059415.1 Elusimicrobiota bacterium | reverse complement strand
AGGTGACCGCCAGCCTCTCGACGGAGTCACGGCCCGCCGATTCGTCAGAGCTGGGGATGCGACAGAGCCCTTGACGGAACCGGATCCGCGTATTACACTGAGAACATCGGACGGAGATGTTCGACGGCCCTTAATACGGGACCCAAAGCGTTCGGACCCTGGTCTTCCTTGAAAAAGCGGATCGGGGTCGTTCCTTAAATGCAAGGCGCGACTCCGAGGCCTCCGAGGCGGGAACGGCGAGGAGGGTATATGTCCATCCAATCGAGCGGTGAATATCTGGACCGAGGACTCGAGCTACTTCTCGCGGACAGCCCGGAAGAGGCGCTCGTGGTTTTCGAAGAAGGGGAGCGCAAGTTTCCCGGCGACGCGGAGCTGAACCTGGGGCGGGCGCTGGCGTTTAATCGCGTGGGCGGGCATGTCAGGGCGTGCGAAATCCTCGAGGGTCTACGGGGGACCGCCACGCAGATAGAAGACGTCCTGACGGGTTTAGTCGAGGCCTACCTCGGTCGCGGCATGATCGCGCGGGCTAAGGAGGCGGCCAAGGTCGCGGCGGACGGTCCGGCACGGCACGACGCCGAGATCCTGTGCCGATTGGGCCGGTTGTTTTACATGAAGAAGCGCGTGGGCGACGCTCTGCCGTTTTATGAGCGCGCCGCGGAACTTTCCCCGCAATGGGGCGAGGCGTGGTTCGGATTGGGCGCGTGCCAATGGGCGTTGCTGCGCCCCGCTGGAGCGGAAGCGGCGCTGAGACGCGCCGTCGAACTGGTGCCGACGGACTGGCAGGCCCGGCAGTTCCTCGGCTGCGTGCTGCACGACTTGGGTCGCAAGAAGGACGCGCGCGAGATGCTGGAAGCGGTGCCGTTGAACGTGTTGTGGCAGAAGCCGGCGCTGGAAAGAATGGTCGCAATGGCTTGGTGGCCCCTGGACGCGGAGAGACGTAAGCAAATGGAGTCGCTGTGGAAGAGCGTGATGGGCGGCGCCCCTGGGCGTGGGGCAATGG
>JBBTJN010000187.1:0-2024 GCA_038059415.1 Elusimicrobiota bacterium | reverse complement strand
CCCAGGAGATCAAGGCCGCGTTGTACCCGCGCCCCGGCGTCACCGTGCACGGCTACGTGACCGGCCTCGGCGGCGGCGACATTACCGTCGAGCTTCTCCAGGAAATATGGGAACGCGTCGACGCCGCTCCAAAAACAGACCCCTCTCCCGCCACCTGGGTGGAGGACGCGCGATGAAAACCTCGATCCCCGTTTCGGAGCTGATGAGTTCGGGCCACCTGGCCTGCCAGGGCTGCGGAGCCACGATGGCGATGCGCTACGCGCTCAAGGGCCTGGGAACGCAGACCGTCATGGTCGTTCCGGCCTGTTGCTGGACCGTGATCTCCGGAGCGGCGCCGCGCAGCTCCATCAACCTGCCGCTTCTGCACAGCCCCTTCGCCGCGGCCGCGGCGACGGCGACCGGCGTCAAGGCCGGCCTCATCTCACGCGGGGACCTCACGACAACGGTCGTAGCCTGGGCCGGGGACGGAGGCACCTTCGACATCGGCCTACAGGCTCTGTCCGGCGCGGCCGACCGAAACGAGGACATCCTCTACGTCTGCTATGACAACGAAGCGTACATGAACACCGGCATCCAACGCAGCGGCGGCACGCCCGTCGGCGCCTGGACTATGTCCACTCCGGGCGCGTCCGGCAGCAAGCGGCCGAAGAAGGACCTGGACGCGATCATGTTGGCGCATCACATCCCCTACTTCGCGACCGCCACGCCCGCCTATCCCGAGGATATGGTTCGCAAGTTCGCTAAAGCGAAGGCCGTTAAGGGCTTCCGCTTCATCCGCATCCTGTCGCCGTGCCCCCCGGGCTGGAAAACCGACCCGATGGACAGCGCGAGGCTGTCGCGCCTGGCCGTGCAGACCGGGATATTCCGCCTCTATGAGGTGGAAAACGGGACAACCCGGCTGAACATGAACGTCGCCAAGCGCAAGCCGGTGGAAGAATTCCTGAAGATTCAGGGGCGCTTCAAAAACATGCCCGCCCAGGAAATAGCGGCGCTGCAGAAAACCGTCGACGAGTTTTGGGAATCCGAGAAGAGGTCCCCCTCATGACACGCAAGAACAAATGCGTCGAATGCCGCCATTGCGAGATGCAGCTCGACCCGAAAAAAGCAACGCGCCATCGTTGCGCTTACAAGAAGAGAATATTGCCGTCCAACGTCACATCCCGGCCAGCCTGCAATCGCTTCGAACCTGCGAAGCCTTCCGGCCACTGGGGCCCCTAGCCGCCGCAAGGAGAATTTCACATGGCCAACAAGAGTTTCCCGCTGCGCCCCCGAAGAGGGGTTTTTTTACGCGCCAGGTCGGCCGCCAAGCCGGCGCCTCTGCTTGAAGACATCGACCTGGTCTACCGGACACTTTGCGCGATCCTGTTCAACTTCGTACCGAACTCCGGCCATCCCGGCGGCAGCGTGTCTTCCGGACGGATCGCCTCCACGCTGCTCTTCGAGAGCATGGATTATGATATGGGCGCCCCCGACCGCTCTGACGCCGACCGGCTTTGCTACGCGGCCGGACACAAGGCCATGGGCCTCTACGCGCTGTGGGCGCTGCGCAACGAGATGGCGCGCCTCGGCATGCCGGGGCTACTTCCCGGAGTGACGCAACAGCTGCGACTTGAGGACCTGCTCGGCTTCCGGCGCAACCCGACCCAGGGCACGGACCTATTCCGCAAGTTCAACTCCAAGGCCCTCGATGGTCACCCGACGCCGGCCACTCCGTTCGTGGCCATCGCCACCGGCGCCAGCGGCGTCGGGTTGGGCGCCAGCCTCGGCCTGGCCGTAGGCGCGACCGACGCCTACGTCCGAGCGCCCCGAATACACATTCTCGAGGGCGAAGGCGGCTTGACGCCCGGACGCGCGCACGAGGCGCTCTCAGCAGCCGCCACGATGGGCCTGGAAAACGCGATGCTGCATGTGGACTGGAACCAGTCCTCGATCGACTCCGACCGAGTCACCGGCGAGGGCTCCAAGCCGGGCGATTACGTGCCCTGGGACCCGATGGAGCTGCTGCAGCTGCATGACTGGAACGT
>JBBTJN010000186.1:0-9366 GCA_038059415.1 Elusimicrobiota bacterium | reverse complement strand
ACTCGTCGACGATGATGACTTCCCCGTCCTTGACGACGTATTCGACGTCGCGCTTGTAGAGGTGCCACGCGCGCAGCGCCTGCGTGATGTGATGGACCCACTCGCCCTCGAGGTCGTCGTACAGGTTGCCCAGGCCGAGCATGGCCTCGCACTTCAAAATGCCTTCCTCGGTCAGTATGGCGGTGTGATTCTTCTCGTCGACGATCGCGTCAAACCCCGCCTGCAGATCCGTCCCCTTGTATTTCGCCTGGATCTCGTCCTCTTCGGTGATGATGCGCACCCGGAGGTTCGGGATCAGCTTGTTGACGATCGCGTAGCGCTCGGTGGACTTCTCGGCGGCGCCGGAGATAATCAGCGGCGTACGCGCCTCGTCGATGAGGATCGAGTCGACCTCGTCGATGATCGCGTAGTACAGGTGCTGAAGCACACGCTCTTCCTTGTGCACGACCATATTGTCGCGCAGGTAGTCGAAGCCGAGCTCGTTGTTGGTGATGAAGGTGATGTCGCAACGGTAGGCGGCCTGCCGGCCGATGTTGGAAACATCGTGCTGGACGCAGCCGACGCTCAGTCCGAGGAAGCGGTACACCGGCCCCATCCACTCGCTGTCGCGCTTGGCCAGATAGTCGTTGACCGTGACGATGTGGCAGCCCTTGCCGACGAGCGCATTGAGGTAGGCCGGGGCGGTGGCGACAAGGGTCTTGCCTTCGCCGGTGCGCATCTCGGCGATCGAGCCGTTATGGAGAACCATCCCTCCCAGCAACTGAACATCGAAGTGGCGCAGGCCGATCGAGCGGCGCGCAGCCTCGCGGCACAAGGCGAAGGCCTCGGGCAGGACCTCGTTGAGGGCGGCAATCTCGGCCTGCTTGCGCTCCTCGCGCCTGTCGTCGTCGTTCGCGGGAACCGTGATCGCGGAGAAAAGAACGGCCACGCGAGCCTTGAGCGTCTCCGTGCGCAGCGGGAAATCGGCGTCGGCCAGGGCCTTGATCTCGGCCTCGAATTCGTTGCACTTGGCCAGCATCGGGGCGAAGCGCTTGAGCGTACGCTCGCTGGGCGTGCCGAAGGCCTTCTCGAACAGGGCTTTGATCATGAGTGGTTTCCCAAGTGTAGCAATTTCGCCCGGACCTTAAGAAATGCCCGGGACCGCATCAACGCAGGCGCGCTTTGATTATCTTATCGCCGGGCTCAAGGGCGTCGAAAACTTCCATGCCCGAGATGACGCGGCCGAAGGCGGTATAGCGGCCATCGAGGTGCGGCGCGGGCACGAGGCTCACGAACAGCTGGCAGCCGCCCGTGTCGGGGCCCGCCTTGGGCATACCGAGAGTGGCGCGCAGGAAGGGCGCTGGATTGATCTCATCTGCGAGCCGAAAGCCGTCATCGCCCCAGCCCGAGCCGCGCGGGTCGCCACCCTGCACGACGAAGGCGGTCACGACGCGGTGCCATATCGTGCCGTCGTAAACGCCCTTTTTTACCGTCGCCGCGATCGCGGCGGCGGTGTTGGGCGCGGCGGCGGCATCGAGCAGAAGCTCGACCATCCCCTTTTCGGTTTCCAGAACCAGGATCGGCGAAGCGGCGAGCGGCGCAAACGTCTTCGGCTCGTCGGGGACGGGCCCGGCCTTGAGCGCACCGCCTGATGCCTCGAGCGCCTTGCGCAGGGAGTTGCGGATCTCGGCGGTGAGGTCCGCGCGCCGCCCTGCCGCATTCAGCGCCTCGACGAACGCCGGCGACTTGCGCTCGTGCGCGGCGTCGATGGCCGTGCCGAGAAGCTCGAGTTGGGCCCTCGGATCGCGCAGGACTTGCGCGATCGCCGCGGCCGCCAACGTGGAGCCGTCAACGGCGAAGCCGGCGGCCAGAGTCTCCAGCGCCTGCGAGGCGACCCGCGCGTCGGCGTCGGCGACGCCCGCGCTCAGGACCGCGTCGGCGTCGGGCAGAAAGGCGCTCGCCTCGAAAGCTTTCGAGCGAATCCACCAATGAGGGTCTTTGCGCGCGCGCGATAGACGCGCGGCTTCGGCGCCGCCGCGGAGCTTCGCCAGCGCGATCAAGGCGCGGCCGCGAGGCATAGGGCCATCCATGTCCGCCATTTTCTCAAGACGGTCGGCGAGCCCGGCCTCACCCGTCGCGGCGACGGCGTCGGCGGCAGCGGCTCGGACATGCGCGGAGGGATCGGTGTACACCGAAAGCGGCAGTTCTCCCGCGGCCTTGGCGGCGCCGAACGCGGCGACCGCCTCGGCGCGGACGTAGATATCGGTATCCGACAGCAACGCCAAATCCGCGCGACGGCCGAGTTTTAACAGCGCTCGAACGGCAAAAAGACGGGTGACCTTGTCGGAGTCCTTTACGGCTTGCGTCAACGTCTTCACGGCGCGTTCGTCGGGAAAGCGCGTAAAAACGTAAACGGCGCGCCAACGGACTTCGGGATCGGGATCGGCGGCCAAAGTCAAAAGTTTATTAACGCTTGCCGTCGAGTACTCCGGCACCCGTTTGAGGAACCGGTGCCGGAACAAGGCGAGCGCGACTTCTCCGCGAACGCCCGCGTCCACATCGGTGCCCGCAGATACCAAAGCGTCTTCAATGTCGCAGCCGCCGGTCTTGCCGAGAGCCGCGACGGCGGCGCGACGCACCGAAGCCTCGGGGTCGGATACGATGGGGATCAAGGCCGCGACCGCGGCCTCCCGCAGGGAGATTGAAACGGCCGGCTCCGGCTCGCCCTCGGCAATCTCGGCCAGGCCGAGTTGGCCCAAGTCCCAGGCGGCTTTCGCGCGCGTCGCGGCGTCGTCGGATTGCAGCGCGGCGCGGCCGCTAGCCAGGCTGCGCGGCGCGTCTCGCCGGATATCTCCGCAGGCGCAGAAGACGAGGAGTCCGGCAAGAGCAAGCGCGCGCACGCCCGATTATATATCCTTAAGGAACGCCCATGCCCCGATCAATCGCCTTCGCCGCCATCGTCTCGCTCCTCGCAGCCTGCGTCACCGTCGAGCCGCCCCCGAATCCGCGCGGCGCGCTCAAGCCCGGCCAGCGCCTGATCGTCATGGTTTATCAGTCCCCGGGCCCATGGATCGTGGCCGATCCCGACTCTAAGGCGGAAACCGCCCTGAAGATCCTGCCGCTGGGCACGTTTCTACAGGGCATGCAGGAGGATCGGATCAACGAACTCTCAAAAGAGATACAGCCCTATCTCCCCCGCCCGCGCTACGATCAAGCCGTCGAGACCGCTCTGATCAACGCCCTCAAGGTCGCGTACAGCGGCGCCACGGTGCAGACCTCCGCCGAGGCCGGCATCGCCCCGCTTCAGCGCAGGGACTGGAACGCGGCCGCGGACCAGCTCGACTGGCGCCGAAAATACTACTTCACGGACGCGGGCAGGGCCTCGCCGCGCGACTACTCGAAGCTGCTCTCGCTCGACGACGCCGTCATCGTCGAGGTGAACCTCTCCTTCGGCCTCGAGCCCGATGAGCAGGACCGCACCTTGCCGCTGCTGTCAGCCGCCTCGCGCGCGTACCGCGCCGACACCGCGCGCATGCTGTGGAGCCGCGAGGAGCGCCTCAGCGACGCGACCTCCTCATCCACGCTCTCTGAATTCCGCGCCGCGCCCGTGGATCTCACGGACCGCCTCTATGTCCTGTCCACGCCGCTCGCCACTAAAATAGCGGCCGGGTTCGCTCAGGACACCGGACTGATCGCAGCACCCGCGCCCATCGCGGTCGAAACGGCGCCTGCGGCGATCGCGCCACCCCCCGCTCCGCCGATATTCACGCCGCCCCCGCCCGGTCCACCGACCGAGCCGGCCAAGCCTCAAACCAGTTTCCCATCCCATTGAGGAACATCGTCGCGGCCGCATGAAGACATGAAGACTCGAGTCCGACACACTCGGGACACATTGAGTAGAATATCCGGATGAACGTCCTTAACGTCGCCGTGGCCGGACTCGGCACCGTCGGCCGGGAAACCGTCCGCCTGCTGCGCGCGCGCCGCGCCGAGATCGCGGAGCGTCTCGTCGCCGAACTGCGCCTCGTCGCCGTCGCCGACCGCGGCGCCGCCCGTGAAGCTCGCGCGCTGGGCCTTCCCGCTTGCGTCGTCCGGTACCGAGATCCCCTCGACATGGCCCGACGCGCCGAAGCCGACCTATTCGTCGAGCTTCTCGGCGGCCTTGAGACGCCCAAGCGCTTCGCGCTCGAAGTGCTCGGCCGAGGCAAGGCGCTCGTCACGGCCAACAAGCGCCTGCTCGCCCACGCCTGGCCGGAGATCACGAACGCCGCGCGCGTCGGCGGCGCGCGCCTCGCCTTCGAGGGCAGCGTCGCGGGCGGCATCCCGGTCCTGAGAGCGCTCGAATTATCCTTTTCGGGCGACCGCGTGCTCGGCGTCGACGGCATACTCAACGGGACGACCAACTATATCCTCTCGCGCGGAGAGGAGGGCATGGCCCCCGAAGCCGCGTTAAAAGAAGCGCAGAAACTCGGCCTCGCTGAAAAGGATCCGGCGATGGACCTCTCCGGACAGGACGCCGCGCAAAAGCTGACCGTGCTTGCCGGCCGCGTCACAGGCGGCTGGCTCAAGCCCGGCTCGTTTCCCGTCTCAGGCATCGAGCCCGTGCTCGCGCGCGATTTATCCTTCGCGCGCGAGCACCTCGCCATGACCGCACGGCTCGTAGCCTCGCTGCGCTTTTCCGGAAAGTCGGACGCTCCCGCCGTCTCGGCCTCCGTGGCCCCGACCTTGGTGCCCCTCACCCACCCGCTTGCAGCAGTCAGGCTTCAATATAACGCCCTGCTCATCCACGCCGCATCGGCCGGCGACCTCATGTTCTACGGCCAGGGCGCGGGCGCCGGTCCCACCTCTTCGGCGGTTCTCTCCGACGTGTTCGTCCTCGCGCGCGACATCCGCGGCGGCCTGCCCGCAGCGATGTCGGCGTCGCGGCGCCTGATCCTGACCTCTCCCGATCACCTGGTCTCCTCCTTTTATCTGCGCCTCGAAGTCCTCGACCGCCCCGGCGCTCTGGCCCGCATCGCCGACGCGCTCGCGCACGCGGGCGTCTCGATTGCCGCCATCCACCAGGATCCGGCCTCCGGCCGCCGCTATGTGCCCGTGATGATCGTCACGCACCCCGCGCGGCATGAGCGCTTCGAGCGCGCGCGCAAACGCATCCTAACTTTGCCCGCCGTGTCCCCGCGTCATTGCGCGATGAGGATGATGGCTTGAACGGCCTGATCTCTCGCTGGCGCAACCGCCTGCCGGTGACCTCCCGCACGCCCATCATCACCCTCGGCGAGGGCAATACGCCGCTCGTGCGGGCCGACCGCGTGGCGAGGACCGCGGGCCTTCCTCCCGGGTCCGTTTTCCTCAAGATCGAAGGCGCCAATCCGACGGGTTCATTTAAAGATCGAGGCATGACGCTCGCCGTCTCGAAGGCCGTCGAGGCGGGCGCCGCCGGAGTGCTATGCGCCTCCACGGGCAACACCTCGGCCTCCGCCGCGGCGTACGCCGCGCGCGCGGGCCTGCGCTGCGTCGTGTTCCTGCCCAAGGGCAAGGTCGCCGCGGGCAAGCTCTCCCAGGCCGTGATGCACGGCGCCGAGATCATCGAGGTCTCGGGCAACTTCGACCAGGCGCTCGTGATGGCCAACGAGGCCGCGAAGACGCGGGGCTTCGTCCTCGTCAACTCCTCGAACCCGTTGCGCATCGAAGGCCAGAAGACGGCCGCGTTCGAGATCCTCGAACAGCTCGGTCGCGCGCCCGCCAACCACTTCATCCCCGTCGGCAACGCCGGGAACATCACCGCGTACTGGAAGGGTTATAAAGAGAGCGGGGCGAAGCCGCGCATGTTCGGCTGGCAGGCCGCCGGCGCGGCGCCGCTCGTCTCAGGCAAGGCCGTCGCGAATCCGACGACGCTCGCCACCGCGATCCGCATCGGCCGCCCGGTCTCCTGGAACGGGGCCATCGCCGCACGCGACGAGTCCGGCGGCATGATCGGCAAAGTCACCGACGCCGAAATCCTGGCCGCGTACCGTTTCCTCGCGCGCAGCGAGGGAGTGTTCTGCGAGCCCTCGTCCGCCGCCTCGGTCGCCGGCTTGTTTCAGCTCGGCAATAACGGCCAGGCGCCTCGCGGCGTGACGGTTTGCGTGCTGACGGGAAACGGTCTCAAGGATCCGGGCATTACCTCACGCTTCGCGCCGAGGATCCGCAGCGTGAAAGCCGGAGGAGCGATAAAACTGTGACAAAAATATTGGCGCGCGTGACGGTGTCCGTCCCCGCCTCGACGAGCAACCTCGGGCCCGGCTTCGACTGCCTGGGCCTGGCGCTCGATCTGCGCAACGAGCTGACGCTGGAGATGATCGAAGGTTCAGGCGACGCCCTCGTCGAGATTGAAGGCGAGGGCGCGAAAACCTTGCCGCGCGGCGAGAATAACATGCTCGTCCAGGCCGCTCGCATGATTCTTCCCAAACGCCTGCCGGGTCGGCTCGTCTTCAAGGCCGTCAACCGCATCCCCCTCGCGCGCGGCCTGGGTTCCTCGGCCGCGGCCGCGGTCGCGGGCCTGTGGGCGGGTTCACATCTGTTCGGCACCTTAAGTCGCTCCGAGGATGAGCTCGAATTGCTGGCCGTGAAGCTCGAGGGGCACCCCGACAACGTCGCTCCCTGCGTCCATGGCGGTCTCACCGCGAGCCTCGCCATCAACGGCCGCTCGACCGCCCAGCGCCTGAACATCCACCCCTCGTTCTGCGCGGTCATCGGCGTTCCTGAGTTCCAGCTCGCGACCAGGAAGGCCCGCGCAGCGCTGCCGAGGAATGTCCCGCTCGCCGACGCCGTGTTCAACACGTCGCGCGCGATCCTGCTCGTGCGCGCCCTTGAGACGGGGCGCACGCGCGGCCTCGACGTCCTGATGGACGACCGCCTCCACCAGCCCTACCGCGCGCGTCTCGTTCCCGGCCTCGCGAACGCGCTCGCGTCCGCGATCAAAGCCGGCGCCGCGGGCGCGGCGCTCTCCGGCTCCGGCCCCGCTGTGCTTGCGCTCGTCGCAGGAGACGCCGGCCGCCGCGTCGGTGAGGCCATCCGCCGCGCGTTCGCCGCCAAGCGCGTGAAGTCCCGCGCGCTCGAGCTGAGCGTCGATCGTCAGGGAGTGCGCGTCGAACGCTAGAATGCCTTCGAGGAAAATCACCGTCATGAAATTCGGCGGCACCTCCGTCGCCGATCCCGAGAAGATCCAGCGCGCCGCGGAGCGCGCGATCGGCGAGCGCCGCAAGGGCTTCGGCGTCGTCGTCGTCGTCTCCGCGCCTGGCGACATGACCGACGAATTGATTTCTTTGGCCGAACGCATCACGCCCAAGCCCGACGACCGCGAACTCGACCAGCTGATCACGACCGGAGAACAGGTCGGCATCTCGCTCTTCGCGATGGCCTGCCGGGCCAGGGCAATTCCCGCGATATCCCTCACCGGCCCGCAGGCGGGGATAGACGCCGTGGGAGACGCATCCCGGGCGCAGATCAGACGTATTCGAACGCGGGTCATATTAAAGCACCTTGCCGCGGGGCGCATCGTCGTGGTCGCCGGCTTCCAGGGTCTCGCCCCTAACGGGGATACGCTCACGCTCGGCCGCGGCGGCTCCGATCTCACCGCTGTCGCCCTCGCCTCGGCGCTCAAGACCGGACGCTGCGAGATTTTCTCGGACGTGAAGGGCGTCTACACCGCCGACCCGCGCATCGTGCACGACGCGCGCAAGCTCTCCCACATTTCTTTCGCGGAGATGCTGGAACTCGCCGGCTCCGGCGCTCAGGTCATGCAGGCGCGCTCGATGGAGGTCGCCGAACGCTTCGGCGTCGAGCTCCACGTTCGTTCCGCCTTCCATACATTGCCCGGCACGAAAGTCGTCGCTTATAAAACGGAGAAGCTCATGCTGGAAAAAGCATTCGTCTCAAGCCTCGCCCTCGACAAGAGCGAGGTGCGCCTGAGCGTCGTCGGCGTCCCCGACCAACCCGGCGTGGCCGCCCAGGTCCTCACCGCGCTTGCCGCCGACGACATCCCGGTGGACATGATCATCCAGTCCGCCCCAAGCCAGAGCGGCGTCAACGACATGTCCTTCATGACGCCGAAGGCCTACTCGCTCAAGGCGAAGAAGGCCCTAGAGGCCGTCGCGAAGAAGCTCCGGGCCGAACGCGTGGACCTCAATGAACAGGTGGCGAAAATTTCCGCCGTCGGCACCGGCTTCCGGCATTCCCCGAAGATCGCCGCGACGATGTTCACCGCCCTCGCCGATCATAAGATCAACATCCACATGATCTCCGCCTCGGACCTGCGCGTCTCCTGCGTCGTGGACCTCGCCCAAGGCGAATCCGCTTTGAAGGCGCTTCATAAAGCATACGGTCTCGCCAAAAGGAAACCATAACGAATCTAAAGGCGCGACACCCCTGAGGACGGCTTGGGCCGCGTCCTGTCCTGTCCTTGACGCCCTCGCGCGCGACTGTTATATAGTGTTCCTATGCTCAAAAATCAGACCATCGCGGTGATCGGAGCCGGACACATGGCGGGGGCCCTCATTGGGGGCATGGTGAAATCGAAGCTCGTTCCCGCCAAAAGCATCGTCGCCGCGAGACGAAACTCCGAGGCCCTCGCCGAGCTTCAAAAGAAATGGGGCGTGCGCACCTCGATCGACAATAAGAAGACGGTCGCCGGCGCCGACATCGTAATTTTGGCGGTCAAGCCGCAGATGGCCGGAAAGGTTCTCGAGGAGCTGGCCGGGCACATCTTGAAGGACCAGCTCGTCGTCTCGGTGATGGCCGGAATCACCACCGCCTCGATCAGCAAGGCCCTGCGCGTGGACGGACCGGTCGTGCGCGCGATGCCGAACACGCCCTGTCTCGTGGACGCGGGGGCCACCGCCATCGCCGCCGGCGAACACGCGGGCGAACGCGAGCTCAAGCTCGCCGAAGCCGTCTTCGGCGCGGTCGGCCTCGTCGTGACCTTGCCTGAGTCCGCGCTCGACGCCGTGACGGGGCTCTCCGGCTCGGGGCCCGTGTACATCTACATGGTCATCGAGGCGATGATCGATGGCGGCGTGAAAATGGGCATCCCCCGCGCGATCGCGGCCAAGCTCGCCGCGCAGACCGTGTTTGGCTCAGCCAAACTCGTTTTAGAAACCGGCAAGCATCCGGCCGTTCTCAAGGATGAGGTGACGACCCCCGGCGGGACCGCGATCACCGCGATCCATGTCCTCGAGAGCAGGGGCCTGCGCTCCGTGCTCATCGACGGCGTCGAGGCCGCGACGAAGCGGTCGCAGGAATTGTCGAGACTGTTCGCGCAATGATAAGGCCGGCCCCGATATTTCTCGATTGTTCTCAGCTCTGACGAATCGGTGATTTTTCGCACCTTACTACCGACGTAGCAGCTCC